>JAKAVY010000027.1 GCA_021827405.1 Thermoplasmata archaeon
AACCCCTGCCCGCACGCGACCTGACCGCCGACGAGTTGACGGAGCAGGTGGCCCGAGCCGGAAGAGTCACGACAGAGTACCTCGTCTCCCTCGACCAGGCGAGCCTCACGAAGGAAGTGGTCTGCCGCTTTTCGGAGGATGGGAAGATCTCCGAGGGAAGGTTTCCGATTGTCGACGCCCTCTGGCACGTGGTGGAGGATGAGCTGCAACACAGGGGAATGTTCAACGCGTTGTTCTGGCAGATCGATGTCAATCCGCCAATCGCTTCGGTCGACGATTGGCACGCCTCGAAGGCGACTTACCCTGAGCGTTGACAT
The DNA here is from genome assembly GCA_021827405.1 of Thermoplasmata archaeon. Taxonomy (GTDB): domain Archaea; phylum Thermoplasmatota; class Thermoplasmata; order Lutacidiplasmatales; family UBA184; genus JAKATE01. The sequence continues at coordinate 318 of JAKAVY010000027.1, forward strand.
TGACTGGAACCCTGAATCGCCAGGATCAAGTGAGCCCGGTGGCAGTTCGATGACTTCAATCTCAGGACTTCGTACTCGCCCGCGGGGTCTCGGGTGCAGGTTCCGTCCACCCCAGCCGGGAGGTTTCGTTCATGCGGCCCTCGGTCTCGTCCCTCGCGTTTGCCCTCTGCGTTCACTTCGCGCGCGCTTTCGTGCTAGGAAGAGTTCGTGGCCACTGTCCCCTTCAGGGATGAATTCTTGACGCAGGACCGTGAAGCCGATCTCCTGCAGCCATTGGCGGTACGTGGCCGCGTCCGCATGGCTCCAAAACATGGGGGTGTCGACTCCAAGCCACCCTCGTTGTGTTCCCTCCCATGCCTCATGACCCAGCATGGCAAGAAAGAGTCCTCGAGGGGCGAGCCACGAGTGAATGCGCGTCAGAAGGGGCCTCTGCTTTGCCAGTGGGACGTGGATGACCGCGTAGAGCGAGACGACCGCTCCGAATGACTCGGTCGGGAATCTCATCATAGTCATATCGGCTCGGATGAAGCGGTCACGTGGCACGGGCTTGCGAGCCCGTCGGATCATCACTTCCGATAGGTCGACGTCCGTGACATCGAAGTGTTTCGCCAGTCCCCTGCTCGCCGGCTCACCGGTTCCGCAGCCGAGATCTAGTACCGGCGTACCGGGCACCAGACTCTCGGCTAAAGGGCTGAGCCACTCTCGATACTGACCTTGGGAGTGGTGAAAGCAATCAGACTTACTCCCGGCGGTCGGTAGATTTTCGAGAGGCGATTCCATCCTCTTCGGACGATAGTTTCAGGGGGAGGTGGGGGAGGTAACACACGGCTGAAACCGCGTTGGGGGGATTGTGGGCGTATCCTCCGCTCGCCTCCTTGCGCGCTTATCGCGGTCGTTCCTCTATCAGGCGCTGCCTGTAATCAGGGCGCAGTCGCAACCACTCTATCAATGGGTGTTCTATGGGATGGCGCCCCTCCTACGCAGGCCCTCGATCTGGTTCGTGAACGGTGTCGAGTCAATCAACTCACGCAGGTGATCCGTGGACCAAACACGGGTGAGACCCGTGTTCTCTTCGAAAAGAACGCGGGGTCGTCCGGTCTGGGGACTGATGGCAATGTCCTGGTAGGTGATGTACTCGCCTACGAGTCCGACGAACCCGAACGCGAGCGGATCTTGGCCGAGAACGGTTCCGGTCTGCAAGAACCGGGCGGGGGACGGGCGAATGAACACTGGGGATCCGCTATTCCCGGGGAACGCCGGACCGTCCATGTAGAAGGTCCGATCTTCGTTCAACCGGCTAACCATACCAGCCCTCATGACCGGCGCGACCTTGTTTGTCGGCAGGGCACCGGGCTGGTAGGCAAGAAAGAACAAATCAGTGGCCTCGAGAACCTGGTCGACGGGCTTCCAGATCTCCCGGGGGATGCGCAGCACGTCGTCCTCGATCTGATTGAGCCCGAATGGAATCATCGCGATGTCAGACGACCCATCGCCCGCTATGATCCAGTCAATCCCCAGGCGTCGTCTGACTTCGTTTATCGATCGGCTACTGACCCCGTAACTCTTGAGGTTGAAGAACACCGTTAGATTCTCATCAACTCGCTTCCCCTTGGGGTCGACGAGGACGTGCCGAGCGGTCACGAGGTGGGTTACGTTGACGACGTCTATGATGAACCCCGTCGCCCTGATGACTGGGCCGGTTGGCCCAGGCTCTCCAAGAAAGACCACCGACTTCTTGATGTCCTGGAAGACGTCAAAGATCGACCTCGGCTTCACTGGAGGACTCGGAGCCGCCATGTCACCCTCGACCTCCGGATGGCGGCCCCACATAAGTCCAAGACGGGTTCGCATCCCGTCCGAAACGGGGGCCTTGACCGCGCGCAACGCTCCGGGAGGTCCGAAACCGTGCTATCTGGCCTCTTCGGGTCGAGCGAAATCTTGTGGGAGTGGGCGCTTGCCGCATTCCTGGCCTCGTCGGCCTACCTCGCCGGAAGCAACGGGCTCGGCGCCTGGGCAAAAGGGTTCTCCCGGCACTCCCGCTCGGAGGCACCGGCAAGCGGTGCCGCGGCCCCGTGAGGGAAGGCCCGCGCAGTTGCCCAGAAGGGTCACTCGGCCGAGAGCGCCTCCGCCCAAACTCCCGACCGGGGCGAACGCGGGAGGAACGGTCTTTCGCGCAGCCCTACGGACCGGATCCGCTTCGGTGCTCGTGAGCAGTGAGCCCGAAACTACTCGGGACGGGTTCGTGCCGTGTGGGGCGGGAAACCCGGGGCACAGTCGGCCGTCCGCTCAAGCGCACCGCGGAGGCATCGGGCGAACGGAAGCAAGGAAGGGTACAGTGCCTCTTCATCGGGGGTCAGGCGATACTCCCCGCGGGAGCGCCCGTCTCCGGGAACGGGCACCCGGACCACGAGGTGACCGTGCTCAAGCTCGCGTAAGGTGGAGACCAGCGTGGTCGGGCTCACGCGGGGCAGGGCCGCGTGCAGTCGGCCGAATCCCAGCGGGCCGTGACTGCCCAGGAGCGTCACGACGCGCGTCGCCCACTTCTTGCCCACGACGTCGCTAAGGGCAATGGGAGGGCAGGCACACTGGAGAGGCTCGTCCCGCGGCATTCGCTACGTACCCAAGTAGCTAGAGGTTAAATCACTTCACTTCTTAAAGCGAACACCATGACCGAAAGGAGTCTCACCCAACCGGCGAACGTGTCCGAGTATTCGATGGACTTCTGCGTGGCGTGTTACCTACCGGACGCCATGCCGTTGATCCAGGGATTGCTGGCGCAGCACGCGCATGATGCGAGATTCCGCCTCGTGCTGACCCCGGGCCCTTCGGGTTCCTTCGAAATCAAGCAGAACGGGAAGGTCACGTACTCGAAGGCCAAGTCCGGGCGAATGCCGACGCACCAGGATCTCGGGATCCCCGGGTCGAACGTTCTCTCGGCCGCTCCGGGCGACAAGGCCTGTTGCTGAGGGCTCGCCGCACGCGGGGCGGACGCACAGCGGCCGCCGCGTTCGCCCGATGGATCAGAAGGCGATAGGGCGCACCGGGTTCCAGATGCTCCGCAGTCCCTGTTCGGCCCGTGGAGAACCTCCCGACAGTACTCCGAGGTCGTGTCCGACCCCCGTGGCTATGGGAGCTCCTTCCGCGCTCGTCGTCGATCGGCCGCCGCGAGCCCCCAAGGGACAACGAACAGGAGCACCCCGAGAACGACGACCACGGGCCGCCGTCCGCCTCGCGCGATCCCGCACCTCTGCGTACGAGGGCGGTCGATACCGGATCGTGGCGGTTTCCGACTTCGCGTCGCAAGGATTATCCGGGGGTCGCCTGATGTTTATGACACAGTAGAACTAGCCGCTTTCGCGAGGTCGGTGGCCTTCACCTCAGAGAGTCCCAGCTCGTGGATCAGCGAGCGGATGCGTGGGACGCTGGCCCGTGAGAGGGCCACTGGCGTTGGGAAGGCGTGTTTCAAACGAATTGTCACCCGAGCGGTCGCTTCGTCCCGGGTACGGTGGTTGAGGATAGTCGAGATCAAGACGAGGAAGGGTAGTGCCCCACGCTGCCGAAGGACCGGGCGATGCCAAGATCCATGACAGTGATACCTCTCAAGGTGGATCACGGGCCTTCCTCTGGGGATGGAGCGCACCCGTCCGGTTTCCAACCGGCGCGTCAGCACGCGTTGCCTCGTGGGACGAAGGGGCGACCCCTCATGGAGGTAGGAGCCTGCCTCCCTGACCGCGAGGCGAGGCATTGGTCTTCGGCCAGGGAGTGCGTCCGAGGCCGGACGCTCCCCACGGTGGTCGTGCCGGGGACGGGAGATGACGCTGTCGGCACGGAGTGGTTCCAAAGCCCATTGCAGTGAGTTCCCTACCGGATCCCTCTCTCGCGACGTGGGAGATAGAGCGAGTGGCATCCCTGTGGTGGCGCTCTCGGGGGTCCAGAAGCGCGGAGGGGAGGAGCCCACCGGAGACGGCCTTCGGGTGGGGGTGGACTCCCCGAAGGCCGGGGTTCTTGGGGAAGGGACACCGATCCGGACGGGCCGGGGTATGAGCTTTGTAAACCCGATCGTTGATGAAGGGAATGCCCGTCCCACCAACGGGAGCGCCGGTGACCCAAAGCCGGTATGGCCCTGGACCCAACTTGAAAGGCACCCCCGAGCGCAAGGTCCGGGGCCCGTGGTCCCTTCTGCATGACCGGACCTTCATCCTGCTCACCGCCCGAGGGACCTCCGCGTCCATCGGATACTCGGTGTACTTGGGCACCATCCTCTGGCTCTCGTATCGGCTCACGGGCGGGGTCTTCCTCGCCGGGGTCCTCATCGGGATCGAGACCGCCGTCTACACCCTGACCCTCCTGGCGGGCCCCGTCATCGACCGGGTCCAGGACAAGCGATGGGTCTACGTGGTGTGCTACCCGATCCAGGCGGCCGCTTCGCTCGTCCTCGGGCTGACCTTCGCCCTCGGGTACCTCACCGTACCGATTCTCGTCGCGATCGTGGTCCTGCTTGCCGCTCTCTGGGACCTGACCTGGGCGGCGGACTCGACCGCGACACGTCTGCTCTTCGGGAAGGAGAACCTCTTCGCGGTCTCCGGTCTGGGAACAGCCCTGGGGGGGGCCGTGGACGTCGCCCTCTTCTTCACGGCAGGTCTCGTCCTGGCCCTCTTCGGGGCCACCGGAGGGGCCTACTTCTACGCAGGTCTACTCCTTGCGGGGACGGTCCTCGCCTTTCCCCTCCCTATCCTGACCGCGCGCGTCCAGAGGCATCGGTACCTTCAGGGGTTCTTGGAGGGCTGGAGGCACTACCGAGGGGAGGCCGGGAAGGGGCTCCGCCACTTGGCCATCCTTCAGTTCTCCTACGGGTTCTTCGTTTCGGCCCCGCTGCTTCTCCTACCCCTTTACGTCGGGCGATACTTCGACGACTCCCAGGGGCTGTATGCCACGCTTTATGTCGTGTACCTGCTCGGCGGGATGGCCATCGGACTCGTCCTGGGCTGGCTCAACCCAAGGGACTCTCTAGGAACCCTCGGGATCTCCGCGGTCGCTGCCACGGGGGTAGGGATGCTCGCGGCCGAGGTGTCGCAAAACATCCTCCCGTTGCAACTTTTCGTCTGGACATTCGTGGGGGTGGCCGTCACCACAAGGTCAGAGGTCTTCTGGAGCTACACCCAGGGTCGGTTCGCTCCAGACGTGCTTGCCAGGATATCGGGCAACAGCTACCTTTTCGCTGGCCTAGCGGGGGCCGTGGGAGCGGTCCTGGTGGGATCCCTGTCACAAGTCTGGGGACTGCCTCTCCTGACGGACTTCGTCGCAGCGGGATTCTTGGCCTCCGCCGGCATCGGCCTCGCCCTTCCCGGGGTCAGGACACTGGCGTTCTGAGGCAGGGACCCCTCCACGAGCGTGAGGGCAGGCATGCGAGGGGTCCAGCCCGCTGATCCCCTTCGGGGCCGACCTTGCGTGCGCCCAGGGGTCGCCGGGATCGATCCCGGAGCAGACCTCGAAGACGAGTCCTCGCGAGGGTTCTCTGATTGGGACCACCCACGATAGCCGACGGAGCGAGCCCGGAGGCTCGAAGGGGGTCCAAGCCGTGGTTGCCTTCGCGTCGCTCCCGTCGGCGCACGCGCGGATCGACCCAGGCCCTGCCCGCGCAGGGCGCGGGACCCGAAGTCACCGGGACGCTTGCCGGGGGAAGGGAAGCGGTCCTGGAAAGTAAGGCTCCCGAGGGCGACCCCTGTCCGAAAGCGCTGCCGGACGCACGGCCCGCTGGGTGAAGGCTGGCTCTAGGATCCGGGGGGAACCCTCGGCGGGGTCCACCGCCTCCCTAACGAGCACCCGCGGTTCGGCCGGGGCCTGGAAATCAGCGGCGCTTCCGGTGGGGGCGTCCCGAACGTTTGGGTCGGATCAGAGGCAGGACCGCACGAAGGAGATCGTGGGTGGTGACCACCCCGACCAGCCGACTTCCCGACAGGACGGGAAGGCGGTGGATGGACTTCTCGGTCATCAGCTCCATGGCCGCTTCCAGCGGCGCATCTGGAGATATCGAGTAGGCTGGCTGGGAGGCTACCTCTCCCACCTGCGTTTCCTCAAGGCTCTCCCGAAAGCCTCGCAAAGTCGGCTCGGGCTGTTCCTTGAGGTCCAGAAGGAGCACATCCATCATCCCCTCCATCCCGCGGGAGGTCATCGGGAGGCCCAATACGCCCGACAGGTCGCGCTCGCTGAGCACCCCTTCCAGGTCCCCATCCGACCCGACCACCGGTAGGCCGGTGATACCGTTCGTCCGCATCAGTACGAGCGCATCGTAGAGGGAGGCGCTCTTCCCGATGGTCAGGGGAGAGCGGCTCATCACGTCGGCCACGGTGACGTTGTAAGGGAGCAGGGTGGCGGGGGCCGGTCGTGCCTTGGCCACGGGCCGTTTAGGAGAAGGTCTCCGGGCCGCGGGTCTCCGAATCTTCTTCCCCGGCATGTGGAGGATCGGGGAACGTGCCGTCTTAGAGGTTCCGTAAGGTTCCGTTGACCGATCGCAGCCCCTTATCCGACCTCCCCTACCGGTCGCGAAGGGGACCCTGATGCGGTCCGCCTGCGGGGTTCCGGCCTCTTTGAGGCGGCGCCGCTCCCGAGAGGTAGCCGAAGGTGGGCCCCGTTCCCCTCCCACCCTCGCACAGGCTTGCGTAGTTACGCGGCCTGTCCCGAATCCGGCGCGGAGGCCGCCGGGCTAACCGTCCCCCTCCCTCAACCGCGGCAGGAACAAAGGCCAAGTCCTGAAGGGTCCCTCTGGCTTGACGATGAAGATCCTCTCCTGGAACGTGAACGGCTTACGGAGCGCCCTGGGTAAGGGTCTCCTCGATGCGATCAAGGCCGATACGTACTCCCACATCCTCCTCCAGGAGACCCGGACCCGGGCCATCCCGGAGGCGTTGGGTCCCCCGCGATGGCACGCCTACCTCAACCCCGCGGTCCGCCCCGGGTATTCTGGGGTCCTCAGCCTCGTCCAGACCCCTCCCGAGAAGGTGATCCACGGCCTGGGAGTGAGGTCCTTGGACCGGGAAGGGCGGGTGACCACCCTGGTCTATCCCCGCCTCTGCCTCGTGAACGCCTACTTCGTGAACGCACAACGCGATCTGGCCCGCTTGAAGGCCAAACTGGCCTTTGACCGGGCCCTCGAACGCTGGGTGATGCGCTTGGTCCCGGCCCGCCCCGTGATCCTCTGCGGGGACCTCAACGTGGCCCACGAGGACCGGGACTTGGCCCGTCCGGCGGCAAACCGGGGAAACGCCGGTTTCACCCAGGAGGAGCGGGGCTGGTTCTCGCACTTCCTCGAGCTGGGCTTTGTGGACACCTACCGGCTCTTCGTTACGGAGGGTGGCCATTACACCTGGTGGACCTATCGGTCCAACGCGCGGGGCCGCAACATCGGCTGGAGAGTGGACTACTGCCTGGTCTCCCAGGCCCTGATCCCCCGGGTCCGAAAGGCCGGGATCCTGGAAGGGGTCATGGGCTCCGACCACGCCCCCGTGACCCTCGAGATCGCAGACTGACCTCACTTGGTCTGCCGAGCTTCCCCCCCCACGCGTCAAGTTCTGGCGATGGGCTCCCGCGGACCCTGGGCCCCCGGACACCGGCCGTACCGGGCTCCGTTCCTCCAAGGGAGAAAGAGTCTGTCCTGGCCCCCCAGGACGACCCCCGTCGCACCTCTCGGAGGTCCGGGGGAACGGGGCCCCGCAGTGGGCACCCCGGGCCCAAAGCTCGGGTGGACCCCCGCCGCTCTCTCCCATCACTCCCCTAGACCGGGCGCGAGGGAGGACCCGCGGGTCGCGGTCGCTCTGGGGCGTGGTCGGGTCCCGGCCCTACCTCTTCATCCATCCCGGCTTGCCGGGTTGGTGTTCCCAGGGGAGCCCCAAAGGCACGCTTAGGCGCGGGCGGGCGGTTCCTTGGAGTTCGTGGCGGGCGTCGTGTCCTGCCCCGGCATCAGGGAAGGAGCAGGCGGGGAGGTTCGTCCCGCGACGCGGAGGGTCCGGCGCGCCCGAAGCGCGGTGACCGGATGCCTCAAGGCAAACCCCCAGGCAAGGTAGGCAGCCTCCCCCGGGTCAGAGAGCATCCGACGGAGCCGTTCGAACAACCCCGGGGAGCTCAAGGCCTGGAACGCGGCTGCGCCATCCGTCCCGACGACCTGCTGAAGGAACTCGAAATATCGCATGGCCCGGAAGTAGGGATGCCGGTGCAGTTCGGCGGTGTACTGGGAGAAGTCCTTCTGACGCACGAAGCTCTCCACCAGGACCCGGGAACTGGCCATGCTGTTCGCGATCCCCTCGGCCAGGAACGGATCGGCCACCCCCAAGGCATCCCCGACGAGGGCCACCCGGCCCTGGGCTGCGGGTCGAGGGTGGTAGAGCGGGATGACCCAGTTGTCGAAACGGGAACAGGTCTCGGAGGTGAACCGGCGGTTGAGCAGGAGGATCCGACCTCTCAGGGCAGGGAGATCGCCCTCCTGGTCGCGCCGGTAACCCGTTCCGACGAGGACCCCGTCGGACCGACCGAAGAGCCAGGAGTACCCCCACCCGGAGCCTGCGTCGTTGGGGGAGACCAGGAGCGCGGCGAAGGGAGGGAGGTCCGCAGAGGCATGGCACTCAGTGGCGACCGCGATCTCCGAGTTGCGGAAAGGGCCCCGGATCGAGCGTCCCCACGAGGACCCGGCCCCGTCCGCCGCCACCAGGAACCGCGCCCCGTCCAGTCCGACAGGGCGTTGGGAGAACTCCGCGCCCGCGTCCAGGGCCCGGTCCCTCCACCACGCATCAAAATCCCGGCGACGGATGAGGGCGACCTCGCCCACCGGCAACCGGGCCTCCCGGACCGTCTTTCCATCCGGGCCGAACAGGTAGAGCTGTTCGATCGGCTCGGCCAGCCCGGAGTTATCGAACGACGGCTCGAGCTCCCGGATGAGCCCGAGAGACTTCCGTGTCAACCCCCCACCACAGAGCTTGTCCCGGGGAAACGTCGCCCGGTCCACCAGGTGGACAGAAAAGCCCCTTCGGGCCAACGCGTTGGCGGCGTAGCTCCCACTAGGCCCGGCCCCGATCACTTCCACGTCGTACATCGATCAGACCTCAGCGGGGTCTCCATCGCCCCACCCCCCCTCTCGAACCCGGTCCCGCTCAGGGAGGGGGGAACGGTCCGTCTCCCGGGTGGGTCCCAGGGCGGCTGCGACGGCCCGAGGGGGAACCTCTCTCACGAACATCTGGGACCCCCTTGGGGACGGCCACCGGACGCCCCTTTCTTGAAGGCTTGGTTAACGTGATTTCACCGAACCGCGTCTCCCTTCGGGAGCCAAGGGCCGGTCCCCCCCCAGGAACAAGGGTGCCGCGGATCTGGACGGTCGCCGGGGGACGGGATCCCCCTGGGAGGAGGTCCCGCCCTCCGGCCCCTGCCAGGTCCCGGCGCCTCTAACTGGCGGCCACGAGCCGCCGGGAGGTTCCCTGGCCAGATCCATCGGTGGCCTGGAAGGGGGGCCTCCCCGTCACGGGTCCGGTCGCGGGATGGCCCCTTCAATCCTTCGGAAGACGGGACCGCAGGTCCTCGTTCATCGCCAGACGCTCCAGCCCGTTGCGGATCCCCCGGGCCATCTCCGGGTGCGGTTGGTCCTGGAAGAACTTGCGGACCTCGGCGGGGCGGCTCAACCCCCAAACGGGGATCCCGAACTCGGGGAGCTGGGAAAGTACCGGGGTCCCGGAAAGGACCTGGAGGACCTCCTTCCAATGGCGTTGACCGGCCTCCCAGGAGGCGACCGTGCCCTCGGGGTTCCGGGCCGAGTACAAGAGCCCGTAGACCAGGTAGTTGCGGCTCACCTTTCCGGAGAGGGTCAAGGAGACCAGCTCCTCGACCTTGGCCGGTTCCTTCGTCTGGGCGAGGGCGGTCATCAGCCGGACGCCTTCCTCGTCGCGCTTCTCCTTCAGGAGCCGACCGATGAGCTCTTCGAAGGCCTGGGGACCCCCTTCCCGGACATACCCGGTCAGGACGGCCTGACGCAGCGCGGGGTCCTCTTCCTCGTAGTGGGGGAAGCGGCCGGCCAGCATGGCGGCGACCTCCGGCTCCGCCACGGCACTCTCGTTGAAGAGCGGCTCCCGCAGGGCGGCGTCGTTCGTCGTCTCGCCGGGCCTAGGGTCCGTCCCCAGTCGGGTCCGCTGTCTGGAGAGGAACTTCCGCTCCAGCTCGGCCACCGGCCCGCGATACTCCATCAACCGGGCCAGCGTCGCCAGTTGCTCCTGAAGCTGGCTCACCAAAAGGTAGTCCGGGGAGCCCAAGGCGGTCTCCACGAAGGACCGGTACTCGCCAAAGTCCACCGTACCGGCTTGCAGGAAGGCGTAGAGGTCATCCAAAAGCCCCCACCGGTCCGTGGCGGCGAGGCTCGAGAACCCCTCCCTCAGTTGTCGGTACCCCTCCTCGTCGTAGCGGACCCGGTAGAACCCGGTCCTCCCCAGGTTGAGCAAGAAGAGACCCGGGCCCTCCAGCGGCACCCGGCCCTTCCGGCCCTCCAGGAGGAAACGGCCCTCCCGGGACCCGTGCCGATAGGTCACCGGGACGGGCCAGATCCGGTCCGAACCCTTCCCCCGGTAGAGAAAGTGGCCTTGCTCGAGGGCCACCGAGCTCGCTTCGCGGTGGACCTGGATGACCGGATACCCCGGTTGACCGGTCCAGACGCCCAGGATCCGGTCCACCGGCTGGCCCGAGGCCTCCGTGAGCTTCGTCCAGAGGTCCGCGCTCCTCGCGTTCCCATAGGAGAAGGCCTTGAGGTACGCGGTGATCCCCGCCCGGAAGTCCTTCTCCCCGAGGAACGCCTCCGTCATCCTCAGCACGCTCGCCCCCTTCCCGTAGGAGATGTTGTCGAAGACCTGGCGGATCTCCTCGGGATGCTTCACCTCGACCTGGATGGGATGCGATCCGGAGAGCCCGTCCAGCCTCAGCGCGGGGGTCGTGCGCAACAGCAGGAAATCATTGAAGCTCTCGTGGTCCGGGAAGACCTTGTCCTGCATCTTCGTCCCGACGAAGGTCGCGAAGCTCTCGTTCAACCAGAGGTCGTTCCACCAGGCCATGGTGACCAGGTCCCCGAACCACTGGTGCGCCAGCTCGTGGGAGATCACCGACGCGCAGGTCCGACGCAGGTTCACCGTGCTGCCGGTCCCCTGGAGCAGAAGCATCTCCCGGAAGGTGATCGCCCCCCAGTTCTCCATGGCCCCGGGCCCGTACTCCGGCACGGCGATGAAGTGCATCTTCGGCAGCGGGTACGGGATCCCGTAGTACTCCTCGTAGGCCTTGAGGAGCTTCGCCCCCGCCTCGCCGGCAAAGGCCCCCTCCTTCTCCCGGCCCGCGGGGAGCGCTACGGTCACGGGGACCCGGAACTGCCGGTTGCTCACTTCCTGGAACGGACCGACCCCCAGGTAGAACAGGTAGGTGGACATCCGGGGGGTGGGGGCGAACCTCCAGTGCTTCCGGCTTCCGGAGACCCGGGTCTCCTCTGCCGGGGTGTTGAAGATCACCGTGAGGTCCTTCTCGGCCTCCACCTCCACGTGGAACGTCCCCTTCAGGTCCGGTCGGTCGAAGCAGGGGAAGAAGTGCCGCGCGGCGGTGGGCTCGAAATCCGTGGTGAAGATGTGGCCGTCCCCGTAACGGCTCCGGTAATATCCCTCCAACCCGGTCTGGGAGGCCGCTCCCTTGAACTCGACGCGGAGCCGCCCCCGGGCGGTCGCCGGCGCCCCCTTGAGCACCCATTCCTGCTCCGCCTCCCGGACCTCCACCGGGAACTCCTTCCCGTTCAAGGTGACCTTTCCGGGGGTGAGGTCCCGGGCGTTCAGGGCCACGTCCGCAGGAAGGTCCGCGGCCTCGATCTCCACCACACCGTGGTAACCCGGTTGCGGGGCGTCTAAGACCAGGCTCAGATGGTAGTTCTCGACGCGCATGGGGTGGGGTAGAGGACGCGCTAATTAACCCCTGACAGCCTCGGTGCGGCCCGGGAGGGTGGCTTTTTGTCCCTCTCCTCCCCTTCCCCGAGCGAACATGCCCGAACCCCCCGACGCCTTGGCGGCGCAGGCTTCCCTGGAGCGACGAGTCGCCCGACTGGAAGCCCTCGTGGCCCAGCTCATGCAGCAGTTGAACGTCCGCCAGGAGAACCCGGTCGACAAGTCCACGGTCACCCGGAAGACCCGTTTCGACTGGCAGGATTGAACCTTCCCCCTTACGGAGAGGGGGCCTCGGAGAACGCCTGGTCGTACCGGTGGTCCTTGATGACCCGGGCCCCGCGCAGGTCCTCGGTGACGCTCTCTAGGCTCCGGAGGTGACGGAGCAGGATGGAGAGCACCGGGGACCCGGGCCGGGCCGCACTGGGGGGCTCTTCGGCGCCGGAGCCCAGGGCCGCCAGGAGGACCCGCCTCCCCTCCGCTCCCATGAGGAAAGGCCGCACTCCGGCCTCCCGGTTCAGGTCCCAATAGAGGCCTTCCAGGGATCCCCCCGCGAGGAGCTCACCGGTGAGGAACGCCACCCGGCTCAAGGGGCGCCCCCGGTACCGGGGAAGCCTCGACAGGTCTGGGAAGACCCGCCACTGGACCCAACCTTGCCGACAGAGCCCTTGCTGGGAGCGGGGCAGGCCGGAGAGCCCGAAACGGTATCGCCAAGCTTCCTGATCGGGCCGGAACGGGCGGGAGAGGAGGTCCGCCACGGAGCGACGGAACCCGGGGGAGAGCGCGGGAAACCCTGGCCTCCCGGCCTCCTCCTCCAGGCGGCCCAGGGGCCGCGGGTAGCCCTGGGGGTCCCCCGTCCCCGCGAAGTGCGCCCACACTCCCTCGAAGTCAAAGTATACCGGCAACGAGGCCCGCGTGAGGTCGCAGGAGACCACCCGGCCCGCCCGGCAGAGCTTGGGGTCGAGCAAGTCCCCGGCCACCGGCACCGCGCGCCCGCGGGTCGGAAGGAAGACCCCGAGGACGGTTCCCCCCGCCGACCAGACATGGACGGACCCCGGGACCTGGGCCCACCGCCCTTCCAAGGCTGCCTGGGACTCCAGGAAGGGTTGGGCCAGGGCTAGGGTGACCGACGGATACCCGAGGGCCGGATGAGGAAGGAACCGGTCGTACACCCACCGTTCCTGGTAGGCGCGGCGACGGGCCACCACGTAGGTGGACCGGGGGAGGCCGCTCCGAAGGACCCGGGCCCCTTCGGCCTCGTCCCCGGCCCCCAGGAGGACGGAAAGGACCTTGGCCTCGGCCGGTGTCAGGTTTCGCACCAGGGCGGTCCGGACCCTGGCCCCTTGGATGACCGCCACCCCCAAACCGCTCCGTCACACACGCAAGGGCTCATGACGCTGGTGAGGCCGGAGGCTCCCGTCGACCCCCCCCCGCCGCCCATCGACGGGAAGTCGCACACGGTACAGACCTCCCCCCTCCCGGTCCAAGCAACGGCTCAAGTCCCCCGAAGGGTTGAGACGCCGTTGACCGCCGTGCCCGCCCCCCCACAGCCGCGCCGCTGGCCCCGCCCGGCCTACCGTACGGTCCTCGTCCTCGCCATGGCGGCCGGGTTGTCCCTGAGCCTTTTCCTCCCTCTGTCCGCCGGCCAAACGCCGGTCGCCATCCATCCCGCGGTCGGGGGGACCTGGGCCTGGGGCGGGCTCCGGGTCGTCGAAGGGAACGGGACCGGTAGCCAGTACCGCATCGGGCCGTACACGTACACGCTCCATGGGATCGTTGGTTCCGCCGCGGTCCTCAACCAGACGAACGAGAGCTCGGGGGCGATCTCCGTGTCGGCCTTCGGGGTCCAAGGGACCCAGTACACGGCCACCCTCTGTGCGCCCTCCTGCGCTTCCCCAGAACTGGAAGCGAACATCAGCGTCTTCACCGCTTTCCGGGAGGTGGGGTATGCCAACTTGACCCCCCAGGCCTCCGTCCTGGAGAAGGGAAGTGCCGTCCCGGCCTGGGGGCTCGTGAACTCAGCTACGCTCCTGTCCGAGAACACCACCCGCCTGCTCCAGTGGCAGGGGGAAGGCCCCTTCTCGGGGCGCAGCGGGTTCCAGTACTCCAGCGTCGCCCTCACGAGCCAGGTCTCGGTCCGCTTCGCCCCCGCCCTCGGGCTCATCCCCGTCTCCCTGTCTCGCGGGCAGAGCTGGTCGGCGAACGTCTCGTACGCCTCCGTGGGGTCCTGGGACGCCCTCTACCATGCCCAGACCCCTCGCCAAGGGGAGGTGACGTCCCGTTCGTCCGGGGACCTCAATGGTTCCGGTAACCTCAGCGCCCTCGGGGACGTTTCCGGGGCGTCGGTCCTGGCCCCCCGACTGGGGGCGCGGCCCCTCACGTTGAGACTCACGGGACCCTGGGAGATCTGGAACGGCCTGTTCGTGGTCCCCCAGGCCAGCTCGATCTACGCCCCGGTCCTCCAGCCTTGGTACCACGGCGGTCTGGGTCCGGCCCAGGCCCTCAACACCGTGGTCGACTGGTCCCCCCGGGTCGCCCATCTGGGCTATGTGGGGACACGGACCAACTACACCGCCACGAACTTGACCGTCCCCGGTGTGGACTCCTCCGGGAACCCGAACCCAGGGCTCCCGGGACCCTCTCCCGGGGCCCTGGGCCCCGCGAGCGTCCAGGCCACCCCGCTCTCCCCCGGGGCCGCGGAAGGGTTCATGGGAGCCCTTCTCAAGGCCCCCACCCCCTCCCCCGTGCTCCCGCGTCCCACGCTCTTTCCGTTCGGGGCCGGGGTGATCCTCCTGGTCGTGGCCCTCCTGGGTGCCCTGGTGGCCCCCCGCTGGGGAGTCCCTCCCCGGGTGCCGGAGCCGGACGACGGGTACGCGGCCTACCGGGTCCCACCCGCGGAGACCTCGCCCGGGCCGGCCTTGCCCTCTCTCCCCGGGTCGCCGGGGGGCTCCTCCAAGGAGGCCCCTCCCGACCCGTTATCCTTCCTGCTCTGAGGGGAGCCTTCCGGACGTCCCGGGGATAGCCCAGAGGGAGTCCTCGTCCAGTTCGTCCAGGGAATCGAGCCGCAGGAGGCCCGGTCGCCCGTCGTCGGCCCTCCCCCGGGCGGCCCGTTCCTCTGGGGTGGGGTACCGTTCCCAGAGGCCCCGGTACAGCCCCGGGGCGACCCCGGCAGCCACGGCTCCCTCCACGTCCAGCTCCCAGAAGTCCCCCACGTGCAGCAGGTGCTCGGGGGACAGGCCGAGGCGCCCGGCCGCCTGATGGAAAAGCCCCGGGTGGGGCTTCCCCCACCCGAAGTCGCACGACGCGAGCACGAACCGGAAACGGGGTCCTCCTCGCCGGTCCAGGAAGGATTTCCACACCTCTCCCGGCCGGGCCGTGTTGGAGATGGCCACCACCGGGATCCCCCGCGCCTCCATCCGTTCCACGAGCCGCCGGGCCTCCGGATTGATCCGCGGCGGGGCTTCCTCCATGCCCGCCGCCCCCAAGTGTCGGGCATCCTCCTCGGTAGGCTCCACCGGGCTCCCAAGCTCATGCCGCAGGTACTCCAGATACGTCCGGGGAGCGAGCATGTCGTTGGACACTCCCTGGGCCCGGAGGGCCCCCCGTACCGCGTTCATCGCCGCCTCCACCCGGGTGATCGAGTACGGGCGTCCCGAGCGGTCCACGAGGATCTCCCGGATGGCTCCCCGGCGGGCCCTCCTCCAGACCTCCTCGTCCGCCGGCTCAAAATAGACGGTGGTGAACCAGAGGTCGAGGGAGAGGGCCCGGAACTTAGGGGAGGATCGGAGAGGGACCGGGGGGAGGGGGGACGAGGCGTTCAACTTCCCTGGGGCCCCGAGAGCAGCCGGTCCAGCACGTACGGAAGGAGCCCCCCACTCCTCCAGTACTCGATCTCCACGGGGGACTCCACGCGGAGCCGGACGGGGATCGACAGAGGCTTCCCCGCCCCCGAACGGGCCTCCAGGGTGAGCTCGGCGCGGGGGGAAAGCCCGGCGGGGGGAAGGAGGAGACGGAAGCTCTCCTGGCCGGTGAGGCCCAGGCTCTCCGCCCCCTGGCCGGCGGCGAACTGGAGCGGGAGGATGCCCATCCCCACCAGATTGCTCCGGTGGATCCTCTCGTAACTGCGTGCCACCACCGCGCGCACGCCGAGCAGGGCGGGACCTTTCGCGGCCCAGTCCCGGGAGCTGCCCTGGCCGTACCGCTCCCCGGCCAGGACCACCAACGGGACCCCTTCCTTCCGGTACCGCTCCGCCGCGGCAAAGATAGTGGACCTTTCCCCCGAGGGGAGGTGAGTGGTGTATCCTCCCTCTCGCCCTCCGGCGAGAAGGTTACGGATCCGGACGTTGGCGAAGGTCCCCCGGATCATGACCTCATGGTTCCCACGACGCGCCCCGTAGGTGTTGAAGTCCCTCTCCTGCACCCCCTGGGAGACCAGGTACTGCCCGGCCGGGCTGTCCAGGGGGATCTCCCCGGCCGGGGAGATGTGATCGGTGGAGATCCCGTCCCCGAAGACGGCCAGGGCCCGGGCCCCCTCGAGAAGGACCCCGTCCCGGGGAGCCGGGGGCCCGGGGAGGAAGAAGTAGGGCGGCTCCTTCAGGTAGGTGGAGCCCTCGGGCCAGGCGTAGAGCCGGTCGGACGGGGCGGTCAACGAGTTCCAGAGCGGTCCCCCGTCCAGCAGGTCCCGGTACTTGTCCCGGAAGAGGTCCGGGGAGAGGGAGGACTCCACCACCCGGCGGATCTCCTCCCCGGGCGGCCAGAGGTCCTTCAGGAAGACGGGGCGACCCTGCGGGTCCTTTCCCAGGGCGTCCCGGCTTAGGTCCAGGTCGGCCCGCCCCGCAAGGGCGTAGGCCACCACGAGCATGGGGGAGGCCAGGAAATTGGCTTGGACCAGATTGTGGATCCGGGCCTCGAAGTTCCGGTTCCCGCTGAGCACGCTCACCAGGTAGGTCCCGAGCTCGGTCGCGGCGGTCTCCACCTCGGGGATGAGCGGCCCGCTGTTCCCGATGCAGGTGGTGCACCCATACCCCACCACGTCGAACCCGAGCTCCGCGAGCGGTCCCAGGAGCCCGGCCCGGGACAGGTACTCCGTGACCACCTTCGACCCCGGGGCGAGGGAGGTCTTCACCCACCAGGGGGGATGGAGCCCCCGGGCCCGGGCCGCCTTGGCGACCAGACCGGCCCCCACCATGACCGTGGGGTTGGACGTGTTGGTGCAGCTGGTCACGGCGGCAATGGCCACCGCGCCGTCGGGCACGTCCTGGGGGTCCCGGGGAGGATCCGGGCTCAAAGGGTTGGGGCGGGGGACTTGGGGATGGCGCTCCCGGTAGCTCCCCAGCGCCTTGGCCAACGCCGCCGGGACGCTGGGAAGCGCCAGCGCCTCGTCCGGGTTCCGGGGGCCGGAGAGGGTGGGTACCACGGTCGAGAGGTCCAGTTCCATGAGCTCGTCGTACACCGCCGGCGGGCTCCGCTCGTCATGCCAGAGCCCCAGGCGACGCGCGTAGGCCTCGACCCGGGCCAGCAGCGCGCTCTCCCGGGCCGTCCCTTTCAGGTAGGCGAGGGTGGCATCGTCCACCGGGAAGAGGCAGGCGGTGGCCCCGTACTCCGGGGACATGTTCGAGAGCGTGGCCCGGTCCGGCACGGAGAGGTGCCGGAGCCCGGGACCGAAGACCTCCACGAACTTGTCGACGACGCCCTTACGACGGAGGGCCTTGGTGATGGTCAACACCACGTCCGTGGCGGTGGAACCCTCGGGAAGGGAACCGGTCAGCCGGACCCCGACCACCTGGGGGACCTTGAGGAAATACGGCTCTCCCATGAGCACGGCCTCCGCCTCGATGCCCCCGACCCCCCATCCGAGCACCCCCAGCCCGTTCACCATGGTGGTGTGGGAGTCGGTCCCCACGAGGGTGTCGGGAAAGGCCCGGAGCTCGCCCTCCTCGGTCCGGCGCTCCACGACCCGGGCGAGGTACTCCAGGTTCACCTGATGGCAGATGCCGTTCCCCGGGGGGACGACCCGGAGCTGGTCGAACGCTTCCCGGCCCCAGCGCAGGAACGCGTAGCGCTCTCGGTTGCGGTGGTACTCCTGGTCCAGGTTGACCAGACGGGACCGGGGGCTCCCGAAGCTGTCCACCTGCACGGAATGGTCCACGATGAGGTCGGCGGGGATCCGGGGGTTCACCCGTTCGGGGGGGGCTCCCCGACGATGCGCGGCCGCCCTCAGCGCTGCCAGGTCCACCAGGAGGGGGACCCCGGTAAAGTCCTGGAGAAGGACCCGGCCCGGATAGAAGGGAAGTTCCTGTTCGGACCCGGCAAGATCCCCCCGCGCCAGGGCGGAGAGGACCGAAGCATCGAGCAACTTCGGGTCGAACCGGCGCACGAGGTTCTCCAGGAGGATCCGGGTGACGATCGGCCGGCTCTGCCAGTCCTTCAGGGTCACTCCCGGGAGACGGTCCGGTCGGTAGACGGCGAAGGTCTCGCTCCCTACCTCCAGCGTCTCCCGCACCCCCAGAGGGTCGAGCTGAGCCATGGGCGCGAGTACGGGGCGCGAGCCTTTAGCCTTCCGGGCCTTGACGAGGCCGCCATGCTCCGGGCCACCTTCCAGCACCTTCCCGGCCTGGGAGAGCGGGGGGAGGCCCTCCTCTGGACCCGGGGGATCACCAGTTGGGAGACCTTCCGAGCGCATCCCCCGCCCGCCGGCTTCGGGAGGGACCGCTGGGACCGGTTCCAGGAGGGCCTACGGGCGAGCGAACGTGCGCTCTCCCTCGGGGAGGCCGGGTTCTTCTCCCGGGCGCTTCCCCCCGGGGAGCACTGGAGGCTCTACCGCTCCTTCCCCCGGGAGACCGCCTTCCTGGACATCGAGACCACCGGGCTATCCCCCCGAGAGGGGTTCGTCACCTGCGTGACCGTCCACGGAGGGGGCCGGACGGTGACCCTGGTGCAGGGGGAGGACCTGGAGGAACTGGGGGCGGTACTTCGCCGGTTCAAGCTTCTCGTCACCTTCAATGGCCGGGCCTTCGACGTGCCGTTCCTCGCCAGCGCGTTCCCGGACCTGGTGTTCCCTCCCGCCCACTCCGACCTCATGCATCTGCTCCGTCGGCTGGGTCAGCGGGGCGGGCTCAAGGTCATCGAGCAGCGCTTGGGGCTGGGTAGCCGGGAAGGGGTCCACGGGGTGGACGGGCTCGAGGCGGTCCGGCTCTGGCAGGCCCACGCCCGGGGCGTCCGGGGAGCCCTCGAGAGGCTCGTGGCGTACAACCGGGCCGACACGGTGAACTTGGAGCCGCTCATGGAGTACGCCTCGGCCGAGATGGAGCGACGGCTCCTCCGCCGGCCCGAACCGGAGGTGCTCCCCTTCCCCACGTCGGAGGCCCGTTTGGACCCCACCCACCGGCTGCTTCACGAGGGCTGACGGCCCGGGGCCGTCACCCGGCCCGGGCGCTCGTGACGGCGACGCAGCCCCCGTTGTTCCGTTGTCTCCAAACGGACTGGTACAACGTCCGGAGGAGCCATCGTGTGGGGGGGAACTGCTCGGCGAACCGGCGGCCGGGGGAACCGAAGACCTCCTCCATCAGGGGGGCCAGGATGTCCGGCCCCGAACGGCGTTCGTCGTGGAACACCACATGGGCATACTCGAAGCGCCGCTCAGGGACCAGGTCCGAGAGGGCCCGGTCCGCCCCGGGGCCATCCAGGGGGAGGATCGTCAGCCGCCGACGGGAGAGGCCGCGGGCGGAACGGGCGAACAGGGAGCACGGCCCGCAGTGGGAGTCGTAATACAGTTCTGTCAAGACCGAACCCCCTGGCGAGAAACCATGCTCGGGCGCAGTTCAAGCTTAGGGTGTGGAGGATCGACACCCCTTCGGCCGGAAGGCCCCCCCGGTCCGTCGCTCGTGGGTCCCGCGAATCTAGGCTCGACCCCATCCCGTGGGCGGCGACCGGCGTCCCCCACTCGGCTTCCTAGCGATCCCAAGACGTCTTCCTGCGGCCCTTTCCAAGGACCCCCCCGGGCGCCGTCGCAAGGTGGGAAGGGAATCGGCACCAGCGACCTCGGAGGTCTCGGGGGGGACAGCCTCACGAAGTTGGGCCAGGGGATCGGCCCATCCTTCCAGTCACGCGGCCGGGAATCCCGATGAACATGAGCGAAGGTCTTCGGGGGGCGAGGCTCAGGTCTCCCCCTGGGCCGGCCTTGTCGGACAATTGTCGGACCCCCCGTTCGAGTGGAGACACGGCTTTTAACCCCCCTTTCCGGCCTGTGGGCTCTCCGTGGACGCCAAGATCTGGACGGTGGGAGCCACCCTCTTCGCCTTCCTTTACCTCACCATGGGGGTCTATCTGGCCTTTTCCACGGTGGTGGTCGCCCTCATCCTCGCCGCGTGGGTCCTGGAGAAGGAGGTCGGAGGCGAGGAGGGCGTCAAATACGTGAGCCTGCAACTCCGCCCAGCCCTCGCGTTCGTGGGCATCTTCGCCGCTACGCTGGTGGTCTTGGGGCCTCTTCGGGACGGGTTCCTCCCGCCGCTCATCGGGAGCACCCTCTTCTCCGTGCAGTACGCCTATCCCCTCACGACCATGGCCGTTCACCCCATCTGGTTCTTCTTCCCCCTCCTTCCCCTCGTTCTGGGCGGTGCCATGAGCGCCTACCAGCAGGCCCACCCGATGGCCGGGGTGGTCTACCAGACCGCTCCCAGCCCCTCGACCCGGGTCCACGTGCATCTCCACCAGAACCGGCGCGCCCGGGACGAGGAGGACGACGAGGAGGACGAGGACGCAGAGGAGCTCAAGGAGGCGCCCCCTCCCCGGCGGCACCGTCACACGGCCCATCCGGTGCGGCTTCCGTTGCGTTCCCAGCGGGCCCTGGCCCGTAGCGTCCACCACCCCCACCGGTATCGGGACGGGAACGCGGAACTCTGACCAGGCGGTCTAACGACGTTCCCTCGGAGACCCCTTCTACCCTGGCCGGGGACCTCAAAGATCCGGACCGGCCCGCCTGGGGAGGGCGAGCGGGTCCAGCCCGTGGGCCATCCCCATCGCTCTTCCGGAGCTCTGTCCATAGGGAGCCGTCTCCCGTTGGGTGCTGTCGGAGGCTTTGGAGGCCTTTGGCGTGAACGTCAGCGGGGGCCGCGCCCATTCGTCGCCGACAACGGTCTACCCCGGCCCGCCCGGGATGGATCTCTCGGGGTGGGGGTCTCGGGCCCGTCCCTGTCCTGGGACCCGCAGATCGGTCCTGATCTCGACGGCCTCCCTACCCTTGGACCTACGGCCTCGAGCCGGACCGACCCGCTCGACACCCCCGGCGCGATCCCTTTCCTCGTGGTAGGCGAGCCTTGCCGGGAGACCCGGGCCCTTCAGAGCCCCTCCGGCCCCACCGTGAGAGGAACCCCTTTGGCCCCATCCCAGGGCACGGAGAAGCTAGGAGGGCCGCTTCCGTGCGGCCAACGGTTCGGCCGCCTACCTCGGAGACCGCATCGGTGCCACCGGCCGGGTGGTGGGGATCCCCCCACCGCGGGCGGTCTCGGACCCACCCGCGGTCCGGGCCCTCGTCGACCGGATACCCCGCAGATCCCGGTCGGGTCCAGGGGCCCCGACGGCCCCGCCCTCGTAGGAGGGCTCGGGGCCCGCCTCCCCTTATCGCTCCGCGAGGACCTAGCGGGAGGACGGCTTTTCCCGGGTGGGGAGAGTCTCGGAGCCCTTCTTGGCCACGAGGACCGGGCACTGGGCAAAGTGGACCAGGGCATCGGAGACACTGCCCAGGAGCAGCCGCCGGGTGGCCGACTGGCCGCGGGAACCCATCACCAGGAGATCGGGGGGATGGGCCTGGACATGGTCCAGGAGGGCCTCGACCACCAGCCCGGTGAGGACGGTGGCCCTCACGTCCTGGATCCCCTTGGCCTTCAGCTCCTGCAGGTCCCGGTCCAGCCGATCGCGTACGGCCTTCTCCTCCGTGGCGGTGACGGCGGTCAGGTCCGGAACGTAGGTGGAGTAGTAGACCTGCAGGGGGACCACCGAGACGAGCTCCACCGCGGCTCCCGCGCTCTTCGCCAAGTCCGCGGCAAGTTCCAGGGCCTTTGCCGCGGAGGGGGACCCGTCGAGGGCGACCATGATGTGCTTGACGCCGGACATCGAAGTTTTGAACACCGGACAGGCTTAAGTCGGTTCTGTTCAGGGCACCCGACCCTTAGGGCGAGGTCACGGCGTCCGGCCCCACGGGAAGCCGAACGGTGAACGTCGACCCGCGGCCCGGCTCGCTCTCCACCCCGATGGTGCCGCCGTGGGCCTGGACGATCCCGTGGCAGATCGCGAGGCCCAGCCCGGTCCCCCGACCTTCGCCCTTGGTCGTGAAGAAAGGCTCGAAGAGGTGCCGACGGATCTCGGGGGGTATCCCGGGACCGGTGTCCGAGATCTCCACCTCCGCGTACCCGTCCCGGGCCCGGGTCGTGACCCGGATCCTCCCTCGTCCTTCCAAGGCATCGTAGGCGTTGGAGATGAGGTTCACCACTACCTGGATGAGCTGGTGGCGGTCCCCCCGGACGGCGAGCGGCTGGTCCAGCAGGTCCGGTTCCAGCTCCACCTCCGGGGATTGCTTGCCTTCGAGGAAGCCCATCGCCTCCCGTACCACCCCGTTGA
Organism: Thermoplasmata archaeon; assembly: GCA_021827405.1. Lineage (GTDB taxonomy): Archaea > Thermoplasmatota > Thermoplasmata > Lutacidiplasmatales > UBA184 > JAKATE01. Next base: position 22,868 of record JAKAVY010000027.1, read on the forward strand.
GGTCCAGGGACGTGGGATGCACCGACCGGGGCCGGGAGAATTCCAGCAACCCCCGGACAATGCGGGAGGCGGCCTCCGCCTGCCCCAGCAGGGTCTCAGCGCGGGACCGGACCCAGGGGTCCGGGCTCTTCCGGCGAAGGCTCTCGGCCACCAGCACGATGTTGGCCAGCGGCGTGTTGATCTCGTGCGCGACCCCAGCGGCCATCTGCCCCAGGGCCGAGAGCCGTTCCATATGGGCCGTGTGCAGCTCCATCCGCTTGCGCTCCGTGAGGTCGGTGGCCACCCCCATGAAGTGGGTCACTTGGCCGGCATCGTTACGGACCGCGTAGATGCTCAGGAGGACCGGGCGTTCCGTCCCGTCCCTGGCGCGGTTGATCACTTCCCCCTGCCAGTTGCCCACGGCGGGGTCGAGGATGGCGGCCCACATTCGTTGGTAGGTCTCCAGGGGGGTCTTCCCGGCCGAGACCATCCCCGGGGTCCGGCCCAGCACCTCCTCCCGTCGGTATCCGTAGATCCTTTCGAAGGCCGGGTTCACGTCCACCAGAAAGCCCCGAGGGTCCGTCACTTCCATGGCATCCGTGGAGTGGAGGAAGGATCGCTCGAAGAGCCGGGCCCTTTCGCGGTCCCCCACCCGCTCGGTGGCGTCCGTGAGAAGGAGCAGCATCCCTGCGGGGGTCGCTCCCCCCCCTTCCAGCGGGACGCCCTCCACGTCGAGGTAGCGGGGGGTCTCCTCGTCGAGCGCCTTGACCGGCGTCTCCATCAGATGGAACCCCGCTCCGCTCCCGAGGGCCTCGGCGAGCGCCTCCGCCACGGCGCTCCCCGCCAGGCGCGGCCAGCGAAGGAGAGGTTCCCCGTGGGTCTCCGAAGCCCCCGCGAGCATGCGGACCGCCGCCGGGTTGGCAAAACGGACCTCCCCGGCCCGGTCCAGTTGGACCACCCCCACCCGGGCCCGCCTAAACAGCCCCGGCAGCGGGACCTCCAGATCCGCTTTCGGCACGTCCAGGGGGACCTCCCGACCCACTTAGCCCGTTCCGGGGGGCCCTAACCCCCCGGAGCCCGGTTGAGGGCACAGGTCATGCAGTGAGCTCCCCCATAGCTGCCCGTAAGCTCCCGCAGGTCCAGCGGGATGGTCTCCACCTTGGCCGCATAGAGCTCCGGCTTGTGCGGGAAGAAGTTCCCTTCCTTCCGGAGGGCCTTCAGGTCCTGCTGGGCCTGCCGGAGGAGGGCCCCGTACCGGTGGGGGTCCGCCCGGGCAGCCCGGGCGAGCCCCTCCAGCACCGGGCCGGTGGTCCGTTCGGCATCCACGGCCAGGATCTTGCGGTCCTTCAGGCAGAGGAAGTTCGACGAGTAGCTCAGCTGTTCCAGTGTGGTGAGGGGGATCACGGTGAAGTCCTTCTCCTTGAGGAACTTCGAGAGGGTGGTGGGGGGGCCCACCAACTGGTACCCCCGGCCGCTAGGGCGATACCGGTCCACCCGGGCCCGGTCGAGAAGGGACACCAGCCCCACCGCGATCTTCTCCCCGGCGAAGTTGAAGTAGGTGTCCACGTGCATGTCGACCATCGGGTCCCGCTCGTCCCCCGGGATGAGCGGGTGGGAGGGCTGGTGGACCACGGCCACCTCCCGGAAGCCCAGGTCCATCTTCAGGATCTGGCGGACCCCCTCGTGGTTGGTCCGGTCGCCCAGGCCCAGGAGGGCGAAGTCCCCGGCGGGCAGGAAGTCCCCTCCTTCGAAGGTCCCGGGGGGCCTCACTCGGCCCAGGATCTCCGCCCCCATCCAGGTGAGGATGGAGCCGGTGAGCAAAGGCTCCCCCCGGCGTTGGGGCTTCGACATGCTCCCCAGGATGAAGCCGTTCGGCCCGAGGGCCTGCTGGTCCCTCAGGTAGAGGAGGTTCGCGAGCGGAACCTCCAGTTCCACCCGGGGAAGGATCACCCGCTCGCCCGGGCGCTCGGAGAGGCGCACCCGGGGGCGGAGGAGAAAGATGTTGAAGAGCGTCTCCGGGTCCAGGCGTCCCACGTTCTCCCGGAAGGCCTTGCGCACCCGGGGAAGGAGGTCGCGAGGAGCCTCGAACTGGACCAGTTCCACCGCCGCGCGCCGGACGCGCCGGACCAGTTCCGGGTGGTCCTGGGCCCCCTGGACCGCGCCCCGCTTGAGCCGGTGGACGCGGACCCCGGCCTCCTCCAACGCGTGTTCCAAGGTGGTGTGCTCGTAGACGGCGGCGTCCATGCTGAAGGCCCGCTCGTAAAGGAAGGAGTAGGGTTCGAGCAGTCCGAAGAACATCTCGATCCCGGGCCGGTGGATCATCACGTCCGTGAGCGGGTCCCACTCGGCCCGGGCGCTGGTCCTCATGGGGTGCCTCCGGAACTCCCGGGGACCGGGAGGGGGGGAGGAGAGGAAGAAGGCCCCTTAGAGACATCGGGGCGGCGCCCGTGCGGTAGCGGCTCCCCTCCCGCGGTCCAGGACCCGATCGCCGAGTAGTAACCCCACACGTAGATGGCCAGCCCGAAGATCGCCACCACGATCATGTCCAGCGGGGTCCCGAGGACGCCGATAGGTCCGAAGGGCAGGAAGTTGTCGTAGGTGAAGAAGGGATTCCCCAGGTACGAGAGGAGCGACAGCCCCCCCAGATAGACCCCGAGCCAGGCGATCCGCCGGGCCTCCTGCCGGGTCACCTTCTCGAAGAGGAAGTAGAGGGGCACCCCGACCAGGATGAGGAGGGGGCCCACGAACGTCCAGGGCCAGGAGGCCCAGTAGATGAGGATGGTCGCGAGCACGAAGCCGATGGGGGCCAGCACGACCCCACCGGGGAGGCGGAACGGGCGGGGCACCCGGGGTTCGGTCCGGCGCAGGACCGCCAGCGACAGCCCCGCAGCGGCATACGGGACCAGGGTGGTGATGGAAGCGATGAGGGCGACCTCCGGGAAGGAAGGGAGCAGGATGAGGGTGACCCCCGTGAGCGCGCTAGCGAAGATCAGGGCGAACGCCGGAGTACTGTAGCGCGGGTGGACCTTCGAGAGGCTCTTGAAGAACAGGTTGTCCTGGGCCATGGCGTACGGGATGCGGCCCTGCAGGAGGACCCAGTCGCCGCCGGCCCCCAAGGTGGAAAGGACGGCTCCCAGCACCATGATCGCGGCCAGGAGCGGCAGGCCCCATCCGTCGGCAATGTTGTTCAGCAGCAGGCCTGAGGTGCCGGCCCAGTCCCCGGGGACCAAGCCGTTCGCGGCCCAGCGCATTCCCCCGATGAAGGAGAGGGCGACCAAGGCGTAGATGACGGCCACCGTGACCACTCCCACGATGGTGGCCCGGGGAAGGACGCGCTGGGGGTTGCGGACCTCCTCGCTGGGAATGACCGCGGCCTCGAACCCGGTGAAGGCGAAGAAGCTCAAGGACATGGCGAAGGCGACCCCCAGCCATCCGAAGGGGGCGAAGCCCCCGATGGAGAAGTTCCCGGTCCGGAGGAAGTACAGCCCGATGAAGCCGAAGAGCAGCAGGGGAATGACCTTGGCGAAGCTGGTGACCATGGCGAAGCCGGTCCCCCACTTCACCCCCACCACGTTGAGCAGGGTGTAGGCCAGGAGGAAGGCGAGGCCCACCGAGATCCCCGTCCATGTGAGCACGTTGGCGCTGGTGACCAGGCCGTTCACGTAAGTGCCAAGGTACTCCACGAAGACATCGATGATCGCCGCCGTCCCGGTGAACGCGTACAGGAAGTACCCCCACCCCACCAGGAAGCCCCCGAAGTTCCCCAGCGCCCGGCGGGGGATCGAGTAGGGTCCCCCGGAACGTGGGTAGGCGGCCCCCAGTTCCGCATAGGGTAGTGCCAGCACGATCACCACCCCGATGAGGAGCAGGAGCGCGATGATGCCGGCCGGCCCGGCCACGGAGCCCAGGGTGGCGGCCAGGGCGAAGATCCCACTGCCGATGATGCCTCCCACCACGATGGCGGTGAGGCCCCAAAAGCCGATCTCCCGTCGGAGGGCGGGTGTCGCTGGATCCCCGGACATAGTGGCTCCCTACCGGGGCGCGCATCCTGGAGCGGAGTATTTGTCGGGAAGGTCAAGGGCATCAAACTCGCAGGGGGCAGAAGGGGGACAGGAGCGCGAGGGGGTGCCAGGGCTGGCCGGGAGAGTGCCTCCCTGCCGGAGCCGACGGGGCCGTAGGCGACCCGGTGGCCATTCGGGGATGCCAGAGCGGGGACCTACCAGCCCTGCCCCGACGCGCCGAAGCGGGGGTGGGAGGAACTCCCCCAAGGCTCCGGGGCCAGGCGCTCTCGGCCCCGTCCGCTCGGTGGGCACCGGGGGATTGCCCCTTCCCGATTCTGGCGGGGCGCGGACCCGGCCACCCGTCGGGTTACGGACGGGAAGCCGTGGGAGGGCGCCCCGGCGCGATCCGGCCCAAGAGGGAGACGAACGACTCCGGCACCATGGGAAGGGAGACGGTGTGCACCGGTCCAGAGGGAGGGGCGGGAGACTCGTCCAGAGGGGATCCCACGAACACCACCGGGACCCTTCCCGTCCGGGAAGCGGGAAGGTCCCGTAGCAAGCGGAGGAGACCGGAGGGGCGGCGGTTGCACGCCGAGATCACCACATCGAACCGGCCCGGGTCTTGCACGGAAGCGGCCGCCTGTTCCGGCGAGCGCGCTAGCTCCACTTGGTCGCCGATGGCTTCCAACAGTTCTTGGACGGCGTCTCCCAGGCTGGGGGTCTCCTTCAAGAGAAGCACTTCGCGGGCCACAAAGGACGCAGGGGACCCGCCGGGTTAATGGTCCTGTCAAGCGGCCTTGACCTTCCCCGGGGGGCCGCAGCCCGGGGCCCCCCTTCCCCGGGGGGGCTCCCGGGTGCGTGGGAGCAGGGGTGGCGGCTCGGGAAGGCCGTCCTCGGAGCTCGGGGGAGTACCCCCGGCGTATCGGGGGGAAAGCTCTTTTGTGCGGTGGCGGTCCGCCCTCACGTGCGACTTTTGATCGTGGACGATGACCAGGTCTTCCGGGACGAGCTCTCGGACCTCCTCTCCGAGGAGGGACACGCGGTACAAACGGCCTCTTCCGTCCCCAAGGCCATCCCGCTGCTCGAGCATGAGGAGTTCGAGGTGCTCCTGACGGACCTTCGAATGCCCCGTCAGGGGGGCCTGGAACTGGTCCGGATCGCCCGGGAACGCTGGCCCCGGATGTACGTGGTGGTGATCACCGGCTATGCGACCGTGGAGACCGCCGTAGAGGCCATGAAACACGGGGCCTTCGACTACATCCAGAAGCCCTTCCAGACCTCGCGCATCCGCAAGGTCCTCCAGACGATTCAGGAGGATCAGGCCTTCCGGGGAGCCCAGGGGCCGGCCACGGACCCGGAGACCCTCCTCCGTCAGTGGGCGAAGAGATCGGACCGGGCCATCCTGTTCATCGGGGAGGCCTCTCCCGCCCGGCCCGTGCCCGGGGTGACCTTTGCCCCGCTGGACCCGCAGAACCCCTACCGTATCCGTGAGGAAGTGCAGCTCTTCGCCTCCGCTCACCCGAACCCCTTCGTGCTGATCTCGGGGGTGGACCGGCTCCTGACGCTCCATCGTCTCGACGAGGTGCTGGAGCTCGTCGGAACCATCCGAGGCCTCCTGGATGGGAAGGGGGCCCTGGCCCTAGGGCTGGACTCCCGCGCGGTCCCGGCCTCCTCCCTCCTGGCGCTCCGGGCGTGCGTGGCGAGCCGGAACGTGCAGAGCACGGTAGAGGGGTTCGCAAACCCCATCCGCCGGGCCGTGATCCGGCGCTTAGGTCTGGGTCCCTGCAGTTTCACGGAACTGCTGCGAGCGGTGGACATTGAGGACTCTCCGAAGTTGAGCTTCCACCTCCATCGATTGGAGGAGGCGGGGCTCATCGCTCACCCCGCGGAGACCTACGGGCTTACGGACAAGGGCCGGGCAGCCCTGGAACTGCTCCAACAACTGGACTCCTTGGGCGCCGGGACGCTGGACGGGGACAACGTCTTCGTCACGGCCTGAACCTCCGGGCGCCGGTTCCGGTGGGAACGCCCTGAGCGGGTGTCCTCCCCCTCAGGCGGGCGCAGCGCGGGGGGGGAGGAATCCCTCCGGCGCTCATCGTCGGCCGCCACCGAATCGTTGGCGGACCGGACCGTGTGGAGGGCTCTCTGGAACTCCGCGATCCGATCCCCACGGACCCCGACGATCATCTCCCC
>JAKAVY010000063.1 GCA_021827405.1 Thermoplasmata archaeon
TCTGCTACGAACATGCCCCAGGACCCGGGCCAAGACCCGGTCGGAGTGCGGGGCCTCCCCGGCCCCCCGAGGGCCGCCGCGGATGAGCCTTCGGAGCTAGGTCCCGGGGTCCGCGAACGCCACCTTCTGGTCCGGGGGCTGCCCTGGAGGTACCTGGAGGGCGGGGACGGGGAGCCTTTGCTCTTCCTCCACGGGGGCGGCGCCATGGGGCAGACCTGGTGCGGGGCCTTTCCCCTTCTCGCGCGCCGACACCGCGTGCTCCTGCCCGACCTACCCGGGTTTGGGGCCACCCCTCCCGACCCCGGGCTTGAGACGCTCCCCGACGTGGTGACCCGGTTGACGGAATTCTTGCCCGCGGCCAGCTTTGCCCCCGGCGTGGTCCTGGGGAACTCCCTGGGCGGCTACCTGGCCGCGGCGCTCGCCCTGCGCGAGCCGGCGTGGGTCCGCGCCCTCGTCCTGCTCGCTCCCGCGGGATTCGGCCCGGACCGCCGGGAAGGCGACCCCCTTCCCTACCCGCTCCCGGGGGCCATGAACCGGGTCCTCTTCCACCACCCGGCCCGGGTCGCGGGTTGTTTCCCCCGGATGGGGCCGGAAGGGGCCGCGCGACGCGCCCGAAACGCGCGGGAGACCACCCGAACATGGGTCGCCCGCGGTTTCCCTCCCCTGCCTCTCCCGCGCTTGCGGGCCCCGGTCCTCCTCCTCTGGGGGAACGAGGACCGAATCCTGCCCGTTACGGCCGCTCCCCAGGTCCGGGACCGGCTCCGCCAGGCCGAACTGAAGGTCCTCGAGGACTGCGGACACGTTCCCACCTGGGAGGCTCCCGTCCGGGTGGCCAGCGAGGTGGAGGGGTTTCTCGCCCGCCTGGGACCCGGCCCAGGAACCACGCCCCCCCGAGGTTATCCCTCTCCAATGGGTTCCCCCGTCCGACGGGAGCAGGAGACCGGGACGTGACCGGGGACGAGGGGGCGGCTCGGGACCGCCGGCTCTTGGCGGACTGGCCCGGCCCCGGGGGACCGGTCCGCCTGGAAGTGGGTCTGCACCCGGCCTCCTATCCCTGTGAGGCCTGCTCTCTGGTCCGCGACCTCCTGAGCTGGCTAAGGGAGCACCGGCCTGACGTGGAGAAGAACGAGGTCGCGCCCGTGGTCCCGGGGCGGGAGGGGGAGGCTTCCCCCCCTCCCTGGATCCGGGTCCTCCTCACGGGGGAAGAGGACGGCCCGGTGCGTTTCCTCGGGCCGCCCCGGGGAGCCAGCCTCTCCGCGTTCCTCGAGGTCCTCGGGGAGAGCGCCCGGGCCACCCCTCCCGCGGGGCCCTGGCGGGAGCTACTCTCCCGGATCCGCCGCCACCACCTCGTCCGGGTGTTCACCGAGGCCTCGGCGAAGGACACGGTCCCGCTGGTCCGGGCCCTGGCCCGACTGAGCCGGGCCGCGTACCCCCGGCTGAGCCTGGACGTGGTGGATGTGGCCACCTTTCCCGCCCTGGCAGCCCGGCACGGGCTCCGGGCGCTTCCCACGGTGACCGTGGACGACGTGGGGCAGTTCTACGGAAGCCCGGAGGAGGAGGAACTTCGGGCCGCGCTGGAGGACGTGCTCCCGTCCGGCTCGTGGCCCTGATCGGAGGGGGCCCCCGGGGCCGGGCGACGCTTCCGCGCCCCTTTCGACGCGGGGGGAGAGATGGCCTTCTCCGGCCCGATGACCGTACCCTTCGCCGAGTAGCGCCGGATGTGCCGGCGCATGGCCGCCTCCCGCTTCCGCTCTGCGCGGAAGTATCCCTCGTCCCGGGTGGCCCGGCTCATGAGCACCACCACCCGTCCGGCTCCGCTTCGGCCGGTCCTCCCCTTCCGCTGGATGGTCCGGATCTCGCTGGGCAGCGCCTCGTAAAAGACCACCAGGTCCACGTCCGGGATGTCCAGGCCCTCCTCCGCGACGCTGCTGGCGACCAGGACCGGGAATCGGCCCTGGCGGAACGCCTCCACCAGCTGTCCTTGTTCTCGCTGGTTCATCCCCCGGTCCCGGACCGAGCGGGAAGCCTGACCGACGAACCGATGCGCCTCAAACCCGGCCTTGCGAAGCGCGGTCTCCAGTAGCCTCACTGTGTCGCGGTACTGGGCGAAGACCAGCACCTTGGCCTGTGGGTGGGCCGTGACGGTCTCCCCCACCACACGCAAGAGCTCGTCGAGCTTCGGCTGGCTCCCCTCTCCGCCCCTGGCCGCCAGCGCCTCGGCCCCCTGCCGCGCCTGGACCACCCGGGGGTCGGAGAGGAACGTGCGGTCGGCCCGCCCGGGCTTGGGCTTCGAGGCCAGGCGGGCCAGGTAATCCAAGAACGGTTGAGGGCCCTGCGTCTCCACGAGCTCCAGGGCGTGATGGGCGTGGATGGCGAGCATGAGCTGGTAGAGCGCCCCGAACTTCCGTCCCATGGGGCCGGGCCGGGCGAGGATGGCCCCCCGGGCCGCGATGAGGTCCTTCACTCCCGTGACGGTGAGGGGCTTCTGCCGGAGGTAGCCCATCCGTTGGAGTCGGACCATCGCCTCGTGCCCGACGGTCTTCAGGTCCTTCTGGACCGGGAGAAGCTCAGGGGAAAGAGGGACCCGGACGTGCTCGGTGTCGATGCCCTTCACGTAGTCCACCACGTCGGGGTCCTCGTGGGAACGGGCCTCGACCCGGTGGATGGAGAGCGCCCCCAGCACCTCCTCGATCCGTGCCCCGGACCCTCCCGGGGAGGCGGTGAGCGCCAGCAGGCAGGCTCGCTCGGCCCGTTGGGTCCGGTAGACGGCGGCCACCTCGGTATAGGCATAGTTTCCCACGGCCCGATGGGCCTCGTCCACGATGAGGAGGCCCACCTCGCGGAGCGAGTAGAGCCCCTCCCTGAGGTCGTTCGCGATGAGCTGCGGGGTCGCGAAGACCGCCTCGGCCGAGGCCCAAGCCCCCTCCCTCCGGGGGGACGTGACCGTCCCGGTGAACTTCGCCCGGGACAGGCGACGGAACCACTGCCCGAAGCTCCGGTAGTGCTGTTCCACGAGGGGCCGGGTGGGGGCGAGGAAGAGCACCTTCCCCCGGCGGGTACGGAGCCGCTCGGCAGCCACCAGGGCCGCGATCACCGTCTTCCCGAGGCCGGTGGGCAGGACCACCAGGACGTCCTCCTCCAGGGCCCGGCGGGCGATGGCCAACTGGAAGGGAAAGGCCCGGACCCGTTCCGGCCGGAGCAACGGGTGCTGAACGTATCCTCCTGCCTCCACGAGCTCCGCCCCTTCCGGGGTGGAAGGGAGGGGTTCCGGGGGAGGGGACCGGACCGCCCCTGGGGAGGCGGGAGCGTTCCCGAACTGGTCCAGGGTCGTCTGGCGGACCGGCCCGGGGCCGGTCTGCTCCGGCGGCTGGGCCGCCTCCCGGGGTGCTTCCGGGTCGCGGGGACTCGCCGTACTCCCCCCTCCCTCTCCTGAGGCCCGATGCCGGGCCGCTCAGGCCGGGGGACGGCGCTTCGGGCCGGGGCCGAGGCGCTCCCGACCCCCCAGGTACGGCCGGAGGACCTCGGGAACGACCACGGAGCCGTCCTCCTCCTGGTAGTTCTCCAGGATCACCGCCAGGCCCCGGGACGTCGCCATGGCGGTGGAGTTGAGAGTGTGCGGGACGAGCTTGCCCGGGCGACCGGCCTTCCCCATCCGGATCCTCAGGCGCCGGGCCTGGTAGTCCGTGCAGTTCGAGCAGCTCACCACCTCCCGGTAGGCCTCCTGGCGGGCGAAGTACGCCTCGATGTCGTACTTCATCGCCGCCACGGTCCCCAAATCCCCGGTGCAGACGTTGACCACCCGGTAGGGGACCTTCAGCCGCCGGAAGACCTCCTCCGCGTTCGACCGGAGCTCCTCGTGGAGCCGGGGGGAGTCCTCCGGGGCGCAGAAGACCACCTGCTCCACCTTCGAGAACTGGTGGACCCGGAACGTCCCTTTCTGGTCCACGCCATGCCCCCCGATCTCCTTGCGGAAGTTCTGGCTCAGTCCCGCGAACTTCAAGGGCAGGGAGTCCTCCTCCAGGATCTCTCCCGCGAACCGGGCCACCAGGGGGTGTTCGCTGGTGGCGATGAGGTAGAGGTCCTCCGCCTCGATCCGGTACATCACGTTCTCGAAGTCGTTGAGGTCCACCACCCCTTCGTACGGCTTCCGCCGGAGGGCGAGTGGCGGGAGGACGGGGATGAACCCCCTCTCCACCAGGAGATCGAGGGCGAAGCGCTGAAGGGCCAGGTCCAAGAGGGCCACCTCCCCCAGAAGGTAGTAGAACCCCGCCCCGCTCTGGCGGCGCGCGCGTTCGAAGTCCGCCCCTCCCAGGGCCTCCGCCAGCTCCGCGTGGCCGAGGCGGGGAAAGGAGCGGGCGGGAGGCTCCCCCCAGCGGGAGACCACCACGTTCTCCCGGTCGTCCTTTCCGACGGGGACGCGGCCGTCCATCAGGTTGGGGAGCCGCAGGAGCGCCTGGTCCCGGGTCTCCTGAAGGAGGGCCTCCCGCGCCTCCAACGCGTCGAGCGTGGCGGGGAGGGCGGCCGCCTCCGCCCGTTCCGCGTCCGTTTCCCTCCCCTGCTTCCGGGCCTCCCCCAGGATCCGGGTGAGCTCGTTGCGCCGTCTTCGGAGCCGGTCCGCCTCCCCGTGGGCCTGTCGCCAGGCCTCATCGGAGGCCTGGACGCTCTCGAAAAGCTCCAGGAAACGGGGGTCCCCCCGACGCTCCAGGTTGGCCCGGACCTCTTCCGGCATGCTCCGGATCCGTTCCAGGTCGATCACGGTGTCCCCCCCTCCCCACCGGTGACCCCACTAAGGCCTTTCCTCTCCTCGGCCGGCCTGGGTGAACCATATCTACCGAAGCCGGCTGGTTCGCCGTAGAGGAGAACCCCCATGACCGAGGAGTTCGGGCTGTTCATCGGAGGCCGCTGGACGATACCGGAGAATGCGCACCGGTTCCATACCCGGAGCCCCACCACCGGCGAGGAGCTAGGGCACTTCGTGGCCGCCTCGGCCGCGGATGTGGACCGGGCGGTAACGGCGGCCCGGGAGGCCCTCCCCGCCTGGCGGGCCCTCCCCGCCCCCCGTCGGGGGGAGATCCTCCTGAACGCGGCCCGGATCTTCCGGGAGCGGAAGAGCGCCCTCGGTCGTCGCGTCACCCAAGAGATGGGGAAGGTCATCGCGGAGGGGCTCGGCGACGTCCAGGAGGCCATCG
>JAKAVY010000064.1 GCA_021827405.1 Thermoplasmata archaeon
ACGGTTAAGGTCGGCCACCGGGACCGGCCAGAGGTCGGTCCAGCGCTCCGCCCGGATCACCCGGAGGAGCATCTCGAAGCGCTCCCCGGCGGTGAAGGGGTCGTGCGCGGTATGGGAGGCCTGGGAGCTCCCGATGACCACGAACAAGGCGTCCGGTCGGTAGGTCCGTCGGACGTGCTCGATGAGGGTCACATGGCCCTGGTGCAGAGGCTGGAACCGGCCGACCATCAACCCGTTGCCCGGCATGGGGGTCACTCCGGGTCGGGCTCGTAGAGGTCCTCTAAGAACTCCTCGAGGTGCGGGCAGCGGGCGGTCAGGTAGTGTCGGCAGTGCACGCATCCCCGGTCATCGGAGGCCCGGGGAAGGCCCGGATTGAACTCGTAGCAGGGCCGGTCCCGGGGCGGTACGGTCTGGCCCTGAGGCGCGCCCCGGCCGGGGGCCACCTCCGCATGGGCTCCCCGGGGATGCGTCGGCCTCAGGGCCACGAAGTGTCCTCCCTCTCAGTGGGGTTTGGGCGCCACCAGGGTGCCCGAGGGCGTGGGCGTGGGGCCGCTGCCGTCCCGGGCGTTCGCCCGGACCATCTCGGTGAGGCGCTCCAGGAGCCCGGCCTTCTTCTCCTCGGTGCCCACCAAGGCCACCCGGAGCACGTCGCGGAGGGTCTTCACGGGGATCACCTCCACCATGGTGCGGTAACGGCGCTCCAGCATGAGGTCTGCAAGGTTGTCCTCCGGGATGAGGACCCGGGTGAGGCCGGCCTCGGCCGCCGCCTCCACCTTGGCCGTGACGCCCCCCACGGGGAGCACCGAGCCCCGGACGTTCAACGAGCCGGTCATGGCCACGCTCTGGTCCACCGGGACCCCTTCCAGCGCGCTGATCACCGCGGTGGCGATGGAGACGGAGGCGCTGTCCCCCTCCACCCCGTCGGAGGTCCCCACGAACTGGATGTGGATGTCGTACAGCGAGATGTCCCGGCCCGTGTACTTCTTGATGAGCGCCGAGACGTTCTGCACCGCCTCCTTGGCGATGTCCCCCAGCTTCCCGGTGGCCACCACGACCCCCCCTTCCCGGGCGTGGGCGGGGGTCACCTCCGCCGCGATGGGCAGCACGATGCCGGAGAACTCCATCATCCCCCCCTGGCCACCGATGGCCGCCAGGCCGTTGACCACGCCCACGGCCGAGCCCTCGGTGGAGAACATCCGGTACTCCCGGCGCCGTTCGATGTACTGCTCCGCGATCTGCTGCTCCAAGGACCGGCTGGTCCGCTTGGCCCGGGCCACGTGCTCGGCGGTGACCACCTTCGCGCCGTCGGTGTTCGCCACGTCGCCGGCCACCCGCACCAGCCCCCCGAGCTCCCGGAGCCGGAGCGTCAGATGCCCGGAGCGCCCGGAGCGACGCTGGGCCTCCCGGACGATCTCCGCCACCGCCCCCTTGTCGAAGTGGGGCACCTTCTTGTCCTTGGTGACCTCCTGGGCCACGAACCGGACCAGCTTCTGGCGGTTGGCCAGGCTGTCCGTCATGGCGCTCTTCACGTACACCTCGTAGCCGTAGCCCCGGATCCGGCTGCGCAACGCCGGGTGCATCTCCTGGACGGAATCGATGTTCCCGGCCGCCACCAGGATGAAGTCGCACGGCACCGGCTCGGTCTTCACCATGGCCCCGGCCGAGCGCTCCGATTGCCCCACGATGGGGAAGCGTCGCTCCTGCAGGGCGGTGAGGAGCGCATGCTGGCTCTCCATCTTGAGCATGTTCATCTCGTCGATGAAGAGCACGCCCCCGTTGGCCTTGTGGATGGCCCCCACCTCGACCCGCTCGTGCGGCGGGGTCTCGAGCCCTCCGGATTGGTACGGGTCGTGCTTCACGTCCCCTAGGAGCGCCCCCGCGTGGGCCCCCGTGGCATCGATGAAGGGCGCCTTGTCGTCCGAGGTGTGCCCCACCAGGAGCTTCGCCACGGCATCGGCCCCGTCGTTCCGGGTGGTCACCAGGCGCATCAGCAGGAACAGGGTGATGATGACGAAGAACCCGATGAGCAACGAGAGGAGGCCCTGGGCGGGGTCCGTGATGACGCTCCAGACCACGAGCCCTCCGATCAAGATGGCGATGCCGATGAACAGGAACGCCCGGGTCTCCTTCTTCTGGGTGGCCGCCATCTTCTGGGCGGCCACGATCTCCTTCCCCTTCCCCGCCGGGACCACCCGGATCTTGGGCTCGTTGGGGTCCTCCGGGTTGGGGTAGGCCAGCAGGTCTTGGAGCGGCTCCTTGGGCAGGAAGTCCACCATGGCCCGGGCGAGCATGCTCTTCCCCGTCCCGGGGTCCCCGATGAGGATCATGTGACGCTTCTGCTGGGCGGCCTTCTTCGCCACCTCCACCGCCTCGTCCTGACCGATCACCTGGTCCAAGAGCCGCCCCGGGACCTCCACGTCGGCCGTGGTGTTGAACGGCAACGCCGCGGCCCACGTGTCCACATCGACGGTGGTCACCGTGTCCGGATCCGGGTTCGCATTCTCCGTCATCGAGGGTGTCCTGAAAGGGGCCTCTTTCCCACAGGGGGCTCCGAGACTTAAATACGAAGGGGACCCTCGCATAAATCCTTTGTACGAGACGGGAGAGGGCGTCACGGTCCGGTGGGAGGGCCGACCCGTGGCCGAGGCACGCCAAGCGGAGCTCCTCGCCCTCCAGTCCCGCTGGCCCGCGCGGGGGTCCCGACCTCCCCGCCTGGTGAGCGTGGCCCTGGGCGAGGGCACCCCCTTCTCCGTCTACCAGCGCCAGCAACGGCGCTGGGCCGAGCGGCTGGGGGTCCGCTTCGAGGCCATCGTCCTTCCCGAGCACACCGGCGGGGAGGTGCTGAAGGAGCGGCTCAGGAGCCTCGACGCGGACCCCGCGGTCCACGGCGTCCTCCTGCAGCATCCGCTCCCCCCTCCCTTGGACTTCTTCGACCTCGTCTCGGGGCTCTCCCCGGAGAAGGACGTGGACGGGGTGGGCTCCGTCAACCTCGGCCGACTGGTGGCCGGACGCCCCCTCCAGGTCCCGGCGGTGGCCCGGGCGGTCTTCACCCTCTTGCGGCACTACCGCTACTCCATACCGGGACGCCCGGTGGTGGTGCTGGGCCGGAGCGAGACGGTGGGCCTTCCCACGGCCTTGCTCTTCCTCCTCCGGGGGGAGGGGGGAGATGCCACGGTCACGGTGGCGCACTCCCGGACCCGGGACCTGGCCCGGACGACGCGGCAGGCCGAGCTGGTGGTCTCCTGCGTGGGCCATCCCGGGCTGCTGGACCGCCGGTCGGTCGGTCCGGGGGCTGCCGTGGTGGACGTGGGGCTGTCCACCCGGCCGGATCCGAACTCCCCCGGGGGGATGGCCGTGGTCGGGGACGCGGACGCGGAAGCCCTTCGGGGGTATGCCTCCGCCCTCACCCCCGTGCCGGGAGGGATCGGGCCGGTGACCTCCGTGGAGCTCATGGCGAACGTCCTGAGGAGCTGGGCCCTCGCGGAGGGCCTGGGAGCGGTCCCGTGACCGACGCCCGCAGCGCCGAGGAGCCTGCCCGTCCCGCCACCGCGCTCAGCCCGGTCACCCTTCACTGCCGGGACTGCCCGCTGTGGTACGGGGAGGAGGACCGGGGCTGGGGACCCTGCTCGATCAAGCACCAGCGCGGGGACGAGCGCTACCTGACCTTCGGGGGCCACCTCTGCGACGAGGGCTACGAGCCCCCCGCAGGGCTCGGGGAGAAGGCGGCGTCGTTCAAGGGGGAGCGCTCCACTTCCAAGGGGTCGGCGGTGGGGTACAGCTCCACCTCGAAAGCGGGGAAGGGGAGCCACCGGGCCAAGCCCCGGAGCCGGTCCGCGCCCAGCTCCACCCGACGGCGCTCCAGGTCCACGACGTAGGTGCTTCCCGGGGGCCCCCGGGGCCTCCCCAGGGCCCGGAGGAGCCGGGGAAGGTCGGCCTCTCCCCGGGGGAGCTCCACGATGCCCATCACCAGCGTCCCGTCCCGCGTGATCCGGTGGAAGGGGCGGGCGGTGCGAGCGGCCCGGCGCTTCAGCCGCTCCCGGAGCTGGACGGAGTCCTTGAACCCGGACGAGCAGAAATGGACCGGCACCCGCCAGGACCGTTCCCGGACCAGGGCCTCGGCCTCCCCACGGCTCCCGCGCACCCCCCAGCCCCGGGGGTTGCCCTCGAACCCGGCTTCCCAGAGCTTCCGCTCGTTCGTCGGGGAGAACTCCAGCTCGTTCAGGTTGACGAAGTCCACGGGGAGCTCCTCCAGGGCGTGGAGGAGGGCCCTCAGCTCCTGGCCACGGCCCGGGACCACCGGTACCTCCACCCCTTGCCTCATCCCGAGCTCGCGCGCCCGGAGCAAGGTGTTGCGGTAGGCGGCCCCCCGCCCCTCCAATCCGCCCCAGAGGTAGGGGGGGATGTGCAGGCGGAACTCGTCCAACCCCGACCGGGCCAGCGCCTCCACCTTGGCGGGGTTCGGCTCGTGGGTGTACAGGTGCACGTGGTGCCCGGGGCCGAAGGTCCCCTTGAGAAGCTCCAGGTAGTGCAAGGTCCGGGGAAGCACCCCCAGGGGGTCCCCCCCGGTGATGCCCGTCCCGTCGGCTCCCATGGCCTCCGCCTCCGCGATCACGTCCGCGTCCGTGTGGACCTCCCTCTCGTTGGCGTAGGTGACGTCCAGTTGGTTCCGCCGCTCCGAGACGGGGCAGTAGAAGCAGCGGAAGCGGCAACGGCCGGTGACGAAGAGCACCATCTTGCGTCCCTCCTTGCATTGCTCGCATCCGGGGGCCAAGGGGCCCCGGTAGCTGGAGGCCATGGGGAGCCAACGCAGCCCGGAGGGGACCGGGGGGCCAGAGGAGAGGGGCATGGGACCCGGGAGAGGGCGACGCGGGAACTATCTAGCTTGCGGGACCCTCCCGGCCGTTCGGGGAACGCCGATGGCGTCCCGAGGGGCCAAGCCTCAGGGACGAGAATAGGTCCCCATGAGCTCCGCGACCTCGAGGGTCAACGGGGAGAGCGCCTTCTCCAGGGCCTCCGCGGTGAGGCC
>JAKAVY010000065.1 GCA_021827405.1 Thermoplasmata archaeon
CCTCATCGGCGGCATGCGGACCGCGGCCCAGTTGGTGGCCTACGAGATCCCGCTGCTCTTCGCCGTGGTGTCGGTGGTCCTCCTGACCGGGTCGTTCGACCTGAGCACCATCGTCATGGACCAGGCGAAGGACGGATGGTTCGCCCTGCCGCTCATCCTGGGCCTGATCGTCTTTACCGTGGCGATGCTCGCGGAGGTGGAAAGGATCCCCTTCGACCTCCCCGAGGCCGAGGCCGAGCTCGTGGAGGGATGGAACACGGAGTACGGGGGTATGCTCTTCGCCATGACCATGCTCACCGACTACCTCCGGGGGCTGGTGGCGAGCTACCTGATCGTGCTGCTCTTCCTGGGGGGATGGACGCTGCCCGCCAGTTCCCTCACCGCTCCCCTGGTCTCCTTCCCGCTGGCCGGCATCCTCTGGTTCCAGGTGAAGGTGTACATCGTCTTCGCCGTGTTCGTCTGGATCCGGGCCGCGCTCCCCCGGGTGCGGACCGACCAGTTGTTGCAGATCGGTTGGAAGCGGATGATCCCGCTCTCCTTGCTGAACATGGTCTGGGCGGCCGCCTTGGTGGTCTGGGGCTGGCCCCACCTACGCTGGCCATCGGTCTGAGGAGGAGGGCAGAGCAAGCGAATGGCGATCGAAGCGAACCCCCCCGAGACGGGAGGGAAGCCCAAGCCGGCCGCCGGCGGGCCCCCGGTGAAGCGGACCCCTCCGGCTCCGGAGCCCTCGGGCGTGGTCTCCCTGGTGGCCTATCCCATGGCCACGGCGGCGCGGCAGTTCGCCCGGAGCCTGTGGCGCCCCTCCACCATCCTCTACCCCTACGAGCGCTTGGAGGACCCGACCTTCCGCAACGAGGTGAAGGTGGCCTCCGGGGCCCCCATCGGGGTCGGGCAGATCTGGGACAATTACCGGGGGGTGCACGCCCTGAACATCCGGACCTGCATCTCGTGCAACCTCTGCATGTTCTCCTGCCCGGACACCTGCATCGAGATGGTGAACACGGACCTGGGAGGGGGGAAGTCGAAGAAGTGCCCGGAGATCGACTACGGGAAGTGCTCGTTCTGCGGGTTCTGCTCGGACGCCTGCCCCGAGGGCTGCCTCACCATGACCGCGAGCTACACCATCACGACCCACACGCGCTCGGAGATGATCTACTCCCCCGAGCGCATGTTCGCGGTGTACAAAACGAAGCTCCCCATGAACCCGCTGAGGCTGGCCCGCCCCGAGAACGAGGACCGGATCCTTCTGGACGAGGACCTATGCATCGGCTGCAACGCCTGCGCCCGGGACTGTCCCACCAAGTGCATCACCATGATGGACATCCCCAAGCCCACCCCCAAGCCCGGGGAGAAGCTCCCCCGTAGGATCTGGAAGGAGCCCACGGTGAACGACGAGGACTGCGTCCGGTGCGGTACCTGCATCTCCGTCTGCCCCAAGGAGTGCCTGTACTGGGGAGGCGGGAAGTGAACCCCGAGACCTTCGCGTTCGTGGTGGTGGGCGCCGGCACCTTTGTCTCGGCGGCGCTCGCGATCACCGCCCAGGAGATCGTCCACACCATCATCTATATCGGGGCGTTCTTCGCCGGGCTCGCGACCATCTACTTCCTCCTCCAGGCCCCGTTCCTGGGTCTCCTCCAGTTGGCCGTCTACGCCGGCGCCGTGACCATCCTGCTCATGTTCGCGGTGATGGTGCTCCGGAAGCGCATCTTCGCTCGGGAGGCGCGGACGGCCCTCTCCGCCCTCCCGGTCCTCGTGGCCCTATTGCTGGGGCTGGTCCTGGTGGACCTGGCGCTCCGGGCGCCCGCCTACCTGCCCGGCCCGGCCTACGGCGTGGACACCCTCTCTCAGAACCTGTTCTTGGTGAACGGAGGCTGGCTGCTCCTCCTCGGCCTGGTGATGCTCTCCGCCTTGAGCGGGGGCGTGTACCTGGCCCGGGAGACGCGCTCCTCCTCCGTGGCCCGGGAGACCCGCGGATGAGCATCCCTCTGGTGGACCTGCTCGGGTTGAGCGGGGGGCTCTTCGCCCTCGGGATCTTCGGGATCATCACCCGACGGAACTTCATCCTGCTGTTGATCTCCGTGGAGATCGTCATGAACGCGGCCATCCTCAACTTCCTCGCGTTCGCCTATTACCCCCCGGCCCCCGGCCTCGGCGGGGTGACCGGCCAGAGCGTGGCGGTGGTGCTGGTGGGGCTGGCCGCCACGGAAGTCGCGGTGGGGCTCGCCATCGTGCTCGCCCTCAACCGTCTCCGGGGCACGATCAACGTGGCGGAAGCCATCCAGTTGAAACTTTAGCGGAGGAGGATCAGGCTGGAGCTGGCATTCCAGATCGCCTACGTCGTCCCCCTCTTCCCGGCCCTCGGGTTCGTCCTCTTGGGCCTCCTCGGCCGCCGGTTCGGGCGCGCGGTGGGGTGGGTCGCGGTCTTCTTCGAGGCAGGGGCCCTGGTCAGCGGCTTCTACGTGGCCCTCGCCGAGATGGGGGCGGCCCTTCCCTATCACGACCAGAGCTTCGTCTGGCTGAACTTCCCCGGGGGGACCCGGTTCGTCATGGGCACCCTGGTGAGTCCCCTCGGCGCCCTCATGCTCCTGGTCATCAACGTGGTGGGGCTCCTCGTGGTGCTCTACTCCAACGAGTACATGGCCCACGAGGAGGGGCTTCCCCGCTACTACGCCGAGCTGATGCTCTTCCTCTCCGCCATGAACGCACTGGTCCTGGCGGACAACTACCTGGAGTTCATCCTCTTCTGGGAACTGGTGGGCCTCTGCTCCTACCTGCTCATCGGGTTCTTCTACAAGAAGCCCGAGGCGGCCTCCGCGGCAAAGAAGGCCTTCCTGGTGACCCGGGTGGGGGATGTGCTCTTCCTCGCCGGGGTCTTCATCTTCTTCGCCTCCTTCGCGGGGGTCCACGGCGTGGGCCCCATCACCTCGTACCCCGGGACGGCCTGCCCTTCCTCGCCTCCCGGGACCGGCCCCACCTGGGCCTGCTCGGGGTTCGTCTTCGCCCCGCCGAACGCGAACAGCGCGGCCCCCTTCCTGGCCCCGGGGACCGTCACCGGCGACCCCAGCGGGACTCTCATGACGCTCGCCGGGCTCCTCATCCTGGGCGGGGCCGCCGGGAAGAGCGCCCAGTTCCCGCTGCATACCTGGCTGCCCGATGCCATGGAGGGTCCCACCACCGTGAGCGCCCTCATCCACGCGGCGACCATGGTGGCGGCGGGGATCTTCCTCCTCGCCATCACCACCATCTACCTGGGCTTCACGCCCACGGCGGCCTTGGTCATCCTGGGGGTGGGAGGGTTCACCAGCCTCTTTGCGGGGACCATGGGCCTCGTCTCCCCGGACATCAAACGGGTGATCGCCTACTCCACCATCTCCCAGTTGGGATACATGACCATGGCCGTGGGGGCCGCCGCCTACCTGGTGGTGGGCCCGGGGGCGGCCATGTTCCATCTGTTCACCCACGCGTTCTTCAAGTCCCTCCTCTTCCTCGCCGCCGGCTCCGTCATCCACGTGGTGGGCACCCAGGACCTGTTCAAGATGGGGGGCCTCCGGAAGGCCATGCCCATCACGGCCGGGACCATGCTGGTGGGAGCCCTGGCCCTCTCGGGCATCTTCCCGTTCTCCGGGTTCTTTTCCAAGGATGACCTGCTCTCCCTGACCTATTCCGCCACCTCCGGGGTCCCGCTCGGCTTCCTCTTCTTCGCCCTTTCCGTGGCCGCCGTGCTCCTCACGGCGTTGTACATCTTCCGTCTCTGGTTCATGACCTTCGGCGGGGAGGGCCTTCGGGAACCGCCAGCTCCGCACCCGGGGGGCCACCCCTCCCCGAAGGAGGGTCCCGGCGCCTCCCCCTCCCCGCTCCACGAGCCCAGCTGGGTCATGCTGGCCCCGCTCGTGACCCTGGCCGCGATCACCTGCGTGGCCGGGTTCCTCCCGCTGATCCCCTCCTTCGCCCATCTCTTCCCCGGCCTCACCTGGTCGATCTTCGGCTACTCTAAGGTCGGGGGAGCCTGGGCGTTCAGCCTTTCCGACCTTACGCTCTCCCTCCTCTCCCTGAGCCTGGCCTTCCTCGGCCTGGGGATCGCCTGGGTGTTCTGGGGAGGAGGACGGGTCTACCGGATGCCCACGGGGAGCCCCCTCCGGGGACTGCACGGGATCCTCCAGCGCCGGTACTACTTCGACGACGCCTACGACGCCCTCGCCGTCCACGGCATCCTGGTCCTCTCGAAGGCCATGGACTGGGTGGACCGCTACGTCATCGACGGGACGGTCCACGGGTTCGAGCAGGGCTTCTCGCGCCTTTCCTCCCGGGTCCGCACGCTCCAGACCGGGATCGTCTCGAACTACGCGCTCTGGCTCGTCACGGGCCTCCTGGTCCTCGTGATCTTCTTCCTCTACGGTGTCCCGTACCTGGCCCCGCTCTTCGGAGGAGGCTAGGATGCTGGTCTCCCCTCTCACCCTCCTGCTCGCCGTGGCCTTCGTGGGCTCGGCCGCCACCTTCTTCGCGGGGAAGCAGGCGCGCTGGGTCGCGGTGGTCTTCTCCGGGGCCACCGTGGCGGTGGTGGTGTACACCCTGACCCAGTTCCAACTGAACTTCACCTTAAGCTACCAGTTGCTCGAGGTCAACCACTGGTTCACCTTCGCCGCGCTCCCCGGTTCGCCCGGCATCAGCGTGGACTATGCGGTGGGCGTGGACGGCATCAGCCTCCCCATGGTCCTGCTGAGCTCGGTGGTGACCCTCGCCGCGGTGGTCTACCATTGGGAGGAGGAGGACGCGCCCGGGCCCTTCTTCGGGCTCCTGCTGCTGGTCAACGCCGGGGTCCTGGGGGTCTTCGTCTCCCTGGACGTCCTGCTCTTCTTCGTCTTCTGGGAAGTCGTCCTCATCCCCATGTTCTTCCTCATCGGCCGGTGGGGAGGGGCGCGGCGGCACTACGCCGCGATCAAGTTCTTCGTCTATACCCACGTGGCGAGCGTGGTCATGTTCGTGGCGCTCCTGGCCATG
>JAKAVY010000028.1 GCA_021827405.1 Thermoplasmata archaeon
CCTCGATTCCACTCTCGGTAACAGTCTCCAGTCGAATTAGGCAATCGGTGATACTACATATCCCTCGTCAGTGGAAGGGGGTGTTGTCCAAACTCGGGTCAGAACCGCTGAACCCCTTCTTGAGCCCCTTGCCAAAGCCCTTGGCCCCGGACCATACCCCTTTCCCTACCTTGCCGATGACCTCGCCCGTCTCCTGGGCGACGCGCCCCGAGGTCTCGCCCACCCGGTGGCCGAGATCCACCTCTCGACCGCACGAAGAGCAACGCTTCGAGCCTTCCGCCAGGTCCGCTCCGCATCCTTCGCACTTCATGCTCGCCTCTTCCGCTTCCCCACGGAGGGGAGGCCTTTCCACTCCCCACCCCGGAGAACCTGAGCCCACCAGGGGGTCCTCCGTCTTATACTTCCCGGTCGCCCCCCGGCGAAGGAGCGTCCAAGGTGTTTGCGGAGCCGTCAGGCTCTGGGGAGGGTCCCTCCGGCTTCGCGACAGCCGGTCCCGGGCCCTTCCCCGGCGTAGAGGGTAGGGACGTGGGCGCCTGGGACTGGCTACGGAACCTCAGGTAAAGGACGAGGATTAGCAATCCTACGAACAGCAGGGGTAGCGCCGTCCCCAAGGGGTCGGGTAAGACCCCGGTGATCAGGGCCGCCGCCATCGCGACGACCGCCAGTGCCGTATAGACGGCCTTCGCCGGCGTAGCTCTTCCCCTCCCCTCGGAGCGCCGGCCCTCCAGAGTCCCGAGGCTACATAACAGACCTACGTTCCGGTCGGTCCCACGGGCGAACCGGACCGAAGGCTCATCCGCCGGGAGATATCCATTGGCCGGAGGGCCCGGTCGCCGCCGGTTCGGCGGGGGGCTCTCGTGGACGGGCGTCCTTGAGGCTGGTGGTCATTTCCGAGGAAGACCCCGTCGCCCGCGGGGTCGCGGCGTACCTTGGCCCCGGGGTGCCCTCGGGAGACCACGTGGCCGGCACCGCGGTCCGCGACCTAGGGGACGGCCTCCATCTCTTGCGGCGACCGGGGCTTCATTTGTATGACCTTGGCCTATCCTCCGACCTTCAGGCGGCCCTGGGGACACGGCTCGAGGGGGTGATCTTCCCATCGGTCCACCGGAGCGAACGGGGCCTACCGGCGCTGACCGTCCATCCCCTCGGGAACCTGGGGCCCGAGGCGCGCCTGGGAGGTCTTCCCCGGCGGCTCACACCGGTCCCGGCCCGCCTGATGACCGGCGCGTTCCTTGCGCTCTGCGAGGCCGGAGGCGACCTGGGGATACCGGTGAGCTTCGAATCGACCCACCACGGCCCGCTGCTCTCCTCCCCGGCCTTCTTCCTGGAGGCCGGTAGCGCACCTGAGGTCTGGGAGGATCCCCGGGTACACCGCGCCCTCGCCGTGACCCTGCGTGCCTTGGGGGGCGGCCGGTCCGTGGAAGGCCCCATCGTGGTGGGGATCGGCGGAGGGCACTACGCGCCGCGGTTCAGGGACCTGGTCCGACACCGGAAGGTCGCCTTGGGGCACGTGGTGCCGGACCACCACGTCCCGGGGCTAGACGCAGGGATGTGGGAGGAGCTCCTTCGACAGACCCCGGGAGTCGAAGGCGTGCTGTTGGCGCGGCCCCGTTCCGCTCCCTCCAGCGCGCCCGGGACCCCGATCCTGCCCGAGGCCTCGCTCGCCCGGCGCGAACCGCCGGTCCGGACGGGTCCGCCCGGGCCCTAGCCCGGGTGGCCGCGACCGCCCGCGGGCCCCTCAGTCCCGGCCCTTCCTCTCGGCGGACTTTGGGCGATAGACGAACGCTCCGCTCTTGTAGACCGTCTTTCCCAGCCGGAGGTCCCGGACGGCGGAGTACCGGGGGGCCTTCTCGGTGGTCATGAGCGTCTCCACCACCTGCCGGAACAGCGCGCTCTGATTGATCTCGGGGTGGCGTTCCAGGAACTCGTTCTGCTCCCGCGTGATGGTGATGTTCTTGCGGAGCATCGCTTCCTCGCTCACGCCCCGATTCCCCCTGCCCGGCATATGGATGCGCATGAGTGCGTGCTATTTAGACGTTGCCCCACCGAAGGCCGCAAAGGATCGGGCCGGCTCCGGGAGGCCTTGGGGGCCCCCCGATCCCCCCCGGGAACCGGTTCCGGTCACCAGGGGGAGCCGATCTCAACGGAAGCCCCCTCGGGAGGCCCGGGGTCGCTCTCCCAGAGGGGGACCACTGGCCACCACGAAGGGAGGCCCCGGGCCCGAGAGCAGACGCTCCGCGGTTCGGGTCACCTCCTCCGGGGAGACCGCCCGCAGGATCTCCGGCCAGCGCCAGTAGTGGTCCTCGGGGAGGTCGAAGTAGGCTACCGTCAAGGCCATCCCATGGGCCTGGCGCGCGGACTCCCAGAGCAAAGGAAGGCTTCCGAGGAGGCTTTCCCGGATCCGGTCGAGCTCCGGCGGACGAAGGGAGCCCTCGCCGAGCCGTCGGAGCTCCCGGCAGAGCAGGTCCTCCACCGCCCTCCGGTGCTTCGGGTCCGTCCCCGC
Source organism: Thermoplasmata archaeon (assembly GCA_021827405.1). Lineage (GTDB taxonomy): Archaea > Thermoplasmatota > Thermoplasmata > Lutacidiplasmatales > UBA184 > JAKATE01. The sequence continues at coordinate 2,504 of JAKAVY010000028.1, forward strand.
TTGGGCGGTGAAGAGCCCTCCCCATCTCAGGCACTCCAGTTCGCTGCCGGCCCCATAGGTGAGCCCCTTCTGCTCCCGGACCACCTGGAAGAGCCGGGAGATCGTGGGGCGGCCTCCGAGGACCTCGTTCGCCAGGGTGAGGGCCGGGTACCCCGGGTGGTTGCGCGGGGGGACAGCCCGTCCGACCAGGACCTCCACTTGAACGGTCCCCGGGACCGGGACGTAGTACGGGCCCCTCGCCGGGGCCTGTAGCGCCGGGACGGAAGGGGGGGGCGGCGAACCGGGCCCCAGCTCCAATCCCCCGAAGATCCCCTCGAGCAGGGTCCAGAGGGAACGGAGAGGACGGGGGGAGGTGACCACCAGCCGGCCTCCCCGGGTGGGCAGGTACTGCCGATGGAACCGCTCGACGGTTTCGCGGTGGATGGCGCGGGACAAGGGGGCCCTTCCCAGGGGGTTCCGTCGGTACGGGTGCCCCCGGGGGAAGACCGACTCCAGCAACGTGCGTTCTGCGCGCTCCTCCGGTTGGGAGCGCTGCCTCAAGAGGGACTCTTCCTGCTGCCGGAGCACGCGGGAGAGCTCCCCGCCCTCCAAGCGGGGAAAGGCGACCACCTCGGCCAGAAGCCGCAGAAGCCGGGCCTCCGACGCCGCGGGACCGCTGGCGTGGACCTCCAAAGCCTCCCAGCTCGGCTCACAACCCAGGCTGCCGGCGCATTCGTCCAGGGCCCTTGCGAAGGAGCGCTTGTCCAGGTTCCGGGTGCCCGCGAGGAGGAGCTGGGCGAGGGCCATCGACGTCCCTTCCCGGGCCGGAGGGTCGCGAGAGGTCCCCCCCTCCGTGATCCACGTCGCGGCCATGGTGACCGATCCCGGGGGGGCCGGCTGCAACACCACGGAAAGCCCGTTCTCGAGCGCGCGCCGGGTCAAGGTCCGCGGATCGGACGCTGCCCGGGAGCCGGCCTCTCTCATCCGCCCTCCCGGTGTCCCGGAGCCCCCCGGTCCACCTCGTAGCGGACCACGCACAGGGCCCGGTCCTGGAAGAGCCCGGCCGCCGCCTCCTGGAGCTCCTGGGGGGTCACCCGCAAGGCCGCCGAGAAGAGCCGGGGCTCGAGGGTCAGGTCTCCCAGGGACCAAAAGAACCCCAGCCGGAACGCGCTCCCGGTGACCCCCTCCCACGACAGCGTCTTCCCCCGGAGCAAACGCTGCCGGAGGCGACGCACCTCCTCGCGCGCGACGGGTCTCCGCCCCAGGGAGGTGGTGATCCTTTCGATCGCTTCCTCCAGCTCCCGCGATTCCCGACCCGGGCTGGCCTGGGCAAAGACGGTGAACAACCCCGGGTCGACACGAGGGCTGTAGCTCGAGCCCGCCCGGGTGGCCAATCCCGCGTCCACCAGCCCCCGGTAGAGGAGAGAGGTGGGATGCTCCCGTTCCTCGAACCGGGACCCCCCGGTGGGATAGAAGGCCGTTTCCCCACCCAGCAACAGGTCCAGAAGGAGGAGGGCAGGGACGGTCCGGCCCCGCACCTCGGGGGCCCGCCAACCCAACCGGAGAAGGGGGGTGGACCCGGGCCCGTGGAGGGTGGACGTGCGACGCCCAGGTTGGGGAGGTTCCGGCTCCGGGACGGCCGGCCGCTCGACCTCCCGCCGCAGGCCGGCGAAGCATCGGGAGATCGTGCGGAGGGCGGCCCGGGGTTCGAAGCCCCCGCTGAGGACCAGGCAGGCGTTCCGGGGACCGTAGAACCGCTCGTAGAAGGACCGGAGGTTCTCGCGGTCCATCCGCAGGATATCCTCCACGTGCCCTAACGCGTCCCAACCGTACGGATGCCGCCGGAACGCCAGGGCATAGAGCTCCTCTTCCGTACGGAACTCAGGGTGGTTCTCATTCCCCTCCCGCTCCGCGAGCACCACCGATCGCTCCCGAGCGATCTCCCTTCCCGGCAAGGTGGCCCCCAGCATCCGGTCGCTCTCGATCGCCAGGGGCAGGTCCAGCTGCTCCCGCGGGACCGTGGAAAAGTAGGCGGTGAAGTCGCTGTCGGTGAAGGCGTTGAGCATCCCCCCCGCCCCGACGATCGCCCGGTCCACCGCCCCGCGGGGGAAGCGGGTGGACCCCTTGAACAACATGTGCTCGAGCCAGTGGGCCGCCCCTGTGCTCCCCCGGGGTTCGTGCTTAGAGCCGACCCGGTACCACATCCAGACCGACACGACCGGCGAATCCCCGCGGGGGTAGAGGAGGACGGTCAATCCGTTGCCCAGACGACGCCGGGCGACGGGAGGGAGGCGAGCCACACGAGTCGGACGGGGCCTGGCAGATAAGCCTCCCCCGGGGGGGTTCTCCGGGGGAAGTAGGGGAAGGATTATGCGCCAGGCCCCAGGTCCGGACCGCACCGTGAATCCCTACCTCCGCCTGCTCCGGCCCGGCAACGCCCTCATCGGCTGGGTGGGCACCGTGGTGGGAGGGTACGCCGTCGCCGGGGTGAGCCATCTCACCGGGTCCGGGCCCCTCCTCGTCCTCGTCCTGGCCGGCTTCACGACGTTCCTGGTCACGTCTGCGGGGAACGTGCTGAACGACTACCGGGACCGGGAAGAGGACCGGGTCAACCATCCCGAGCGTCCCTTGGCCTCCGGCGAGATCGCTCCGGCGGGTGGGCTTTGGGCGCTGACCTTCCTCTTTGTGGTCTCCCCTCTGCCCCTGCTGGGGGCCGGTCTGCTCGCGGCGGGAACCCCCTTCTTGGTGGGGGGGCCGCTTCCCTTGGGACTATGGGCGCTCGCCGTCGCGCTCCTGCTCTCCTATGAAGGGGTCACCAAGGCCCGGGGCTTCCCCGGGAACGTTACCGTGGCCTTTCTCACCGGGGAGGTCTTCCTCTTCGGGGCCGCCGTGGTGGGCCACCCTATCCTGGCCCTTCCCCTGTTGGGCATGGCCACGTTCGCCACGCTCTCCCGGGAGATCATCAAGGACATGGAGGACGCGGGAGGCGACCTCAGCCGGCGTACCCTCCCCCAGCAGCGGGGCTTGCGCGTGGCGAGCGTCGCCGCTCGCCTATCGGTAGGCCTCGCCTTGGTCCTGAGCCCGCTACCCCTCCTCCTCTTCCTCTCCGTTGGGTCGCCCGCCTTCGTTATCTATCTCCTCCTGGTGGCGGCCAGTGACGCCGTGTTCGTCTGGTCCGTTCTCGACCTCCCGCAAAGGCTCCATGCGGGGCAGACCCGGTCCAAGGTCGCCATGGTGCTGGCCCTGGCGGCCTTCCTGGGGGCGGCCCTCCGATGAGCGCCCCCAGGCCCCGGGAGTCCCTGAGGCCTTCTGTCTTCCGGCCACTCCTTCGCTGGCTCCAGGAGCGGTTGGAGGGAGGTCCGCTCCACTTCACCCTCCTCGACCCCGACAAGACCCCGGGGGACCGGGCCGGGGAAGTGGCCCAGCGGGCGGAGAGGCTGGGAACGCACCTCATCTTGCTCGGTGGTTCCACGGGGATCCGACCGGAGGGGATGTCGGCCGCAGCCCGGGCCATCCATGCCCGCACCCGGCTCCCGGTGGTGATCTTTCCCCAAGGGACCGAGTCGGTGACCCCGGAGGCCGACGCGATCCTCTGGATGAGCCTTTTGAATTCCCGCAATCTCCGCTGGGTGGTCCGGACCCACGCGGGTGCCTCCTTGGCCGTTCGCCACCTGGGCCTGGAACCGATCTCCCTCGGCTACCTCGTGGTGGCTCCGGGGATGAAGGTGGGGGAAGTGGGGGAGGCCGACGTGCTCCCCCGCGACGAGCCGCAGGTCGCCGCCGGCTGGGCTCTTGCCGCGGAGTACCTGGGGATGCAGTTGGTCTACCTGGAGGCGGGTTCGGGGGCCCCAGAGCCGGTCCCCCTGCCGCTCGTCAGGGCGGTCCGAGAGGTGCTCAAGGTCCCCCTCCTCGTGGGAGGGGGGATCCGTCGCGCCGACCAGGCTCGCGCCCTCCTGGGAGCGGGTGCCCAGGTCCTGGTGACCGGGACCGTGGTGGAGGAAGGGGGCGAGGAGGCCCTCCGGCCCATCATCGAGGAGGTGAACCGCCACCGTGTCCGCCCGGCCCGCTGACCCCCCCCAGGACCCGGGTCGGAAGGTGTACAACCCTCACCGGCGTACCAGCCGGATCCGGATCCATGCTCCCTCCGCCGGGGTGAGCGGAGCGGCCGTCCTGGCCCTCTCCGCCCTCCTCGCGGTCTTGGCCTTCTCCCCGCCGGAGCATTGGCCGAGGTTCCCCGGCGGATGGGGGGTCGGTTTCCTGGCGGGGTGGTCTCTCTTTTTGGTCCCGCTCGGGGTGGGGGCGCTGCTCTCCTCTCGCCTTTCCAAGGGGGCTCGCACGGGGGTCACCCTCCGCCGCTCGCTCTTCCTCTCCATGACCAGCGCTTCCGTTCTCGTCGGGGTCCTCCTGCTCTGGAGGCTGGGCTCCCTGGTGGCCCCCGCCCTGCCCCTGGAGGGGGTGCTCTTGCTGACCTTTTCCGTCGCCTTCTGGTTCCGGCTGATCGTTTTGGACCCCCTCCTGGACCGGAGGGCGAGCTACACCCTGGGGATCTCCCTCGTCACCCCCCTGTTGGGATTCCTGGGGACCTTCGCGCTCTTGGGGAGCTCGGTCCGGGGGATCCTGGTGGCCTTCGTCTTCCTTCTCTTCGCCCTGGCCGCCGCGCAGGGTGTCCTGTGGGCCGCCAATCGACCCATGGCCCGGGAGTTCGGACAGGGAAGCGTGGGCCTTCTCCGCCCGCTCCTCGCCCACATGACCCGGCGAGAGGCGGAGGGGCAACAGACCATGGAGCGCTTCTTCGAGAGCATCTCCACCGAGGAGAGCCTGACCGTGGGGATATTGGCCTTCTTCCGGGAGTCGGGCAAACCCCGGGTGATGCTCGCCCCTTCCGTCCATCCCGGACCGTTCGCGGCCTTAGGGTCGAGCGACCTCCCGTCGAAGCTCGCGGCGGGCCTCCATGCCCCGGGCGAGCTCGACCTCCTGGTCCCTCACTCTCCCTCCACGCACGAGCAGGACGTCTCCAGCACGAGGGAGCTCGGAAAGGTGCTTCACGCCAGCGCCGAACTCCTCTCCCGCCTTGAGGCCGGCCCGGACCGGGCCTCGCCGCTGGTCGCGGGCCGCGAGGGTTCCTGGGTCCGGGCCCAATGCCTTGGGGAGGCGGTCCTGCTGCTGATCACCCAGGCGCCGGCGGCCACCGACGACATCGATTACGCCCTCGCGGAGATGCTCCGGGAGGAGGCCGGGCGCGCCGGGTTCAAGGAGGCGATCGTCCTGGACGCGCACAACTCCTTCGTGGAGCGCCAGGGGGACGTCCCCTTCGGTTCCCCCCGGGGTTTCCAACTGCTGGAGGATGCCCGGGAGAGCCTTCGCCGGGCCCGGCAGGAGACCCGGGAGGGCTCCCTGAAGGTCGGGTATGCGCAAAAGGGCGGTTTCTCGCCGGAGGAGGACGGGATCGCCGGGGCCGGGCTGCAGGTGCTCGTGGTGGAGGCGGCCGGGCAGAGGACCGCCTACTGCCTGTTCGACGCGAACAACCTGCTGAGGGGGCTCCGGGCGCCCCTCCTGGCCTCCCTGAAGGGGTCGGTGGACCAGGCCGAGGTCCTCACCACGGACAATCACGTGGTGCACGAGGTCCGGGGGGGCCTCAACACCCTGGGAGAGCGCCGAGCCCTCCCGGCGCTGAGCGCGGACCTTTCCGAGACCCTCCGGGAGGCGCTGAGCGACCTCGCCCCGGCCCGGGTGGCGGCCGGAACGGTCCGGGTCCCGGAGGTCAAGGTCCTCGGACCCGGGACGACGGACCGGATCATGACCTCGCTGGCCGACAGTCTGCTCCTCTTCGGGGTCTCCTTCCCCACCAGCCTCCTGGTGCTTCTGCTCGCCGGTGCCCTGGTGCTCACCGCGGCGCGCTGACCGGTCACTTCTCGCGCCAGCGGAACGCCCGGATGGCGGCCAGGAAGAAGATGGCCGTGAGCACCGTCACCACCAGGAGGTCCTCCAGGGAGGCGGCCACGTTGCCGTAGAGCAGGGCATTGTTCATCCCGTCGATGACGTAGTAGAGCGGAAGGACGTGGGCGACCGCGGCCAGCCACGAGGGGAACTCCGAGACCGGGAAGAAGGTTCCCGCCAGGAACATCATGGGAAAGGTGATGAGGTTCCCCACCACCGCCGCGCTTTCCGGGTCCTTGGCGGTGGAGCCGGCGAGGAGGCCCAGGGAGACGAACAGGGCCGGTCCGATGACGAGGAAGGGAAGGAGGAGCCAGGTGAACCCCACGTGGGCGTGGAAGAGGCCTTGACCGATGGCGATCATGAGGAAGGCGGAGATCGCCGTGAGGACGATGAACCAGAGGATGGCGGAGACGAGCCACTCCCCGCGGGTCAGAGGGGTGAGGGAGAGCTGCCGGAAGATCTTGTCCTTCTTGTATTCGGAGGCGATGTTCACCACCGAGAACATCGGACTGGTGAGGATGGAGAAGCCGATGAGCCCCGGGATGAGATAGTCGATGTACGTGTAGACCGTGCTTCCCACGTTGAGGCCCACCAGGAAGACGTAGGGCCGTCCTCCCGCCTTCTCCAGGTTCAGTCCGTTGATGGCCCCCTGGACCGCCCCTTCCACGATCCCGCTCTGGGAACCGTCCGTGGGGTTGGTGTAGACCACGATCCGGACGGGCCGGTCCTGGCTCAGGTTCGCTTGGAACCCGGCCGGGATCACGATCCCCGGGGTGCCCCCTTGCCCGGCGAGATAGGCGGAGAGGTTCCCCACGCTCGGGCTCACGAAGGTCAAGGACAGCACCCCGGTCTCGTTCAACAGGGCCGTGAAGTTCTGGCTTTGAGGGGAATGGTGGTCCAAGTTCTGGACGTCGAGCGTGGTGGTGGTCGGTCCGCTGTTCGAGAAGATGGCCCCAAAGAGCAGGATGAGGATCACGGGGAAGATGAGGGCAAAGAAGAGCCCTACCCGGTTGCGGAGGTAGGTCCGGGCCAGGGTCTGCAGGCTCAGGTAGACCCGCCGTAAGTTCATGGGCCCTCCACTCCCGGAAGCGTGCCCGGTCCGGTCCCCCCTTCCCCGTCCTCCATCCTACCCACGAGCCGGATGAACACGTCCTCCAGGGTGTCGCGGGTGGTGGAGACCCGTTCCCAGGGGATCCCGCTCGCCTGGACGGCTGTGAGCACGGTCAGCACGTCCTCCTTCCGAGAGATCTCCACCTCCACCTGGTTCCCCTCGGTGCGGACCGGCAACGACAGGGAGCGCCGAAGATATTCCGCCAAGGCCGGGGGTCCCTCCAGTTGTAGGACCTCCGGGCGCCCGTACCGTTGGATGATCGACTCCGGGGTGCCCAGGGCAATGAGCCGCCCGTGCTGGATGATGGCCACCCGGTCGGAGAGCACCTGCGCCTCCTCCAGGTAGTGCGTGGTGAGGAAGACGGTGGTGCCCCGGGCCCGGAGCGACCGGACGACCTCCCAGATGGCCCGGCGGGCCTGGGGATCGAGCCCGGTGGTGGGCTCATCCAGGAAGATGACCTCCGGGTCGTTCACCAGGGCCAGGGCGAGGCCCAGCTTCTGCTTCTGTCCGCCCGAGAGGTTCTCGTAACGGTCCTGCGCCTTCTCCTCCAGCGCGACCTGATGCAACAGGGTGTCCGGGTCCTTAGGGTGCCCGAAGAGCCCGGCGTAGAACTCGATGGCCTCCCGGGGAGTGATCTTGTCGAAGAACCGGAAGTCCTGGGGGATCACCCCGGTCCGTCGGATGAGCCGCGCGCTGTCGGTGCGTGGGTCGAGCCCAAGCACCCGGACCGTTCCTTCGGTGGGCTCCCGGAGCCCCTCCAGGATCTCCACGGTGGTGGTCTTCCCCGCCCCGTTCGGGCCCAGGAAGGAGAAGACCTCTCCCCGCTGCACGGTGAGGTCGATCCCATCCACGGCCCGGAGAGCGCCGTACGTCTTCACCAGGCCGCGGATCTCGACGACGTTCTCGCCCGGCACAGGCGGCCATTCCGGTCCGTCCTATTTAGCCATTCATAGGAGGAGGGGAGGGTCCCCCCTCTCTTCGCTCCCCCCGCCCCGGCGTCGCAGCCTGGGGGCGCTTTCCGCTCCGGCCCCGGGCCTCGGACTCTCAGAAATCTCCGGGAGTTGCGAACCAGGTTCGAACCTCATCTTGAAACCTTGGAAGCGGTCGTCGACCCGGCGTTAGCGGAGCCATGGCGGCGGTGGAGCCTCAGCGGGACCGGCCCCGCTCGAACACCGGGGAGGCCGGGGTCAACCTCCCGGTCTTCGAAGAGCCTCCGGCCCTGATCCGGTTCCTGGACCAGACCGAGGAGGCCATCCGCCAGCGTCTGGCCAAGCTCAAGCTGTTCGAACGGGTCTTCCTGCTCCATCGGGACTGGATGACCCGGATCACCATCCTGATGATCATCCTGGCCCTCTTCTGGGGGGCGGTCGGGGGCTTTGACATCTTCAGCTTCCAGACCCAGGTAGTGGGATATGTCGGGCAGTCCTCCCTCCACCTTTCCGACGTGGAGATCTATTCGTCCGTCACGCTCCACGGCCTTCGCGAGTTCTTCGGCTTTGTCCAGCAACTGGAGATGGGTGTGCTGGGCTTTCTCCTCATCAATGCCTTGGGCCTGGTCCCCCGGCACAAGTGGAGCCTCTACCTCTCCGTGGGGCTCGTCAACGCCTCGATCCTCCTGCTGGAAGGGCCGGTCTACCTCTCCCCCTTCAACGACAACTACTTCCCCGCCATCGGGTGGTACTTCCTCTCCCCGCTGGGCGTGGCCGGCCACAGCGCCTACGTGGTGAGCCCGCTGTTCTTCCTCGGGTGGCTCAGCCTCGCCGCCGGGGTCCTGCTCTGGACCGGCTGGATGGTCGTACACCTCCGGGACTGGTTCCGAAAGGCCCGGGCCTCCTCGTCGGGCCTCCGGTTCCCTGCGTTCCTCTGGATGCTTTTGGCCGCTGTGGTCCTGACCCCGGTGACCTACGTGCCCGTAGTCATCTCCACCGTCTGGGACATGGGGGCGGCCTATGGAGGCTGGGCCCTCAATGCCCTCTCCAACCAGGTGATCTTCTGGATCTTCGGGCACTCCATCGTCTACCTGCTCTTCCTCCTGCCCCTGGTGAGCCTCTACTTCCTCATTCCGATCCTGGCCCGTCGACCGGTCTACAGCTACCGCTTCGCGGTGGTCAGCGCGCTGCTGTTCATCGTTTTGACCCCGATGCTCGGGATCCACCATCTCTACCTCACTCCGCTGCCCGCGTGGTCCACCTGGTTGACCATGGCCCTCTCCTTCGCCATCATCGTCCCCTCGGCGATCACGTTCTTCTCCCTCTGGATGACGTTGAAGGGCGTCCCGGCCCGCGCCTGGGAATGGAATGCGGTCGCACTCTTCGCCCTCCTCAGCATGGGGGGAATGGTCTTCGGAGGGCTCACCGGCCCGGTCGTGGCCACCCAGGCCTGGGATGTGGACCTCCACAACAGTCTCTTCGTGCTGAGCCACTTCCATGCGATAACGGTCCTGGGGATCGCGGGGGGCGCTTTTGCCCTGCTCTACGCCATCTTCCCGATCCTTTCGGGGCGGCAATGGTTTTCGGTGGGCCTGGCCCGTCTCCACTTCCTGGGCACCGCTGTGGGCGGCGTGACCTTGGTGATCGGCATGGACGAACTGGGGAGTCTCGGGATCCTCCGTCGGCAAGTGATCCTCCCTGTCCTTCCCGTGGTGACGGTGGACCAGTGGGTCCTCTTCTCGGGGATGATCGTGGTGCTCCTGGCCCAGCTCTTCCTCGTGGCCAACGGGTTCCTCACGGTCTTCAAGGGGGAGCTCTACAGCGCCGCCGGCCTCTCCTTTGACGAGGCCGTGCGGAGGGCCGCCCAGTCCACCTGCCCCCGGGCCCACCGGGTACCGGTCCAGGACGTGCCCTTCGTCCGTCGGGTGCCCCGGGCCCGCCGGGAGGGGATCGAGAAGGCCTGGATCGGGACGGTGGGGGTCCTCCTCGTCTTGGTCCTCGTGGCCGCGACCCCGGGGGCCCTGGGAGTGAGCCAGGGGATCAACGACCCCGGGACCGGCCACGCCGATACCGAGTTCGTCACCCTCTATGGGCAGCAGTATTACTGGACCGTGAACGAGTCCGGGGCCATCCGGGGGTCCTACAACAACACCCTCGTGGCCTATGCCGGCCAGTGGGTGGCCTTGAACATGACCGCGGCGGGCGCCACCCAGTCCCTCTACATCCCCTTTAGGTCTCAGGCTCCGGTGAACGTCCAGGTGATCCCGGGGAGCCTGTCCCATGCCCTCTTCCAGGCGCCCTCCACGCCCGGGGTCTACGGGGCGCCGGACGGGGAGTACGACGGGCCTTGGTTCGGCCAGGATGCGGCCGAGTTGATCGTCCTGCCCTCCCCGGATTCCGGTCCCGTCCCCAGCCTGGCCGCCTTCCAGTCGTCGGGCGGGCTGGGGGATATCTACGATCCCCCGGTGGTCTCCGCTGCCCGGGCGGACCTCGTCGCGAACGGGGAAGGGTTGTTCAACTTCTCCGTGCCGGGCCCCACGTTGGAGGCCGGGGCCCCCCTTACGGGGGGGCCGGTCTCCTTCTCCTGGACGATCCCGCTCTCCAGCCTCGGGATCAACAACTACCTGGTGAACGACACATCGCTCAACCCGAATGCCCAAGAGCAATGGGTGGAGCAGCACAACGATACGCTTCCCTATGGGTTCCGGGTCCTTCGCCTCGACCCGAGCGCAGGCCTCCTCCCGGTGAGCGAGACCCTCCTCAAGGTCGGGAGCGTCCAATCGGAGAATCTCACGCTCGTCCCCGGGGTGTATCTGTACGGGTTGACCCGGCCGGTGTCCTACGTCTACGATCCGAACGGGGAGTCCACCGGGCAGACCGGGTTCCAAACCGGGTCGGTCATGGGGCTCTGGGGGGCCTTGTGGGTGGAGTCCTTATGACCGCGGCGACGGAGGAGCCGGCCAGCGCGGCGGGCCCCCGGCAGGGGGCGTCGGTGGCCCCCTTCACGGCCTTCGGGCTGGTCCTGCTGGCCGCCGGATCCGGGGCTCTCTGGGAGATGGCCTATTACGATGGCCTCCCGGCGCTCTTCCAGGCCGCCATCGGGACCACCCTGGGGATCGTCGTGGCCCTCACGGCGTTCTTCGTGCTCGGACTGAAGGGGCCTCCGAACGAGTGACCGGGGTCCCCTCACGTTATTTGTGAGGGGGGTTACGGGAGGGGCATGGCAGGACCCGGCGACGGAAGGAGCGGGGGCCCTGGATCGCCGGAGGCCTTCTCGCTTTTGGCCAAACTCGTGGCGCTGGCCCCGACGAACCTGGAGGACCCGTCACACGGCCGGGAGGAGAAGCACCATTACGGCGAGGTCGCGGAGCTCCTTGTGTCCACGGCCCGGCACCTGGGCCTTGCGGCCCGGGTCTGGGACGCCCGGGAGAGCCTCCCGGGAGGCCGGGACCGATTCTCCAGTGCCCGCCCCAACGTGATCGTGGAGTGGGGTCTACCGGCCGCACGGACCCTGCTCATTCTGGCACACTTTGACGTGGTCCCGGTGCCGGGGGAACAGCGGGAACGGTGGCGCTCCCCTCCCCATGAACTGACCGTTCGGGAGAACGGCCGGTGGTACGGGCGGGGGAGCAATGACGACCTCGGCAGCGGCGTTGTGGCCTCCCTCCGAGCGCTCCATCGCCTCTCCCAGAAGGGACCGTTGCCAGTGGGCGTGCGCCTTCTCCTTTCTCCGGACGAGGAGACGGGGGGGGCTGGAGGGATCGAGGCCCTGGTGGCCCATGACGAATCCCTTCCTCCGGGGAGCCCGGACCGGTTCCTGCTGGGAGAGGCCGCGTTCCTCCCGGACGGGTCGCCATACGTGGCGGCGGGATCCAGCGGGGTCTGCTTCCTGGACGTGGACCGGGTCCCGCCGGGGCCTTGCGGCCCGTTCATCGCCCTCGCGCGCCGGGTGGAGAGCTTCCACTCGGTCGCTCAGGAGTGGCGCTCCGCCCTACCGAGCCCGGACTACCCGTCCGGGGGTGGGCCGACCCCCACCATCCCCGGCAGGGCCACGGTGACCGGGATCGAGATCCGGACCGAAGACGGCGGAGGGCCCCTCCCGCGATTGGTGTCCGCGCGGGCCGAGACGGAGGCCGCGAACCAGATCGCCGGGGCGGTGACGTTGCAGTTCGGCGGGGACCCCAGGGCCCTGGAGCGCTTGGAGCGGTTCCTCAGGGAGGGGGTCCGAGAACCCTTCGCCTTCCGGAGGTTTCCGGAGGGGCCCCCCGGGGTCCTCCGGGCTCAGGTCGTGGGACGGGCGGGGCACGGCGGGTACCCCCACCGCGCCGCGAACCCGGTGAACGAGACGCTCCGCTTGCTGGAGGCCGGCCTGGGGACAGGGCTGCTCGACGGGGCCCCCCGGGCCGAGGGGACCCTTACGGTGGATTTGCGTTCTCCCCCCGAGATGGAGCCCGGGACCTCCCTGGAGCGGTTCCGAACGTTCTTCGACCCCTTGCGCAGCGAGTTTCCCGGCGCGCGCTTTAAAGCCCCGCCGGAGCGGCAACGCGGGGGGTACTTCCTCTCTCCCGAGGACCCGGTCGTGCTCCGGGTCCAGAGGACCTACGAAGCGGTCACGGGGCATCCCGTCGGGATCTTCGGGGAGTACGGAGGGACGGATGCCAGTGCCCTCCGCCGCTTGAAGACCCCGGCGGGGACCTCGCTCCCGGCCGTGGTCTTCGGTTCCATGGACGAGGAGGCGCATATCCACGACGCCGAGGAGAGCGTGGACCCGCAGCGCCTCGCCGAGGTAGAGGAGTTGCTGTATCGGCTGGTCTCGGGTTGGCCGCCGGCGTGACCCGGGCCCCATGCGCGCGGAGAGCGGGGTGTCTCCCATCCTATAGAGTCCCTAGACCCGGGCGAGATACGAGGCAAGGTCCCCGGGGGCCCACGCCTCCCCGGTTTGCCTCGGATCGTGAGCTTCCCTTCGGCCCTGACAAGCTCCCGGGGCAGAGGCTAGGGAGGGACCGGGCCTCGCGGGTCGCCGTACCCCGGCCCCGTAGCCCTCCGGGGTCCCTGACCCGGCCCACCGGGCCCCTCGCCCCGGAGGACCCCTCCGTCCCCTTCTTCGGGGCGCGTTCGCGGGCCGAGGCCCTCCGTGAGGGGAAAGGGGGGCGGTCCGCGGAGGAGGCCCCGATCGATCAACCTTGGACACCGAGGGGAGCGGTCTGCGAGGTGCAGCACTCGCAGCGGTCCTTCAAGCAGTCCCCCCGGAAGGTGTGGGCGCACTCCTTGCAACTGCAGTACGAGGCGTAGGCGGTGGCGGAAGCCTTGTGCTGGCGCCCGTACATCTCCTTCAGCAACTGGTAGTATTGCAGGTCCCGGAAGTTCTCCACACCGCCGGACGCCATGGGGTCGCGGGACCGACCCAGGCTCTAAGCGCTTTCGGGAGACGGCCGGGCCCCCAGCGGGAGGCTTAAGAGACCGAGGGGCCCACCGCCCAAGGTGCGGCTCTTCCTGCTCTTCGCCGCCGCCCTCTGGGTCCTCATCCCGGCCTTCGCGGCCAACGCCCTCGCCACCTTCTCCCGGCGCCGGGGACCCCGGATGGACCTGGGCCGCACCTGGCCCGGGGATGGCCGACCGTTGCTGGGGAGATCGAAGACCTGGCTGGGATTCCTCCTAGGCGGGAGCTTGGGGGCTTGCGTGGGGCTCCTGGAGGCCTGGCTCATCCTCCTGGCCCCTCCCGACCTCCAGGTGGTCCCGCGTTTCGGCCCTACCCTCCTGGCCTCCCTGGCCCCGGTCCTGACCCTCACCTTCGGGGCGATGACCGGGGACGCCCTAGGTTCGTTCCTGAAGCGGAGACGAGGCCTCCCGAGCAGCGCTCCCGCCCCCCTGCTCGACCAGTGGCCCTTGCTCCTGGTCCCCATTGCGCTCGTCGCGGGGCTCTTCCCGGGACTGTTCTACTCGGCCTTCTGGCCCTCGCTCGTTCCGGGGCTCCTGGCCATCCTCTGGGTGCTGGTCCTGACGCTCTTCCTGCACACGGCCTTCAATTGGTTGGGGTATCTTATGCACGTGAAGGACGTGCCCTGGTGAGCACCTTGAAGGCCCCGACCCCGGAACCCCTGGACCCCGCCCTGGAAGTGGCCCAGGGCCTGTTGAGGATCGGGGCCGTGACGCTCTCCCCGCGGGAACCGTACACTTGGGCCTCGGGAGTGCGCTCCCCCATCTACTGCGACAACCGCCGGCTCCTGAGCTTCCCCGACCTCCGCCGCCGGGTGGAGGATCTCTGGGCCCAGCTCGTCCTCTCCCGGTACCCGGGGGTGGAGACCGTGGCCGGGGTGGCCACCGCCGGGGTCCCCCATGCGGCCCTCCTGGCCGAACGGCTCTCCCTCCCGATGGTCTACGTCCGCGCCTCCGCAAAGGACCACGGCCTCGGGCGGGCGGTGGAGGGGGCGTTGATCCCCGGCAGCGCCGTGGTCGTGGTGGAGGACCTCTTCTCCACGGGGGGGAGCGCCCTGGCCGCCGCCGAGGAGCTTCGCAAGGCGGGGGCCCGGGTCCTGGCGGCCACCGCCATCATGACCTATGACCTGCCGGTCCAGCGGAAGCGCTTCGGGGACGCGGCCCTCGCCTCGTGCACGCTCACCGACCTGAAGGCGATCAAGGAGGCCGCCCGGACACTCGGGGCCCTCTCAGAGGAGGAGATCGCGCTGGTGGACCGGGGGATCGCCTCCGTGAACGCTCAGCTCGAGGCGGTGGGGCGGGGGCCCTCATGAGCGGTCCCGCGCCCGCGCTCAGCACGGAGGCGGGACGGCCCGCTCCCGGCCGTCTACCCCACGCCGAGCTCGCCCCCGACCTCTCGGCCCGGGTCGAGGACGCGACGGAGGCTTCCCTGCTCCATGGACGGGGGTTTTACGGCGAGGTGGGGGACGGGGGGAAGCTCACCCTCGACCCCCGGGAGACCGCCTATCTTAGGGAGATGGACCGGATCGACCTTGCCGGGCCCGATGGCCTCGAGATATCCTTCCCGGACCTGATGAAGCGGGCCCAACGGCTGGACCCGGGGTTCGAGATCCTCTACCTGGTCTACCGGGACCTGCGTCAGCGGGGCTACGTGGTCCGCCCCGGCCCCCCACCCTTCCCGTTCGCCCTTCTCCCCCGGGGGGGGACCCTGGGGAAGACCCCGTCCCGGTTCTGGGTCGCTGCCTTCTCGGAGCGGACCCCCTTCTCTCTGCCCGGCCTCCGGGGGAGGCTCGACGCCTGCCGGGGCGCCAAGCGGGGTCTGCTTTTGGGGGTGGTGGATGAAGAGAGCGACCTGACGTTCTACCGGGCGCGGGAGGTGGAGCCGAAGGGGACCCATCGGCCCGCTCCGCCCGCCTCCCCCGTCGAGGCCTGGTTCTTTGGCGACCGGGTCAGCCTGCTCTCCCCGATGGAGCCTCCGCCCCTCCCGGCCGAAGAGGGCTACGGGAGCCGGGTGGGGCAACGGCTGGAGTTGTCCTTGCTGGAGGCGTGGTACCTCGCCGAGGAAGGGCGCCTGGTCTTCCGGGACCCCGAAGGGAGGGCGTTGGGGCTTTCCGGTTTCCAGCGGACCGCCCTCGCCATCGAGCCGGACCTCCCACTAAGGCTTCCCGTCTACCGGCATCTCCGCTCCGTGGGCCTGCTTCCCAAGACGGGGTTCAAGTACGGGGCGCATTTCCGGGCCTACGAGCGCGAGCCGCAGAGCTCGCACGCCCGCTACCTGGTCCATGTGGTCCCGCCGGATTGGGTCGCTCCCTGGCCCGAGGTCGCCCGGGCGGTGCGCCTCGCCCAAGGGGTGCGAAAGCAGTTCCTCCTGGCCGAGGGGGAGGGCTCGGCGCCTCCCCGTTATGTCCACCTGGAGCGTACCCGCCCCTAGCGCCGCTTCTGGGTCCGGCGCGACCCGGGGGAGAGGTTCCCCCGCAGGAGCCCCTCCAGAAGGGCCTCGTGCTTGCGCTCGTCCGCCTCCATGCTGGCCGCGAGCAGGCTCAGGACCCCTCCGAGCTCCCCGCTGAGATGCTGGGACTCGCCGGCCTCGGCCTCTGCCTCCCGGGCCCGCAGGCGTTCCACGTCGGCCCGGGTGATGCCAGAGGGAGGGGCCTCCCGGACCCCGCGCTCCAGGTAGGAGGCCAAGGACGCGACGATCTCCGCGTGTCGAAGGGAATCCGAGGCGATCTGTCGGAAGATGGCCCGGGTGAGCTCGTCCCTCGCCCGCTGGGCCAGGCGCATGCAGTCGGACACGGCCCGCTGTTCGGCCGCGATCCGGTGGTGGAGCCCGCGCAACCGGCGCCGGTCCGCCTGGCTGACGCTGGGAACGAGGGCCTCGAGGCGGGGAAGAGGCCCCTCCCCGGGGAGGACCCCGCCGGCCAGGCTCGAGGCCGCCTGCAGGAGCCTCTCTGGGCGAACGACC
Organism: Thermoplasmata archaeon; assembly: GCA_021827405.1. Lineage (GTDB taxonomy): Archaea > Thermoplasmatota > Thermoplasmata > Lutacidiplasmatales > UBA184 > JAKATE01. The sequence goes on from JAKAVY010000028.1 coordinate 18,858, forward strand.
TCGGGAGGGGGGCTTCCCAGAGCCTCCCGGGCCAAGGCATGCGCGAGCCGGAGCGCTGCGGGGGCCGGGGTATAGCCGTCCAAGGCGCGGGTGAGACGCTTGCCGGTGAGATATTGCGAGACCGCCGCCGGCGAGATCCCCAGTCGTCGGGCGGCCTCCCGACCGGACAGGCCCAGGTCCTCCACCAGCTCCCGGACCGTGAGGGCGAGCAGGCGTTGGAGCCAGACACTGGAGGGGGCCGCCTCTCGGAATGCCCGGGGAACGTGCCTGCCCGGGGCTTCCATCGTCCTGCCCGCCTCCGACCCCTCAGAACGCATTGACCAGGAACCCCACCGCAAACCCGACCAAGAACCCCAAGTAGAGGAGCCGGACGCGCCGCGGGGAGCCCTCGGGTCCCTGGGCGTTGCGGAAGGCGCTGCGGAGCATGGGGAGGAGGCTGTAGAGGATCGCCCCGATCGCCACGGCATCGAAGAGGATGTCCAGGGGGGTGGAGTTGAAGAAATACCCCAGGGCCCCGCCCACCAGGGTGGGGAGCCCTCCCACCAGGAACAGGAGGCCCATCCCTCGCGGGTCGATCGAGGGGGCGGCCCCCTTCGAGCGAAGGAAGGGCGAGGCGATGGGGAAGCCTTCGGTGACGTTCTGAAGGAAGAACCCGGCAAAGATCACGGCCAGCAGCCCCAGGTGGGCTGAGGTCGCCCACACGGAGCCGAAGACCAGGCCCTCGGTCAGGTTCTGGAAGCCGATGGAGACGGCGATGATGAGGCCGAGCCTCCCGGGGGAGGGGCTCTCCAGTCCACCGGTCCGGTGCTCCCAGGCGAAGAGCACGAGGAACGCGGCCACGACCCCGGTGAGGAAGATAGCATCATAGACGGGGTAGGTCAGGTAGCCCCCCGGCGAGGAGGGGTTGAACAGCAGGGCCGAGACGTCCGAGAAGATGTCTGCCACCAGGAAGACGAGGATCCCGATGGCCCCGGCATTGAGGAAGATCAGGCTGCTGCGACCCAGACGGTCGTTGAAGACGAGGGGCAGGGAAAGGAAGATGGCGAGCCCCATCACCGCGGAAAGCACGAGCAAGGTGGGAAGGTCGGACATGGGGACGCTTCCCTAGGGGGTCCTCGCCGAGAGCGAATGGGCGGAGGACCGAGGACCGCCCTCCGGCGCCAGGACCTCGGTCACGAGCCGCCCGGGGGGGGTGGGCCTCTTAATCGTTCTGTATGTGAACCCGCGACAGAGACATTTGCATTGTGAATGCCTCCCGGGGCGGCGGCGGAAAGGCTTTCAAAGGGAACCCCCCCTGCTTCCGACCGGTCCCAGACCCCTTGTCGGCGAAGTACCTTGCGCTCTCTCGGGCGTTCCCTGCGGTGCGCCTCGTCTGGCTGGTCCTTCTCGGGCTGGCCCTCTACGGGGTGGTCATCCTCAACGGGCTCGGTCTTTCCTCCCTGGCCACCTTCCCGGTCCTGGCGGTCGCCCTGGACCTGGTCTTCCAGAGGTTCCGTTTTCCCTCCCTCCGCTTCCCGGACGCCGCCCTCGCCACCGCCTTCTTCCTCGTCCTCCTGCTGCCCCCCACCGTCCCGGTGGCCGCCGGTCTGTTGGTGGTCTTCGTGGCCATCTCCCTCCGCCACATCCTCCGCCTCGCCGGTCATCCTTGGCTCAACCCCGCCGCCGTGGGGGTCCTGGTGGGCGCTCTGCTCCTGGGGCTGTCCCCCGCCTGGTGGATGACCGTCACCCCCCTGGAGGAGGTGGTGGTGGTGGTCAGCGGGGTCCTCATCGCCCTCCGGAGCCACGGCGGATGGCGGATCCCCGCCTATTTCCTGGGAAGCTTCGCGCTGCTGAGCCTCATCCCGCACTTCCTCCTCGGGGAGGCCTCGAGCCCGGTCCTCCTTCTTTTGGGGGCCGTGGACCCCGCCTTGGTCTTCTTCGGGTTGTTCATGGTCCCGGAGCCGAGGACGGCCCCCCGGGACCCGCACTTGCAGCCGGTCTACGCCACGGTGGTCGCCCTGGGGAGCGTGCTCCTCTCGGCTCTCCTCCCCACCCTCGGCGTCATCGTCGCCCTGCTGCTGGGCAACACGCTGACCATCTTCTTGGCGCGGAGGACCCCCCTCCCCGCGGAGAGCGCCGGGCGGGAGAGGCGAGCGGCCCTCCCTCCGAGGCGCGAGCGATCCCAGACCCGGGCCTCCCGGCGCTGGCCGGTCTCCCAGCGCGTTGCCGCGGGCCTCTTCGTGCTGCTTCTGCTTGCCGTGGGGACCTCGGCGCTGGGGGCCAGCCCGGGTGGGCTAGGGGCGGCTCCCCTGCTCTCCACCCCCCCCGGCGGGGGCGGGGCGAGCTACACCAACTGCCAGACCGACAACCCCGCCATCCCTTCCTCCGTGGCGTCTTCGCTCCACCAGAGGCTTGGCCCCTCGGTGCTGCTGTCCTACGACCCTTCCACGGGGGTCGTGGTCTTCTACGACCCCGTCCATCAGATCACCGTCACTGAAGTGGACCTGTACGAGGACTTCGGGTACGCCGAGTTCAATGGGGACGACTACGCCGTCTCGGGCTGCTCGGCCTGAGGGGGGGACCGGGGCGGCGGGCCCCCCGGCTTCCCCCGGGAGCGCAATCCGCACAGGAATCCGCGGGCCGGTCGCTTTCCGCGGCAGCGCATCCCTTTTGAGACCGTCCCCAAGGTTCTTCTATACGGGCCGAATCCGGGGACCTGAGGCAACAAGCCATGGTGGGCTTCAAGTGTGCGGACATCGGTATGAAGTGCGGCTTTGCGATCAACGGCGGGTCTTCCAAGGAGGAAGTGCTTCAGGAGGCCCAAGTCCATGCCCGCGTGGCCCATGGGATGGCGACCATCCCACCGGACGTGGCCGCCAAGGTCTCGTCGGCCATCCACTGATCCCACCCGACCCCTCCCGCGGGTCCTCGGGACCCGGCCCCCTTCCGGAGGAGGGGGGCCTTCCTTTCTTTAGAGGCCCCGCTCGCGCGTCGCGTCAAGCCCTAAGCGTTTGGAGGACAGCCCTTCCACAAGGGAACGGACCGTCGCTTCCAGTTCGGACGGGTCGGCTCCCTCGTTGAGCCGGTCCTGCAGCAAGCTTCCCACGATGGCCCCGTCCGCGCCTTGGTCGAGGAACGAACGCACGTCCTGCGCGTCCCGGACCCCGAAGCCGGCCAGCACGGGGAGCCGGGGCCGTTCCTCGTGGACCTGGCGGATCTCCTCGGTCAGATCCAGGGGGTGGGTCCGGGTGGAGGGGGTCGTGCCCCCTCCCAGCCCCGTCGTTCCGTACCGGGAGACCAGATAGAGGAACCCCCCGGTGCGCCGGGCCAATCGAAGGAGCCGCTCTTCCCCGGTGGCCGGGGAGGCGAGCAAGACGATGTCGAGCCCGTCGGTCCGCCGGTGCGGTCCCAGGTCCCGGAGCCCTTCGAGGGGGAGGTCCGGCAAGATCACGGCGTCCGCCCCGTGCTCCCGAAGCTCCGTGAGCGCCTTCTCCCCGCCGTGCCTAAGGACCACGTTCAGGTAGGTCATCACCGCCACGGGGAGCTCGCCCGACACCTGGGGAAGCAACGCCAAGAGGTCCGACCACCGGGTCCCCCGGGCCAGGGACCGGCTGGCCGCCCGTTGGATCACCGGGCCCTCGGCCATGGGGTCGCTGAACGGGAACCCCACCTCCATCCCGGTGACCCCGGCCGCACGGAACGCCCGGACGCAGCCGAGGAACGTCTCGGGGGGAACGGAGCCGGCCATCAGGTAGGTCAGGAGGCTCCCTTCCCTCCGCTGCCGGCGCTGGCGGAGGACCTCACCGAGCCGGCCCAAGGCGTTGCACCTCCGCGAGGTCCTTGTCGCCCCGGCCGGAGAGGGTCACCACCAGGTGCTGGTCCCGGGGCAGGTCCGGCGCCCTCTGGATGGCCACGGCCAGGGCGTGCGAAGGTTCCAGCGCCGGGAGGATCCCTTCCGTCCGGGCCAGACGATGGAACGCCTCGAGGGCTTGCCGGTCGGTCGCCGCGGTGTATTCCACCCTCCCGGAATCCTTCAACCAGGCGTGCTCTGGACCCACCCCCGCATAGTCCAGTCCGGCCGAGACGGACTGGGTGGGGAGGATCTGTCCTTCCTCGTCCTGCAACAGGTAGGTCCGCATCCCATGGAGGACCCCGACCGAGCCCCGGACCAGGGAGGCAGCTCCCCCGCCCGGGCCCTCGCCGGAGCCCCGGGCCTCCACCCCGATGAGCCTCGCCGGACCCCGGAGGAGGGGGTGGAACGTCCCAATGGCGTTGGACCCTCCTCCCACGCAGGCGAGGACTAAGTCCGGGTCCCGCCCCCAGCGGGCGCGGCTCTGCCGTCTCAGCTCCCGGCCGATGACGGACTGGAAGTCCGCCACCAGGGAGGGGAAGGGATGGGGGCCCACGGCACTGCCGAGAAGGTAGTGGGTGTCCTGGACGTTCGCGATCCAGTCCCGGAGGGCCTCGTTGATGGCCTCTTTGAGCGTCTGCTGCCCCTGGGTCACCGGACGGACGGTGGCGCCGAGCAGCCGCATCCTCAGGACGTTGGGCTGCTGGCGTTCCATGTCCGCGGCCCCCATGTACACCTCCGTGGTGAGCCCGAGCTTCGCTCCGATCATGGCCGTGGCCACGCCATGCTGACCGGCGCCCGTCTCCGCGATGAGACGGCGCTTTCCGAGCCGGAGGGCCAGCAGGCCCTGCCCCAGCGCGTTGTTCAGCTTGTGGGCTCCCCCGTGGACCAAGTCCTCCCGCTTGAGATAGATCTCGGCTCCCCCCAGTTCCCGGGTGAGCCGTTCCGCGAAGTAGAGGGGCGTGGGCCTGCCCCCCCAGTCCCGGGCCAGTTCCTGGAAGCGGGAACGGAACTCCGGGTCGCGCCGAGCGCTCTTCCACGCCGATTCGAGCTCCTTCAGCGCCGGGATCAAGGTCTCGGGGACATAGGACCCCCCGTAGGGGCCGTACCACTCAGGCATGGGCCCCCTCCCAAGCGCGGACCGTCCGAATGAAGGCTTGGATGCGGGCCGGGTCCTTCTCCCCGGGCCGGGACTCCACCCCGCTGGAGACGTCCACGCCCCAGGGATGAAGCGCGGCCATCGCCCGGACCACGTTCTCGGAGGTCAATCCGCCGGCCAAAAGGAATTCCCTGGGCTCCCGGGTGAGCGGACCGGCCCATCGGGCCCAGTCCCAGGGCCGTCCCGTCCCCCCTGCCCGGTCCTCCCCGCCGGTGTCGAGATGGACCAAGGGGAAGGGGCCCCTCCAGAGACGGTCCCAGGTGGGAGGGAGGCCCCGGGCCGGGTCTTTCGGGAGCGCGAGCGACGGGATGAGCGTGGCCGCGGGGGCGGCCGCCCCCCCGGTCGGCAGCGGACCGTGCACTTGGACCCGGTCCGCCCCGGCCTGGAAGGCCGCGGCGATGTCCGAGGCGCTCGGGGCGGTCAGGACCACCACCCGGAGGAACCGCCCCCGGGCGGCCTCCAGGATCCCCTTTGCCTCGCTCAAAGAGAGGTTCCGGGGGGATCGGGGATATCCTGTGACCACCCCCACGAGGTCCGCTCCCTGGCATGCGGCCAGGTCCTCCCGTCGGGTGAGGCCGCAGATCTTCACTTTCATGAGCGCTCCCGCTCGGGCCGGCGGAGGGGCCTTAGGGAGCGGAGGAAGCGCGCCGGGTCCTCCGCCTCGAGGAACCGGGTCCCTACCAGGACGGCGTCCGCCCCCGACCGGTGGTAGGCGGAGACCTCTTCCGGACCGGTGATCCCGCTCATGCCCACCAACGGGACCCCGTGCCCCCGGGCGGCGGCGAGGGTCCGGAGCGCCCGGTCCCGGTCCAGTTCCAGGGTCTCGAGGTCCCGGGCGTTCACGCCGAGGAGATCCGGGCGGAGGGCAAGGGCGGCGGGCAGGTCCGCTTCCTGGTGGACCTCCGCCACCACTTCCAGGCCGTTCCTTCGGGCCTCCCGGGCCAGTTCGGCGAGAGGGCTCGTGAGCCCCCCCTCGCGTTCCAGTCGGGCGAGCAGGAGAACGGCCCGGGCCCCCAGCCGCCCCGCGGCGCGGACCTGCCGGGGGTCGAGGACGAAGTCCTTGAAGAGGACCGGGAGGGGGCTCTGGCGGGCCACCCGGGCAAACTCCTTTAGCGACCCGCCGAAGCGAAAGGCCTGGGGGATCACCGATACCGCCTCGGCCCCTCCCGCCCGGGCCACCTCAAGGAACCGTTCGGGCCCCAGGGCGGGGAGCTTCCCCTCCCGGTATCCCGGGGAGGTGTGCTTGAGCTCCACGATCAGGCCTGGGGATCCTCCCGCCAAGAGCTCCGAGGCGAGCCGTCCGGTCCCGGGCGGAGGCTCCACCCGCAGGTCGGGGACCTCGTAGACGCCCTCCTCAAGCTCCCGATGGACCTCCTGGACCATCTGCCGGAGGAACCCGGGCTCGCGGCGGTTCAGGACCATGTCCTCCCCTTCGCCAAGGCCTGGAGGGCTCTCAGCTTTCCCAGCGCCTGGCCGCCGTCCAGAAGTTCCCGGGCCCGTTCGACCCCCTCTCTCAGGGTGCGCTCCTGGCCGGAGACCCAGAAGGCGGCTCCCGCCGTCAAGAGGACCGAGCCCCGTCGGGCGGTCCCGCCGCCGGAGAGCAGTCGCTCCGCCTCCCGGGCCGCCTGGGGGGGTGGGAGAGGGCCGATGGGACCCTGGCGTTCCCGGGCGTCGAGGTAGCCGCGTCCATCGATCCGACGCGTTGTGACCCGGTTCCCCCGGCGGACGATGCCGAGGGTCCACCCCCCGGGGAGGAACTCGTCCACGGCCCCTTCCCCGGTGAAGGTGAGGCTTCGCGGAACCCCCAACCGCGGGAGGAGCCGGCTCGCGGTCCGGGCGTAGGCCGCGTCGAAGCAGCCGACGACCTGGGTCCGGACCGGGGCGGGGTTGCTCAAGGGGCCGAGGAGATTGAAGATGGTCCTCACTCCCAGGGCCCGCCGGAGAGGCACGACCCGGGCCGTGGCGGGGTGGTAGAGCGGGGCGTGGAGGAAGGCGAGCCGTTCCCGGCGGAAGGAGACGGTCCCGAAAGGGAGGGACGTCTTCACCGGTAGCCCCAGCGCCTCCAGGAGGTCGCTCGACCCGCAGGGGCCCCGGGCGGAGGAGTTCCCGTGCTTGGCCACCGGCAGACCGCCAGCGGCGACCACGAAGGCGCTCACCGTGGAGACGTTGAACGTGGGATGGGGGGCCCCCCCGGTCCCGCAGAGGTCCACCGCCTCGCCCACCTCTCCCGGGAGGAACCCGCGCGCGTGGTGGCGGAGGAAGGAGGCGAAGGCGAAGATCTCCTCCGGGCCCTCTCCCTTCGCGGCCAACGCGGCCAGGAGAGCCCCGGCCAGCGCATCTGGAAGGGCCCCGGCCGCGAGGTGTTCCGCCAAGCGGTACGCCTCCGAAGGGGAGAGGTCCCGGTGGTCCTGGAGCCGCCGGAGCCAGTCCCGGCCCTCCTGAAGCGGGTCGGTCCCGCTCATCGCCGGGCCTCCCGGAGGAAGTTCCCGAGGAGCCGCGGCCCCTCGGGGGTCAAGTAGGACTCGGGATGGAATTGCACCGAGACGACCGGGAAGCGCCGGTGGCGCAGCCCCATGATCACCTGCGTCCCGTCCTCCCGCTCCCAGGCGTTCACCTGCAGATCGGAGGGAAGGCCCTGGGGGGACACCACCAGGGAGTGGTAGCGGGCCGCGACCATGGGGTCCGGGCACCCCTGGTAGAGGGGGTCCCGGTCGTGCCTCACCGGCGAGGTCTCCCCGTGGCAAGGGCGGGGGGCCCGGACCACGCGGGCCCCGAAGTGATAGCCGATGGCCTGGTGGCCGAGGCAGACCCCCAGCGTGGGGAGGGTCTCGGAGAGTTCCGCCAGGATGTGGAAGGTGACCCCGAGGGTGGCCCGGTCGGAGGGATGGCCGGGGCCCGGGGAAAGGACCACGGCATCCGGGTCCAGCCGCCTGACCTGAGCGAACGGGAGGGAGGACCGTCGTGTGAGGACCTCGGCACCCAGGGTGCCCAGGGCCTGGGCCAGGTTGTGGACGAAGGAGTCCTGGTGGTCGATCAACAGGACTTTCATGGGCGCCCCTTCCCGGCCTCCCTCCCGGGACCGGCACTTTCGGCAAGGACGGCCTCCAGGGTGGAGAGCTTGTGGAGCGTCTCCTCCCACTCCTGCGGTGGGTGGGAGGCCTGGACGATCCCCGCCCCGGCGGCGGTGAAGAGCCTTGGACCGGAGGCGAAGGCGGTCCGGATCGCCAAGGCGAAGTCCGCCTGGCCTCCGGGACCGAAGAGCCCCACAGCCCCGGCATAGGGCCCCCTCCAGGTCCGCTCCTCCCGGCGCAGGAGCTGGATGGCCCGGATCTTGGGGGCCCCGCTGACCGTCCCCGCCGGAAACGCCGAGGCGAGCGCGTCGACCGCATCCGCATCGGGTCTGAGCTCCCCCCCGACCCGGCTCACCAGGTGCTCCAGGCGGGCGTACCGGACCCGGACCTCCCCTCGCAGGACCCGGACGGAACCCGGACGGCAGACCTTCCCCAGGTCGTTGCGGGCCAGGTCCACGAGCATGCGGTGCTCGGCGAGCTCCTTCGGGTCCGAGCCCAACGGGAGCCGGGCCTTCGGCCCCCTCCGTGGGCTCGGATGCGGCAGGGTCCCGGCGATGGGATCGATGGTCGCGCGCTGCCCGTCGACCTCGAGGACGCTCTCCGGCGAGGCG
>JAKAVY010000029.1 GCA_021827405.1 Thermoplasmata archaeon
GGCCTCGCGCAGTTCGCTCAACAGGGAGGAGACGTGGAGGAGCGCCTTGGAGGGAATGCACCCCCGGTTCAGGCACTCCCCTCCGAGGGACTCCTTCTCGACCAGGGTGACCTTGCGGCCCAGTTGCCCCAGCCTCAAGGCGGCCAGGTAGCCTCCCGGACCTCCTCCCACCACCAGGACGTCGACCTCCGACGTCACGGGAAGTGCCCCCCCTGTTCCGTGTCGAACCGGTCCCGCTCTTCCGTGAGCGGGGGGAAGGGGTGCCGGTAGGTGTCCTCGAAGAGGCTCTCCGGGCCGGGAGGGGGAAGTGGCTCGGTGGCCTGGATCGCTTGCCGGACCTCCGTCTCGATCTCCTCCCGGAGCCGGTCGCGCGCCGGGCCGGGGACGAGCCCCAGCTTCTCCAACAGGGGCTCCAGCCGTCCCAAGGGGTCGTGGAGGCGGGCCTCCTCTCCCCAGCCGGGGGGCTGATAGCGGGTGGGATCGTCCGAGGAGGAATGCGGGGCCATCCGGTAGAAGACCGCCTCCAGCAGCCGGGGGCCTTCCCCCTTGAGGAGCGCCTCCCGGGCGTCCCGCACGGCGCAGAAGACGGCCACGGGGTCCGTTCCGTCCACCCGGGAACCCGAAAAGCCGTAGGCTCGTGCCTTCTCCGCCAACGTCGCCACCGCGCTCTGCCGGGAGGCGGGCAGGGAGATCGCCCACTGGTTGTTCGTCAGAAGGAAGAGGACGGGTACCCGGAGCACCCCCGCGAAGTTCAACCCCGCGTGGAAGTCCCCGGAGCTCGTGGCCCCGTCCCCGAAGCAGGCCAGCGCGATCGCGGCCACCCCCTTGCGTCGGAGGGCCCAGGCCGTCCCCACCGCCTGGGGGATCTGGTTACCGATGACGCTGGACATGGAGACGTATCCCACCTCCCGGGCCGTCGGATGGCAGGGCATCTGGCGTCCGCGGGCCGGGTCCTTCTCGTTCCCGAAGAGTTGCGCGAGGTAGACGGGAAGCGGATGGCCCCGCAAGAGCGCCACCAACTGCTCCCGTAGGCCGGGGAAGACCCAGTCCTCCTTCCCGAGCGCCGCCGCGACGGCCGCGTTGGTGGCCTCCTGGCCCATGGCCGGGCCGTAGAACCCCACCCGCCCCTGCCGCTGCAGGCCTAGCAGGCGTTGGTCCAGGATCCGACCCAGGAGCATCCCCCGGTAGATCGTCAGGAGCGTCTCCTTCCACGCCGGTCCCACCCGACGGGCGAGAGAATCCGCGTCGTAGGGAAGGGGAAGGACGTCTCCGGGCTCCCCGGGAGGACTCGAGGCCATCGCCACCCCCATTAGGAGAGCTCGAGCAGCATCTGGTGGGGGTCCTCCAGATGGCCCTTGACCACCGCGATGAACTCGGCCGCCTCGACACCGTCTAAGACCCGGTGATCGAAGGAGACCGAGAGGTTCATCATCATGGCCGGCCCCACGTTCCCGTCTGGCCCGTAGACCGGCCGCTTTACGATCTTGTGGACCCCGAGGATCGCCACCTCCGGGTAGTTCACGATGGGGGTGGCCATGAGCCCGCCTAAGGCCCCGAGGGAAGTGACCGTAAAGGTGCTGCCCGTGAGCTCTTCCCGGGTCAGCTTCCCCTGCCGACCCCGTTCCCCGAGGTCCTTCAGCTCCTGGGCGAGCCGGTAGATGCTCTTGGTGTCCACGTCCCGAAGCACCGGGACGAGAAGGCCATCCGCCGACGCCAGGGCTACCCCCAGGTGGAACCGCCTGTGAACGACCAGTTCCTGCCGCTCCTCGTCCACCTGCGCGTTCAGCCGCGGGTGCGCCTTGAGCCCCTGGACGACCGCCTTCAGGATGAACGGGAGGTAGGTCAGCGGGATCCCCTTGTCCTCCATCTTCTTGCGCGACCGCTCCCGGAGCCGCACGAGCTCGGAGACGTCCACCTCCTCCACATAGGTGAAGAGCGAGGCGTGGCGCTGCGCCTCCGCCATGCGCTCGAAGATCGCCCGCCGGATGCCTCGGATGGGGACGCGTTCGACCTCCGCCCCCGACCCGGGCAAGGTCCCGGAGGGTGCGACCGGCCCCGGAGCGGGGAGCCTCGGGCCAGCGGTGGGAGGGGAAGGGGCTGCCCCAACGGAGGCCGAGGGGGCGGCCGTGAGATCGCTCTCCAAGACCCGCCCGCCAGGGCCACTTCCCTTGACCCGGGTAAGGTCGATCCCGAGCTCCTGCGCCTTGCGCCGGACCGAGGGGGTCGCCATCACCCGGTCGGCCCCTCCCGGGACCACCGCGGGCGTGGAGGGGGCCACCGGTGGCGGGGCGGGCCCGGAGGAGGCCGCGGGAGGGGTTCCCCCCGGCCCGGCGGGCGCGTCCAAGGTCACCAGCAGCCCTCCCACCTTCACGATCTCCCCTTCCTTGGCATGCAAGGAGAGCACCTTTCCGGCCCGGGGAGAGGGGATCTCCACGTTCGCCTTGTCCGTCAGTACGCTGACCAAGGGCTGGTCCTCCCGGATCACGTCCCCCTCCTTAACGTGCCAGGCGACGATCTCGCCCTGGGCCACCCCTTCGCCGATGTCCGGGAGACGGAACTCGTAGACCATGGCTTCCTCCTAGGCGGCGCGGACCGTCCGCTCGATGGCCCGGGAGACCCGGTCCACGCTGGGGAGGTAGAGATGCTCGAGCGCGTACGGGAAGGGGGTGTCGTACCCGGTCACGCGCACCACGGGGGCCTTCAGCGAGTAGAGGGCCTTTTCGGCCAGGAGGGCGGCGATCTCCGCGCCATATCCGCAGAACCGCGGGGCCTCGTGGACGATCACGGCGCGGCCCGTCTTCTCCACGGAACGGAGGAGGGCGGCCTCGTCCAGCGGGACCAGGCTCCTGAGGTCGATGAGCTCGGCATGGATGCCCTGGGCGTCGAGCCCTTGACAGGCCTGCTGGGCCACCGGGACCATCGCCCCGTAGGCGAAGACGCTCACATCGCTCCCCTCCCGGGCCACTCGCGCGGTTCCCAGAGGGACCCGGTGGTCCCCGTCCGGGACCTCCCCGGGCAGGGACCGGTAGATGCGCTTCGGCTCCAGGAAGAGGACGGGGTCCTCGTCGAAGATGGAGGAGAGGAGGAGCCCCTTGGCATCCGCCGGGGTGGAAGGGACCACCACCTTGAGCCCCGGGATGCTGGCGAACAACTGCTCCGTGCTCTGGGAGTGATACAGTCCCCCCTTGATCCCTCCGCCGTAGGGCGCACGAAGGACCACATGGCACGGGAACTGCCCGCCGGACCGGTAGCGGAGCTTCGCCAGCTCGCTCACGATCTGGTCGAAGGCCGGGTAGATGAAGTCCAAGAACTGGATCTCGGCGACCGGTTTGAGCCCATAGAGGGCCATCCCCACCGCCGTCCCGACGATGCCGCTCTCGTTCAGCGGCGTGTCCATGACCCGGTCCTCCCCGAACTCCTTCAGGAGCCCTTCGGTGGCCCGGAAGACCCCTCCGTTCACTCCGATGTCCTCCCCCAGCAAGACCACGTCCGGGTCCGCCTTCATGGCCTCCCGGAGGGCCTGGTTCACTCCCTGGATCAACGTCAGCTCGGTCATTCCTTCCTCCCCCCCGACCCGGGAAGCTCCGCCAGGAAGGCCGCCCGCTGCTCCTCCAGTTGCGGGGTGCGGCGGGCGAAGACATCGTCGAACAGGGTCCCGGGGTCCGGGGGCGGCAGCGGCTCCACCTCCTGGATCGCGGCCGCCACCTCGGCCCGGGCCGCCTCCAGGAACTGGTCGAACTCTTCCTCCGTGAGCGCGTGCTCCCGCACCAGGGTCTCCTTGAGTCGCTCCACGGGGTCCCGGGACTTCCAGAGCGCGAGCTCCTCCGCCGACCGGTAGCGCCGCGGGTCGTCCGAGGTGGTATGCGGCCCCATCCGGTAGGTCACCGCCTCGATCAAGGTCGGGCCCCCTCCCGCGATGGCCCGCGCCCTCGCCTCCTTCACGGCGGCATAGACGGCTTCCACGTCGTTCCCGTCCACCTGGAGGCCGGAAAACCCGTAGGCCTCCGCCTTCTGGGCCAGGGTCTCCGAACGCGTCTGCTTGCTCCGGGGCAGGGAGATCGCCCACTGGTTGTTCTGGCAGAAGAAGATCACGGGCGCCCGGTAGACCCCGGCAAAGTTCATGCCCGAATGGAAGTCGTTGGAGCTCGTCGCCCCGTCCCCGAAGAAGGCGACGGACACCACCTTCTCTCCCTTGAGCCGGGCGGCCAGGGCCAGCCCCACGGCGTGCGGGATCTGGGTGCCGATGGGGCTTGAGGCGCTCACGAACCGGAACTCCCGGAAGGCGAAGTGGTTCGGCATCTGGCGGCCCTGGCACAGGTCCGCCCGGTCACCGTAAAGCTGGCTCAATAGCTGTCGGAGCGGGATCCCACGGCTGAGGGCCACCGCCGTCTCCCGGTATCCCGGGCAGAGCCAGTCCTTCGGGTCCAGGGCCACCGCGCACCCCACTTGCGCTCCCTCCTGTCCCTCCACAGGGACGTAGAACCCGATGCGGCCCTGCCGCTGCAGGGTCATCCCTCGCTCGTCCAGGGCCCTGGAAAGGAGCATCACCCGGAGCATCCGCTTCCGGTCGGCGGCCGTCAGGCCCTCCGGGGCCCTTCCCGAGGTAACGGGGACCGCTTGGACGCTCAAGGGGGACTCCCGGGGCGGCCCAGAAGGACGGGCCATAATACCCTTTGCGAAATCCAGGGCCCCTACGAGCCACGGCCCGGCCGGGAGGCCCCGAGGGGGCCGCTCAAACTCCTTTACCTCCTCCCCCCTAGATGGCCCATGGCGGGGCGGGCCAAGGGGGGTCTCGGGTTTCCCCTACGGCACTGGCGGCGCCCAACCCCAGTTCTTCCTGTGGTGCTGGCCCTCGTGGCGGCCCTCCTCCTCTCCGGTCTCCTCCCCGATGGGGCCACGTTTAGCCCCCCTTCTGCGCTCCCCCTCCAACCCGACGCGGGAGCTCATCCGGCGGCCAACATCACTCTTCCCTCGATCGGGGCGAACACCACCGGCTTCGCCGTCACCACCGCTGATCTCGCCTTGGCGGGCAACCGCGGCCTGCGAGTGGTCTCTCCCATCCCCCAGCTTCCGGCGAACCTGTCGTCCAACGCCACCTTAGTGCTCGCTCTGGGCGAACCGATCAACTCCAGCGTCAGCGTCTTTATCGGGTTCGCAGAAGGAGAGGCCTTCGGTCTATCTGCGGCCGTCCCGTTCAGCTACGTGAACGACTCCGGGACGGTGACCGTCGGCACCGGGCCCTATCTCCTTCCCCCAGGCGCCACCTTGCACACCTTCTCGTTCCAAGAGGTGCACGGACCCTGGTGGACCTTCACCGTCGATGGGAACCTTCTGACCGGGGGACCCGACAGCCAGGGGAACGGGACCTACGACCTGGGCTCGACCTCCGCGTCCGCCTTCGCGGCCACCCTCCCCCCGGCCCCTTCCCTGGCGTTCGTGGTCACCGGTAACCACAGCCCGGCCCCTTCCCTGCCCTTGCCCGAGGCCCTGTCCTACCTCGGGACGGGTGGCTGGGTCAACGCCACCTCCGCTGATTCCGTCCTTGACCAGGGGGTCGGCCTGGCCGGATATCTGCAGGACCCGACCATCCCCCCCGGGGCGCTGGAAGTCGCCCCGGGATCGCCCTCGCTCCCCCCCCTCACCGCGCTCTGGGACACCGGACCCCTCCCGGGACTGTCGCTGAACGTCACGAAACTGCCAGCGAGCGTCCCCGCCGGCACGGACCTCACCCTCCGGGCCTGGGCAAATGCGACCGGAGGGACCGGAGTGGCGGCGAACCTGACCGTGACTGACGCCCTCGGGGCCATGGTCACCGCCTCCCCCGGGGGAACCGTCGGTACCTTCCTCATCCGATTCCAGACACCGGGGGTGTCCGCCCCCACGAGCGACACCCTCACGTTACGTGCCACGGCCCCGGGCTTCGTCGGAAGGGTGCGGCAAGCGCAGACCAACATCACCCCCTCGAACCTCTCCTTGGTTGGCCCCCCGGGTGCCCAGAGCGTGCTCAGCAGCGGGACGCTCCTGCTCTCCTACTCCCTGGTGAATGCCCAGGGGGGCGCTTGGACCGCTTCCGCGGCTAACGTCACGCTGCTACCCCCCGAGGGCTCCGCCCAGGTACTCGCTCCTGGGACGGCCCCTACCGGGAGCATCCAGGCCCTGTATCACGCCCCGATGGTCGAGGTCCCGGTCCGCGTGAATCTGACGCTGAGCGCCGTCGCTCCCGGATTTTCTCCCGTGAGCGCGATCACCGGGGTCACGGTCCTGCCACGGCCCCTGGCCATAACGGTCCTCCCTCCCCCGACCTTATCGCCGGGGCAGAACTTCTCCCTGCGCCTGGAGGTGTCCGGCCCCGGATTGGGTCCCGGACCGCTGGACAACGGCACGTGGACGAGCTCTGGGGGTGGCCCCACGCCAGGGGGGGTCACCCTCGGTCCCTTCGAAGGGCTGGGCTACGGGAATGTCTCGGTCCCGCTCCACGTGAGTTCCAACTTCACCGGCAATCTCACCCTCCAACTCCGCTTGACGGTCCCCGGCTACACTCCCGCGCTCGCCTCGCTCTCGATCGGGGTCATCGCGAACGCCACGTTGGTCGTGAAGGACCCCCCACGAAACCTGGCGGCCGGCTCTCAGGGGATCATCCACGTTCAGGTCTTGACCCCCTTTCCGGTGGCCAACGGGATGTTGGTCCTGACCACCAGCGAAGGGACCTGGGTTGGGGGGGCCGGATCGACGCTCCGGGTACCGGTCCCCCCTAACGGCTCGGTCCGGGCGGTCCTCGAGGCCCCGCTCGACCTCGTCACCGGCTCGTCCACCGTCCGGGTGACCCTGGAGGCGATGGGGTTCCACGCTGCGGGGGCCGAATGGGTGATCACCGTCCACCCCTCCTGGCAGTCCTTCTTCGGGCAGGCCTGGGCCTATCCCTTGATCGTGGGCGTCGGCCTCGCCCTCGCGCTTCTCGCGGTCTGGGTCGTCCGGAGACGTCGGAGCGGGACCTCGCCCCCGGGCCCGGCGACATCCGCCGAGGACGGATATGATGAGGCCCCGGGCGCGGCGGGCGCGTCCCAGGCCCCCGAGTACTCCGAAGGGGGGGAGGAAGGGCCCCCCCCGGGCCCCTGAGGCGGTTCGAAGGTCTCCAGCGCCCCTTCTCGGTCCAGTACTCCGTCACCAGGGAGGAGCGCGTCCGGTCGAAGAGCCGACGCCAGTGGGAAGGGGGAGGCAACGCCCGCCTCAACTTGCTGGTCCCGAAAAGGGCCACAACCCGGACGCCGTGGTGGTGCGCGGCGCGGGAAAGAGGCTCGGTCCCGATCTTGTGGAGCAGGCTTCCGTCCCGGGCCACCGTGTCCGCTCCCAGCAGGAGCAGGTCCACGTCCCCAAGCCGGCCTTTCGCCTGCCCGTCGGTCACCAACTCCGCCTTGAGACCGCGCAGCCGGAGCGCCCGGGCCAGCCCGGCCCCCTCTCCCCCGGGATCGCTCCGGGACACGACGACCCGCGGAGGGCACTCCCCTCGGGGGAGGCTCACGAGGAGGCGTTCCACGGCTGAGCTCCGGGAGAAGGTCATCACCCTCGCCCTCGCGGGGAACTGGCGGCGTCCCTCGGCCACCAGCCGCTCCGCTTCCTTGGCCAGACGGCGTCTCCAGGCTCGCACGCAGGTGAGGGCGCGCCGTCGCGCGCGGTCCCCCTCTGCTCTCGAGAGCACGAGGAGGTCCTCGCTGAGGTTCTGCAGGGCCCCCATTGCGGGCTGGGAGCGGCGCAGGCGGTTGGCCCATCGTCGGACCTGTTCCAAGGGTCTCCCCCTCGCCTGCCGCAAGATCGCTTCGAACCCGTCCAGCGCCTCCTCCACCACCCGAGTGGCCCCGTTGACCCTGTCCTCGCAGGCCTCCAGGAGGCGCGCCTCCCCGGGGTCCAAGGCCGGGTCCGACCGGCGCCGAGCTCCTCCGGCGTCCGAAGTTCTCGGGCCCCCGGGGTCGGAAGCTTGAAGGGGCCTGGGGCGGTCTCTCCGTCCGGACCCATGGCCCAGGGAACTCCGCGTCGCACGTCCTGGATCGTGGCCCCTCCCGAGATCTGTGTGCTCTGCCGGAACCCCCTCTCCGCGCCCGCCGAGGCGAGCTCCTGGAACGGGTCCCCTGCTCATCGGGAGTGCGTGAAGATCCATCTGCTCAACCGGGACCCCGCGTTCCGGGACTGGGACGCGGACCCCGCGGACGAGACGCAGGAGGGGTCGGAGGGACCCCTCTCGGACCTGGGCACCCGGGAGGACGACGACGAGTCGCCGGAGTGACCTCTCGCGGATCGGCGGCGATACGCATCGCTTTCTCCCGAGGACGTAGCCGCGACACCATTATGTATCCGGGGGGGGGTGAGCCCCCCAATGCCCCAAGTGGTCATCACCTGCGACTGGACGATGATGAGCAACCACAACGGGAAGGAGTTCCTGGGTTTCGGGACCACCACTCCCCCGTTCGTGCTGCCCGAGCGGGTCTACAAGCGGCTGTTCTATCCGACGATGCCCTGCGACGAGGCGGGTCACCCTCGGGAAGCGCCCTACGGGATGCGGAAGATCGAGGCCGCGCTCCTCGACGCGGGAGTGGACGCCCGGATCATTCACCCGGACTACCTGAGCCGCTACATGCCGGGGGAGGCCAAGGTCCTCATGATCTCCGGGCATGACTACTTCGGGTTGAACCCTCCCTCCACCACCTTCTCCGGGGTCATGGAGGGCCGGGACCCCATGAACCGGATGAACTTCAAGCGCATGCTCCGCCAACCGGCGGTCTTAGAGGCTCGTCGGCAGGGGATGCGGATCATCGCCGGGGGGCCCTGCGCCTGGCAGTTGTCCCCGGCCAACCGGGCCAAGGTCCCCTGGATCGATGCCTTCGTGAAGGAGATCGGCGGCATCGATTGCGTGGTGGAGGGGGAGGCCGACGTCATCGTCACGGACCTCGCCAAGAAGGCCCTGGCCGGGGAACCCTTGCCCGAGCACGTGTTCCTCACCCCCAAGACCGCCCCGAAGGTGGAGGAGATCGCCACCATCCGCTACCCCTCCATCAATGGCCTGGTGGAGATCGGACGGGGATGTTGCCGGGGCTGCTCGTTCTGCTCCGTCACCACCCGGCCCACCCGTTGGTACCCTCTGGAGAAGATCGAGGCGGAACTGAAGGTCAACGCTTCCATCGGCATCACCAAGGGCGTGCTCCACTCGGACGACGTGTACTTCTACGGTTCCCCCAACATCATGCCCAAGGAGGAGAAACTGGTGGCGCTGATGAAGCTCGCCAAGCGCTACTACCAGCACGTGGGATGGAGCCACGTGGCGGTGGCGAGCCTGATGACGAGGCCCAAGCTCCTGCCCCGGCTCTCCGAGGTCCTCCTCACGGGAGACCAGCACTGGTGGGGAGTGGAGATCGGGGTAGAGACCGGAAGCCCCCGGATGATCACCAGCACCATGCCGGGAAAGGTGGCCCCGTTCAAGGCGAGCCAGTGGCCGGAACTGGTGGTCCAGGCAGCGGGTCTCCTCAACGACAACGGGGTCTACCCCGCCTGCACCTTCATCGTGGGCCTCCCGCAGGAGACCGAGGACGACGTGATCAAGACCATCGACCTCATCGATGACCTCTGGGACTTCCGCGCGCTCCTGGTCCCCATGTTCTTCGTTCCCCTCGGGCACCTGAACAAGAAGGACTGGTTCCTGCGACAGAGCATCTCGGACCGGCAGAAGGAACTGCTGACCCGGGCCCTCACCCATGGCCTCAAGCAGTCCCGGAACATGCTCGACGTGTTCTTCGAGGAGAAGGAGCGCTACCAGCCGCTCTATCATGGGGCGTTCTGGGGGTTCATCGAGTTCCTGACCGCCGTGACCAAGCTCAAGGGCCTCTACAACCCGGCGCCGAAGCCGCCGCGCCAGCCGTTGGAGAGCCCGCTCCGGCACCCGGAGCGGCTCCCGCTTCCCACCATACCGGTCCGGGATTGATCCCGTGGCCTCCCCGACGGACGCCCCCGCGGTCCCGGTGCCGGTGGTCCCCCTGGCCTCCTACCTGTCCCAGGACCCCGAGGTCCGGCGCTTGGACGGCCCCGTCGACCTCCGCCTAGGGGTCACCCAGGAGGTCCTCCGGGAGCCCCGGCGCCCCGTCTGGTTCACGGGGACGGGGGCAACCACCCTGGTGGGGAACCTCTGGTCGAGCCGGGAGCGGGTGGCCCGGCACCTGGGGGTGTCGGCCTCGGAGCTTCCCGACCTTCTGCTCTCGGCCCTGGAGCGGCCGACCCCTCCCCTCGTCTCGGAGGGCGCACCCGCCTTCCGCTTACAGCCCGGCCCGGTCGACCTGACCCGGTTGCCGGTCCCCGTGTTCTTCCCCCGGGATGCGGGTCCCTACCTCACCGCGGCGATCTTTTCCGCCCGCTGGAAAGGGAAGCAGAACCTCTCCTTCCACCGGCTCTGGGTCCAGGGCCCCCGGGGGGGGCCCGTCCGGCTGGTCCCCCGACACCTGGAGCGCATGGTCCGGCTCGCCCGCGCGGAGGGGAAGGACCTCCCGGTCGCCATTGTGCTGGGAGCCCCGTTGGAGTTCACCCTCGCCGCCGCCGTGGCCACCGACTATGCGGTCGACGAGATGGAGATCGCCTCGGCCCTCTGGCAGAGAAGGGCAGGTCGACCCCTCCCGGTCGTGGAGCTGCCCTCCGGCTGTCAGGTCCCGCGGGATTCCGAGATCGTTCTGGAAGGCCGGGTGACCCAAAAGGACGCGGCCGAAGGTCCCTTCTTGGATGTCCTGGGCACCTATGACCCCGTCCGGCAGCAGCCGGTGGTGGAGATCGACCGGGTCTACACCACGGAAAGGCCCGTCCTTCCCGTTGTGGTGGCCGGGACCGGCGAACACTACGTGCTCATGGGATTGCCCCGGGAGCCGCTCCTCCTCCGGGCGGTCCGGGCGGCCGTCCCTGGGGTACGGGCGGTCCGGCTCACCGAAGGGGGGGCCGCCTGGCTGCACGCGGTGGTCGCCATCGAGAAACGCCGGGAGGGGGATGGAAAGAACGCTGCGCTGGCCGCCTTGGCCGGCCATCCGTCGTTGAAGCGGGTGGTG
This sequence comes from Thermoplasmata archaeon, assembly GCA_021827405.1. Lineage (GTDB taxonomy): Archaea > Thermoplasmatota > Thermoplasmata > Lutacidiplasmatales > UBA184 > JAKATE01. The sequence continues at coordinate 11,070 of JAKAVY010000029.1, forward strand.
GTGGTGGACCCGGACATCGACATCTTCAACGACGAAGAGGTGGAGTGGGCCCTGGCCACCCGGTTCCAGGCGGACCGGGGCCTGGTGATGGTCCCCGGGGCGACCGGCTCGAGCCTGGACCCCAGCGCCGGGAAGGACGCGGTCACCACCAAGTGGGCGCTGGACGCCACCCTCCCGCTGGGGGTGGACCGGGCCCCCTTCACCCGGGAACCTTACCTCCGTTCGCCGCCCGACCGGCGGGTCGGCAGCGGCCCGGAGCCAGGGAAGGCGCCTTGATCGACCCGTCCAAGGGTGGGGGACGGCGGTCGGAGCGGAACGGCCTAGGAGGAGGCCCGGTTCCCGCCTTCCTCCCCAGGGCTAGCCTCTTGGAGGGAGGGGGTAGGGTCCCTCTGGCCGCGTTGACCGTTCCGTCACAACGTTGAAATAAGCGACCCCGGTCCAACGGAACTCAGAGGTCCCATGGCCACTATCCGGGAAGACTTCGGGAAGTTCATTCGACAGGGAAACCTGGTCCAACTGGCCATCGCGTTCGTCATCGGCGCCGCCTTCGCCGCTGTGGTGACCGCCCTGGTCTCCGACCTGGTCACCCCGCTCATCGGACTGGCCGGGCACTTCGACTTCTCCTCTTGGCAGTACGAGATCAACGGGAGCGTCTTCATGCAGGGCGCCTTCCTCAATGCGCTCATCACGTTCGTGGTGGTGGCCGTGGTGATCTTCTTTGCCATCGCCCTCCCGTACCAGCGGTACCTCGACCGGAAGGCCGCCAAGGCGGCCAAGGCGGCCCCCACCACCCGACCCTGCCCGGAGTGCCTGACCAACATCCCGATCGCGGCCAAGCGCTGCTCCGCCTGCACCTCCCCGGTGCCCCCGGTCACCGCTTAGACCCCCCGGGGGGCCCCGGTCACCGAAGGTCCGAAGGGGGTGGCGAGGGGCCGGTGCCGTCCTCCAGGACCGTGAGGGTCACCGCCTCGCCCACCCCGTTGTAGGCTCGCCAGTCCCGGGGTCCGAAGGGCCGGCCCAGGATGAGGTGCCTAAGGCCCCAGTTCCGGAAGAGCTGCAGGTCGGCGGAGGACGGGAAGAGGGCTCCGGAAGGGTGGGAGTGTACCGTCCCCACCGCGGAGAAGTCCGAGGGAAGCATCCAGAGCTGCAGGTTGGCGTGCCGCTTGCCGGAGGACGTGCCCGGGATGAGGAGCAAATCGGTGATGATCCCCGGTTCCTCGGACCGGAGGAACCCCCCGAACTCGTTGGGGAGCGCGGAGGCCGCGCAGGCCAGTGCGCTATGCAGGACCCCGCGCCGGATCTGGGAGATGGGCACTCGGGAATGGCTCCCCGCCGGACCGGCGGACCTCCCCCGGCGCCGGGGGCGGAACATGGGCATGGGATCCCCTCTCAACCCCAGGGCAGGATGCCCTTGGAACGCAGGTTCCTGAAGAAGCGGTCCGAGAACCGCACCAACCGGGCCCGGCGCGCGGAACGGTAGACCCGTACCGCCGCGCCCGGGCGCAACGGGGCCGTGTCCTGCCCGTCCACCACCAACGTGGCGGGTCGCTCGTCCTCCGCGCAACGGATGGAGACCTCCCGCAGCGGACCGATCACCAAGGGGCGGAACGCCGCCGCGAAGGGGGCGAGCGCCGTCACCAGGATCGCATCCAAGGCGGGGTCGATCGCGGGGCCCCCGCAGCTCAGGGCGTACGAGGTGGACCCGGTCGGGGTAGAGACCAGCAGGCCGTCGGCCCGGAAGTGGGCGACCGGTTCCCCGTTCACCGCAAGTTCGAAGCTCCGCATCCGGGCGACCTGGGGCGCATGGACGACCACCTCGTTGACCGCGTCGGGAAGGGCCCGGTCCTCCAGGGCGACCGCCACCTTCATCCGGGTCTCCAGGAAGTAGTCGCCCTGGAGCAGGCGTTTCAAAGCCGTCTCCATGGGGTCGTGGTCCGGGTCGAGCTCCGCGAGGAAGCCGAGGGTCCCCGCTTTGATCCCGAGGACCGGGCAATCGGTCCTCCGCAGGGTGTGCAGAATGCTTCCGTCGCCGCCCAGGCTCAACAAGACGTCACATTGCATCCGTTCGAGCGGGATCCCTTCCGTGCCCAGGTAGGGAGCCGACTCCTCCGCCACGCTGATCTCCGCTTCCCCCTTGAGCCGGGTCAGGAGCTCCCGGGAGAGGCTCCGGGCCCGCTCGTTGAACGGGTTGGCGCTGATCCCGATGTGCATCACCAACGGCCCTCCCCACGTCCCTGTTCCAGGAAACGGGCGTCCCCCCAGGCCAGCAGGGGGGTCCGGGTGCTCAGGTCGAGGGGGAGATCGAGCGGCCCGGCCCCGGGCGCATGCACGCCCCCTCCGGCCTCACGGACCAGGAGGTATCCGGCGGCGATGTCGGTGACACGGAGGTTCTTCTCCCCGGGGTCGTTGTCCGAGAAGTACCCATCGGAGGCCCCCTGGGCCACGTGAGCCATCTCCAGGGAGGCGCACCCCAGGGCCCGGACGCGCCGTACCGAGAGGGCGGCGCGATGCGCGCGAGGGGTGGCGTTGGCCCCCAGGTTCACCATGAGGAGGTCGTGGCCCGGTCTCCACGGCCGGGTGGAGACCCGGACGCCGTCCAGATAGGCCCCCCGTCCCCGGAGGGCCCAGTGGGTCCGTCCCAGGAAGAGGTCCTGCACCAGGCCCACCCGAAGGTCGGAAAGGCGCTCCCGGCCCAGGGCCAGGGAAACGGTGGCGCAGGGAATGCCGCTTAAGGCGTTGTGGCTTCCGTCCACGGGATCGACCACCAGGACATCCTCGCCCCCGCGGTCCACGAAGCCGAGTTCCTCCGAAAGGAGGTTCCAGGAGACGTTCTCGTGCTCCAGCCAGGAAAGGACGCGGGCCTCCGCCACCCGGTCCAGCTCGGCGGTGGGGTTCCCGCTCGCCCCCATCCCCACTTCCCGGGCCTGCTGGGGGGACCGGCTGGCCTCCCGGAAGGTCTCCTGAACGGCGTCCCCGATCCGGACCAGGGTCTCCAGTTCCTGAGAGGATCCGCGCTCCGGGCCCATGGGGTCGTGACCTGTTCCGTGCGCCATAACCTTTCTCTCCCCCGGCCGAGGGAGCCGGACCCTTCCCGGCCCCGGGACGTCTCCGTTCCCGGGACGGAGAGCCGGGGACGGGGGCGGACGATCGTGTGGAATGAAGGTCACGCTTATGAGACCTGGAGCTTCCGGCAGACGTGGAGATCCGGTTTCTCGGGGGGGCCGACGAGGTGGGCTCCCTCGGCATGGTGGTGAAGGACGGGACGCACCAGGTACTGTTCGATTACGGCATGACCCCGGCGCGGCCGCCCGAGTACCCCCTTCCCGTTCCCCGGGGGGTCGAGTTCTGCTTCCTGTCCCACTGCCACCTGGACCATTCCGGCATGACCCCGGTCCTCGCACAACGAGGGTCCACCCGGGTGGTGACCACGGAGCTCACCCGGGAGATCATGGAACTGCTTTTGACCGATGCCCTCAAAGTGGCCCGGTCGGAACACTACCCGGAGCGCTTCACGCTCCCGGACGTGCGCCGGGTAGTGCACGAGGCGTTGGGGCTCGGCCGCCGGGAGACGTTCCGGCAGGGCAGCTTGGAAGTGGACCTCGTCCCGGCGGGGCACGTTCCCGGGGCCACCATGTTCCGGTACCGGGGTTCCAAGGACCTCCTCTTCACCGGGGACGTCAACTCCATCGCCACCCACCTCGTGGAGGGGGCGGAGCCGGCCAAGGCCGACGTGCTCGTGATGGAGAGCACCTACGCTGGCCGGGAACACCCGGACCGGAAGGAGGAGGAGCGCCGGTTCGTCGCCGAGGTGGAGGGGGTGGTCTCCCGGGGCGGGCAGGTGATCGTCCCGGCCTTTGCCGTCGGCCGGACCCAGGAGGTGCTCATGTGACTGGCCGAATCCGAACTGGAGGTCTGGGTCGATGGGATGGGCCGCAAGGTGAACGACCTCTACCTGGATGCCGCCCCGGGGTACCTCCGGGACCGGCGGTCCTTAGAACGGGCGCTGGAGAAGGTGAACGTGGTGGAGGATCCCCGCGACCGGGCCACGGCCCAGGAGCGGGCCGAGGTGATCGTGACCACGGGCGGCATGCTGGACGGGGGACCGGTCCTCCATTACCTGGGGTTGCGGCAGAAGGACCCCACCAGCGCGGTGTTCCTGGTGGGCTTCCAAGTGGAGGACTCCAACGGCCGCCAGCTGGTGGAACGGGGGACCCTGACCGTGGCGGGGGTCCAGATCCACCCCAAGATGCAGCTGAGGACCTTCGACTTCTCCTCCCATGCCGGGCATTCGGACCTGGTCGCCCTGGTGCGCAAGGTGAACCCTTCGAAGGTGGTCTTGATGCACGGGGACCAGCGGGAGCGCCTGGCGGAGTCCCTGGCGAAGGAGTACACCGTGGTCCTCCCCAAGAAGGGAGAGGACCTCACCCTCTGAACGGGTGAGGGCCGGGGTCGTTCACCGGGAGCGACTCGCGGGGGTCCGCTCCTCCGGGGGTACGACATCCCGGAAGCGCTGGAAGAGCGCCAGGTCATACGCCCCCTTGAGGCTCCCGGCCAGGAGGAACGGGCCGGCCAGGAACGGCCCCCCCAACCCCAGGAAGAGGCCGGTGATCGGCCCCCCCAAGGCCGTGGAGCTACGGGCCGCCGTGGTGTATCCGGCCGCCGCCGTCCGCTCCTCCGGGGCGACCACCGCCTGGACGAAGGACTGCCGGGTGGGCACGTCCATCTGAGAGAGGGTCGCCCGGGCCACCCAGACCCCGGCCGCGCCCAGGAGGGACGGGACGAACGGGACCAACGCGAGGAGGAGGCTGGACGGCAGGTGGGTGAAGACCATGGTCCGGACGAGGCCGAGGCGCCGGGCCATGGGAAGGGCCAAGAGGAGGGAAAGGCCGGCGGCCAGACTGGAGAGGAAGAAGATCGACCCGAGGAAGAGCGGGGACGGATTGAACCGGATCTCCAGCCAGTAGGCCACCAAGCTGTTGGCCACCATCCCCCCCCCAAAGGCATCCACGGAGAAGAGGGCGGAGAGCCAGAGCACGTGGCCCCGGCTCTGGGGGCCGAGGAGGGGGGAGGAGGGAGAGGTCCTCGCGGAGGAAGGGAGGCGAAGGGCGAGGTAGGCCGGCAAGAGACCCACTCCGATGGCGGCATAGAGCAGGAAGACCGCCTCGTGGGGCCCGCCCGCGAGGCGGGGGAGCAGAGAGAGGGTGCTCAGCGGGGCGGCCGCCAGGGCCCCCAAAGCGAGCCCGACGTACCCGAGCAGGTTGTATTCCACGAACCGCCGCGTCCGGTCCTCCGCCCGGGAGAGGCCCCCCAGGGTCGATTGCTCCAGCGTCGGGAGGGCCCCCAGGTCCGACCCGCTGGCCACGATCCCCCCCAACAGGAGCGCGGCGACCACCAGGCCCGGAGAGCGGGGGGCGAGGAACAACAGGGCCGCTCCGCCGGCCAGGGCGGCGGCGGCGAGAAGGAAGGTCGCCCTCTTCCCCAGCCTTCTTTCCGCGTGCGGAGCCCCCCAGGACCAGAGGGAGGCTCCCCCCAGCCCGATGCCCACCCAGAGGCCCACGAGGAACGGGGAATACCCGGCCTGGGCAAGGGTGATCGCCAGTACCACGGAGATCCCGCCCAGGCCGAACCCTCTCAGGGTCCGCGTGAGGTAGAGGAGTCCCACCGTGCGTCGCGCTCCCCCAAGGCGGTCCAAAGCGCTCATGCGGCACCTCCCGCGGGGAGCGCAGCCCCCAAGACCGTCCTCTCCCGGGCGAGGGCAAGCGGCCGGGAACGCCGGGACAGATGCGCGGGGGGACCCGACGGGTCCGAACTAACGGGATCCATTGCGAGGGGTCTGAGCAGCGCCCGGCTCCCGTCCAGGGACCTCGTCCAGCGTTTCCCGGAGGGGGGGCAACGGAGGAAGTGCCTCTCCCCCTGTCTCCCGTACGAGGGAACGGAGCTCCTCCACCAGCCCGGGGAGTCCCTCTCCGGTCTCGCAGGAGATCTTCCGGCGTCCGCTGGCGGTGCGGGTAAGGTCCGCCTTGTTCTCGACCTCCACGAAGCGGCGGGTCGGGAAGCGCTCCTTCAGCCGTGTCAGGAGGGCCTCCTGCTCTTCCATGGACCAGCCACAGCGGCCGGAAGGGTCGAAGAGGAACAGCGCCACCGGGCCGGAGTGCTCCAGGGCGAGGAGAGCCTCCCGCTCCGCGGCGTGGGAGGACCGGCCCTCGGCCTCCCGAAGCCCGGGCGTGTCCACCAGGGGGGTCTGGACCCCGGGACGGAGGGCCAGGTGGCCCGCCGCGGTGGTGAGGGTGGTGAAAGGGTATGGGGCCACCCGGAGCCTCGCCCGGGTCAGGCGGGTGACCAACGAGGACTTCCCCACGTTCGGGTACCCCACCACCGGGAGCGCCGGAAGCGCCCCCCCCAGGCCGGGCCGGTCCGCCAAGAGCGCCTGGGCCTCCTTCAGCCGGGCCAGGTCCCGCTCCACCTCGAAGAGCACGCTGGCGGCCCGCCCATAGAAACGTCGGACCGATCCCCCGAAGGCGTACGGGGCGTCGGCGCGGGCCAGTCGCTTCTCCTCCTCGGTCCGGAACCCGAGGAGCCGCTCCTGGGCCCGGTGGACGCGGAGGAGGCTCCTCTCGATGCCGCCCGGTCCGTAGCGGTCCTCCAACAGGGCCCGGCTGAAACCGCTGAGGTCCTCCAGCCGGTGGAGGGGGCCCTCGGCCTGGCGAAGTTGACGCAGGAGGACCGCGGCGCTCCGGGCCACTTTCCGGTGGGCCTGGCTCCGCCGGCGGTTCAGGGAACTGTCCCCGCTACCCGCCGCCTTGGAGGCCCGGTGGAACGCGATCTCGAGGAGGGCGTCCGCCCACGGATGGGGGGGCCCCGCCGGCCGACCCGGGGGGTGCCGCGGGGACCTGCGAGGCGACGACGGGGTCCCGGGGCGGCTGCGGTCGGCCGGCATGAGGTCCTTTCCGAGGGCCTCCAGGGGTTAAGGAGATACTGGGGGGGAGGGGTCCGGCGGGCAAGCCACCGGGGCCCGGCCCCGGCCCTCCTCCACCCCCAGGGTCCGCCTTCCTTTGCGCAAAACCCTATAACACCGGTTCCGCTGGCCGGCTAACCGAGGGCCCACTTGGTCCGATGGATTCCTGACCCGGAGCGGGAGAACCCCCAGCTCCTCGCAGCCCTTGGCTTGACCGGGACCGACGAGCTCTTCCGGGACATCCCCGCGGCGGCCCGGGTCGGGCCCCTGGGGCTCCCGGGTCCGCTGGAGGAGCCGGAGGTCATTTCCGCGGTGGACCGGCTCCTGGAGAAGAACCAGCCCCGCAAGGGTCTGGACTCCTTCCTCGGAAGCGGGCTCTACGACCGCCCCTCGCCGGCCGTTGTCGATGGCATCCTCCAGAGGTCCGAGTTCTACACCTCCTACACCCAGTACCAGGCCGAGGCCAGCCAAGGGATGCTCCAGGCGCTCTTCGAGTTCCAGTCCCTCTGGGTGGAGCTCACGGGCATGGAGGTGGCGAACTCCTCGCTCTATGACGGGGACACGGCGCTGGGGGAGGCTCTGCTCATGGCCCGGAGGCTCCGGGAGGGCCGGTACTTCCTCGTCCCGCAGAGCCTGCGCTGGGAGAGGAAGAGCATCCTTTCGAACTATGCGCGCGGCCCGGGCGCGCGGCTCAAAGAGATCCCCCAGGATTCCCGGACCGGGCGGCTGGACCTGGGCTTCCTGGAACGGGAGGCCCGCAACGACTGTTTTGGGGTCCTCGTGGAGTACCCGGACTCCTGGGGCCTCCTCCAGGAGGACCTCCCTCGCCTCCGGGGCATCCTCGGGGACGTCCCCTGGGTGGTGAGCGCGGACCCGTTGGCCCTCACCGTGCTCGATCCCCCCGGGAAGTGGGGGGCGGACCTGGTCGTCGGGGAAGGGCAGGGATTCGGCATCCCCCCTTCGTACGGGGGGCCGCTCCTGGGGCTCATGGCCGCCCGGCGTCGGGACCTGCGGCACCTCCCCGGCCGGCTGGTGGGGGCCACCACGGACCCGACCGGCCGTCGCGCCTTCACGCTGACCCTGCAGACCCGGGAGCAGCACATCCGACGGTCCAAAGCCACTTCCAACATCTGCACGAACCAAGCGCTGATGACCCTCGCCTTCCTGGGCTACGCCTCGGCGATGGGGCCCCGGACGTTGGCCCGGATGGCGGGAGCGATGACCGCCCGGGCCCACGAGTTGGCCCGCCGGCTGGGCACGCTCCCGGGCCTGGTCGCTCCCCGGTTCTCCGCGCCCTTCCTGTACGAGGTCCCCGTCGAGGTTTCCGCCCTGGCGGTGAAGGATTTCCTTAGGGGTTTGCTCTCCCGGGGGATCCTGGGGGGGGTGCCGCTCTACGACCCTCGCCCGGGCTCGCCTCCTCCGTTCTTCCCCGGTTACATGGCGGCCGTAGGACCCGCCACCTCGGGGAGGTCCCTGGACCGTTATGCGGCCGCCGCCCAGGAGGTCCTCCAGGACCGGGAGGGGGGATGACCTTCCGCCAGGCCCGCTACGATGAGCCGCTGATCTGGGAGATCCGCGAACCGGCGGGGACCGACCCCGTAGAACTGGAGGGCGTGCCCGCCGGGCTCCGACGGAAGGCGCCGCTCGCCTGGCCGGAGCTCTCGGAGCTCGAGCTGGCGCGGCATTTCACCCGCCTTTCCCAGATGAACTTCGGCATCGAGACCGCGTTCTATCCGCTGGGGTCCTGCACGATGAAGTACAATCCCCGGGTGGCCGAGCTGCTCGCCCGGCGGGACGCGCTCCTAGGGGCGCACCCGGCCCAGCCGGAAGAGACGGTGCAGGGCCTTCTGGAGCTCCTCTACGAACTGGAAGGGGCGCTGGGCAAGATCACCGGGCTCCCCCACGTGAGCCTTCAGATCGCGGCCGGCGCCCACGGGGAGTTCATTGCCCTCCTCATGACCCGGGCCTATTTCGAGGAACGCGGAGAGACGGAACGGACGGAGGTGCTGCTCCCGGACACCGCGCACGGCACGAACCCGGCGTCCGCGTCCATGGCCGGGTTCACGCCCCGGGAGCTGGCCACCGATCGGGGGCTCATCCGGGCCCGGGCGCTCCGCGAGGAGCTCGGGCCGAGGACCGCGGCGTTCATGCTCACCAATCCGAACACCGCCGGCCTGTTCGAGGAGGAGATCCTGGAGATCGCCGACGAGGTGCACCAGGCGGGGGCCATCCTCTACTACGATGGGGCGAACCTCAATGGCATCCTGGGGAAGACCCACCCCGGGAAGATGGGTTTCGATGTGGCCCACCTGAACCTCCACAAGACCTTCGGGACCCCCCACGGCGGGGGCGGGCCGGGCGACGGAGCGCTCTGCGCGGGGGAGCGGCTGGCCCCCTATCTCCCGGTCCCGCGGATAAAGCGGGAGGGCGACCGGTTCCGATGGGACTACGATTTCCCCCGGTCCATCGGGAAGGTGAAGACGGCCTTCGGGAACGTGGGGCTGCTGGTCCGCGCCTACGTCTTCCTTCTGGCCCACGGGGAGAGCGGGCTGACGGCGGTCACGGAGAGGGCCGTGCTCAACGCCAACTATCTGGCCAGGAGGCTGGGCGAGCTGCTCCCCCGTCCCTTCTCCCCGCTGGTCAAGCACGAGTTCCTGCTCTCGGGGGCTCCGTTGAAGGAGCGGGGGGTCCGAACCTTGGACCTGGCCAAGCGGCTCCTGGACGAAGGGGTCCACGCCCCCACCGTCTACTTCCCCGCCCTCGTGGAGGAGGCCTTGATGGTGGAGCCTCCGGAGACCGAGTCCAAGAGGGAGCTGGACCTCTTCTTCGAGGCCTTCCGTCGTTCGGTCCAGGACACCCCCGAGAACCTCCACGCCGCCCCCCAGAACCTCTCCGTCGGCCGGGTGGACGAAGTGAAGGCGGCCCGGGAGCTCCTTCTCTCCTGGAAGGATCTCCGTAGGCGCAGTTCCCCGGCCCCCGAAGGTTGAGGGCGGCCGGGGACCGGGGGGACCAAACCTTCAAACCCCGACCCCGGCTCGGGGCCGTCATGCGCGACCGAGTGAAACGGATCTTCGCCCACGCCAAGACCCCGGTGGACACTATCCTACTGATGAACTCCGTCGAGCCGCTGTTAGACAAGGCTCTGCTCTACGCCACGGACGTGGCCAGCGGGATGTTCGAAGGATGCGTGGCCGTGGGGTTCCCGGACGGCGCGCTGACCCTCTTCTCCTCCGAGTTGGAGGCGGAGAGCGCCCGGGCCACCCCCGAGCTCACCGTGGAGACCTTCAGCACCCGCGCCGACCAGGCGGAGAAGATCCGGAAGGCGCTTTCCGGGACCCCCCGGGTCGGATTGAACTATCACGACCTGACCCACGAGAACTTCCTTCACTTGAAGAAGGAGCTCCCGGACGCGGAGTTCCTGGACGTCTCCGATGCCGTGCGCCGGGCCCGGGCCGTGAAGGACTCCCGGGAGGTGGAGCGGCTCCGACAGGCGGGCAAGATCGTCAGCCGCGTGGCGGAGGAGATCCCGAGCCTGCTGCGGGTGGGCATGACGGAGCTGGAGTTGGCGGGGGAGATGGAGAACCTGATGAACAAGCACGGGGCGGCGGGCAGGTCCTTTGACACCATCGTGGGGTTCGGGGCCCACGGGGCGGAGCCTCACTTCTCCCCGACCTCCGCCCGGCTCGACCGGGGGATGGGGATCGTCTGCGATTTCGGCGCGCTCTATCAGCGGTACTGCTCCGACCTGACCCGAAGCTACGCCTTCGGGAAGCCCCCCGCCGAGCTCAAGGCGATCCACCGGAAGGTGGAAGAGGCCCAGCAGGCGGCCCTGGCGACGATCCGGGCCGGGGTCCCGGCCAAGGAGCCTCACCTGGCCGCGGCAAAGGTCGTCGACGATTCCCCCTGGAAGGGGAAGTTCAACCACGGGCTCGGGCACTCCGTGGGCCTGGCGGTCCATGACGGCTTCGCCATGAATCCCCGGACGGAGGAGGTCCTCGAGGCCGGTATGGTGGTCACCGTGGAACCGGGGATCTACGTGCGGGGGTTGGGCGGGGTACGGATCGAGGACGACATCCTGGTCACCGCGAAGGGGTACGAGTTCCTCACCACGGCCCCCCGGGAGTACTTCGAGGTGGGAGCGGCGTGAGGATCGGGGTCCTGACCGGCGGCGGCGATTGCCCGGGGCTCAACCCCGCGATCCGGGGGCTCGTCTACCGGGCCACGGGGCGGGGTCACTCCGTGGTCGGGTTCTTGGATGGCTGGAAGGGCCTGCTCGACGGCCGTCACCGGCCCTTGGCCCGGACGGACCTTCTCGAGGCCATGGGACAAGGCGGCACCCTGCTCGGGAGCTCCCGAACGAACCCGTTCAAGAGGGAGGAGGATGCCTCCCGGCTCCTGGCCACCCTGTCGGACCTCCGGATCGATGGCCTGGTGGCCATGGGGGGAGACGACACCCTGAGGGCGGCCCGGGAGCTCCACCGGCGCGGAGGCCGGGTGGTGGGGGTCCCCAAGACGATGGACAACGACCTTAAGGGCACGGACTGGACGTTCGGGTTCGATTCGGCCAGCAGCGTCTCCCTGGAGGCCCTGGAACGTCTCCGGGACACCGCCCGGAGCCATCACCGGGTCATCGTTCTGGAAGTGATGGGCCGTCACGCCGGTTGGGTGGCCCTCGCCACGGGCCTGGGAGGGGGAGCCGACTTCACCGTCCTGCCGGAGGAACCGTTCGAGGAGGAACGGCTCTGTGCCTCGGCCCGCCGGGCCGTGGAGGCCCGGGGCTACGCCCTGGTGGTGGTCTCGGAAGGGGCGGAGGTGGCCCCAGGGCTCAAAGGCGTCCCCGGGGAGAAGGACGACTTCGGGCACGAACTGCTGAAGGACCGGGGGGTGGGGGCCACCCTGGCCAGCCTCCTGGAACGACGCCTCGGGGTGGAAGCGCGCAGCGCGGTCATCGGCCACGTCCAGCGAGGCGGCCCGCCGACCCTGTTCGACCGGATCCTCTCGGTCCGTCTGGGGGTGAAGGCCGCGGACCTCATCGAAGAGGGGAGGTTCGGAGAGGTGGCCGTCCTCCGGGGAGAGCGGATCCTGAGCGTGCCCTTGGAAGAGACGGTCGCGTCCCCCCGGTTGGTGGATCCCCCCTGGCTCGACCTTCTCCATACCTTCGATGCCTGAGATAGAGCGCCCTCCCCCGTCCCGCTCCTCCCCCGGCGTTCGGGCGCTCTCCTGGGTGGAGGGGTCGTTGGTGGTCCTCGACCAGCGGCAGCTACCGGGGGCGATCGTCCGTCGGACCCTGGGACATCTCGCCGAGGTGGCCGAGGCGATCCGTACCCTGACCGTGCGGGGAGCCCCTACCCTGGGGGTGGCCGCCGCCTACGGCATGGTCCTGGGCCAGCGGGCGGACGGGCTCGGCGTGGACGAGGCGGCCGGGATCCTCCGGGGGACGCGGCCGACGGCTCACGACCTGTTCGTGGGGATCGCCGAGGTGGAGCGGGTGTGGAGGGCAGGTCAGGACACGCTCTCGGCCGCCGCGGCGTACGAGCGGCGGGTGGTGGAGGAGTGCCATGCCATTGGAGAGGTGGGGGCGCCCCTGGTGGGCCCGGGGGCCCGGGTCCTCACCCACTGCAACGCGGGCGCGCTGGCCACCGTGGCCTGGGGGACCGCCCTCGCCCCGATCCGGGTGGCGTTCCTCTCCGGGCGGGATCCCTTCGTCTGGGTCGACGAGACCCGCCCGCTCCTGCAGGGCTCCCGGCTCACGGCCTGGGAGCTTCAGCAGGAGGGGATCCGTCACGCGGTGATCGCGGACAACGCGGCCGGCTACTTCCTCGGCCGGGGGGAGGTGGACCTGGTGATCGTGGGCGCGGACCGGATCACCCGTTCCGGGGACTTCGCGAACAAGGTCGGGACGTACGAGAAGGCGGTCCTGGCCCGGGAGAACGGGGTGCCCTTCTACGTGGCGGCTCCCTGGAGCACCTTCGATGAGACCCTCCGCCGGGGGGACGAGATCCCGGTGGAAGAGCGCTCGGGGGAGGAGGTACGGAACTTTGCCGGCATCGCCACGGCCCCGGAGGGCTCTCCGGTCCGGAACCCCGCGTTCGATCTGACGCCCCATCGGTTCGTCCGGGGGTTCATCACCCCGGACGGGGTCCTTGCCCCGGAGGAGCTGGAAGGGCACCTGAGGGCTCGGACGCGTCCCCTCCTTTAGGCTGGCGACGCCCCGATCGGGAGTCTCCGGAGCGGAGCCCCCGGGCTCCACCCCCTTTGAACCCGAGCCCACGGCTCGACAGACCGTGATCCTGGACCGCTAGACCATCGGGGCGCGGAGGGCGGAGGTTCGCCTGCGCTAATTAAGGCTTCTCGGCGAAGCCAACGGGCTCGTCTGGGACCCTCCGCCGGTGCCCTTTTCGCGATCCAAATCCCCCCGTTCTCGCCGGAAATCGGGGCCGGTCGGAGGGGAGGCCCCACTAGGGATCCCAGGACGCGAACGAACCCCGCTTCCGAGACCTTCGGGCCTCCCGATGACGTTCCCACCCGCTCCCAAGCGCGGGCCGCACGCAACGGTACCCTCCCCGACCGCCGGGGCCGGCCGACGCGGGAGGCTCCGGTCCTACAACGGCGGGGGGGGCGGGAGAGGAGGATGGCCTGCCCCTGGCGGGGGGGCCGGCGGGGGAACGCCCCCGTCCGGGGTCTGTCGAGGCTGCCCAGGTCCGCGCCTCCGACGGGATACCAGGAAGAGGAAGACCCCCAGGACGACCGCGACGGCGAGGATTCCCCCGGCGATCAGCGGGAGCGACCCGCCGGATCCCCCTGGGGAGGAGGAGGAGGAGCCCCCCGGGGTCGAAGAGCCCGAGATGGAGACGTTCGCGAACCCAACCCTCGAGGACCCATTCAAAGTGGCCTGGACCCGGACCATGTCCTGTCCGCTCGTCCCCCCGGCGTCAAAGGCCTCGGTGGAGGGATCCAACTGCGGGTTGAGGTGCCCGTCGGTCCCGATCAGGCCCCAGGTGTAATGGATGCCGGCGGGGCAGGGGGAGCTCGTGCAGACCGGGATGGCGGAGAGGAGCTCTGCGCCCCCGATGGCCAGGTTCGAACTCGCCGGGTCGATGGCCACCGAGGTCAGGGAGATCAGGGAGGCGGACACGGTGATCGTGGCGGCGGGGCTCTCGGCCGAGTACCCCTCCTGCCAGGCGTAGACCCTCACCTGTTCCGAGCCGGAGAGGGTCCCCGCGACAAAGGTCACCCGGGAGGTGTTGTAGGACCGGAGGCTGCCGAAGGCCCCCGAGACCGTCCAGTTGTACTCGATGGGGCCTCCAGCACAATAGCCGGCGATGCAATACGGAACGGCGGTCAAGTTGACCGTCCCGCCGGGGATGGTGGAGGAGGTGGAGGGGGAGATGCTCACCTGGACCAGCGGGTAGTTCGCCGTTCCTAGCAGGTCCAGCGAGATGCTGTTGCCGACCGACCGGTTGCCGAGGTAGGCCGAGAGCACCAGGGTGAACTGTCCGGTCGCGGACCCGGCGGTGAAGGCGACCTCCGCCCCCTGGGTGGAGTTGTACCTCCCGACAGAGGAAGGGGACCCCGCGTAGCTCCAGAGGATGGGGATCCCCCCGGGGCAGGCTGTGGAGCAGACCAGCGTGGCCTGGAAATCTTGGACGCCGCCCTGGAGTAGGCGGGTCGAAGGCGGGGTCACGTTCAGGGCCACGAGCGTCGGCAACGACGTGGAGACGAGGGTGACCAGGACCGGTTCGCTCTGTACCGCGGAGCCATTCAGGGTCACGTTCACGAAGACCCCGACCTGCCCGGCACTGGCGCCAGCGAGGAACGCATAGGGGATGGTCCCCCAGGGGTCCAGGAAATGGGCGTCCCCGTTCGTGAGGGT
>JAKAVY010000030.1 GCA_021827405.1 Thermoplasmata archaeon
CTCTTCGGAGATCCCTGCCCGGCGGACCGCCTCCGAGAACTGGTCAGTCCCGGAGAGGTAGAGCAGGAAGGCCGCCCCGGGGTCCTTGAGCCGGACCCGGCCCTGCCGACGAGCCCGCTCGGCCCGGAGCACCGCCAGGGAGAGATGCCGGGGGCCGGCCACCGCCTCGGCGTCCACGAGCTGAGCGAAGGCTCCCGGTCCGCGGGAGGGGGATCCCTTCGAGACCTGCTGAAGGGCCGACACGACCTCACGAGGGGCGGGGGACCGCTCCGCCGGGGGGCGGAGCCCGATGGCCCGGAACGAGGGGGCTTCCACTCTCAAGTCCGCATGAACCGGACGAACTCCTCCTTCGTCCGCGGACGCAGCACGTAGTTCTCCGATCGCTCCCGACCGATGGTGGAGGTCGGCGTGGGGCCATAGTCGTGGCCCGGAAGGACCACGGTGGCGTCGTCCAGGCGCACCACCTTCCCGAAAAGGCTGTCATAGAGGGCCTCGGAGCTCCCCCCCGGTAGGTCCGTCCGGCCGCATTCGCCCACGAAGAGGGTGTCGCCGGTGGCCACGTGGCCCTCGAACAGATACAGCACGCTGTCCGGGGTGTGGCCGGGGGTGTGGATCACGGTCGTCGGGATCCCGCCCACGGTGAGGACCTCCCCGTCGGACAGCTTTCGGTCCAGGGAAAGGGGCGCGGTCTTGTAGGCCCCCACCTTCGCCCCCGTCCGTTCCCGCATCTCGTCGTTTCCTGCCACGTGGTCCGGGTGGCTGTGCGTGTTGAGGACGTAGCGGATGGAGAGGGAGAGCCGGTCCAGCTCCGCGAGCACCGGCTCGAGCCCGAAGGAGGGGTCGATGACCACCCCTTCCCCCCCTTCCCGGTCCGCGACGATGTAGGTGAAGTTCTGGTACGGCCCGATCCGGAACTGTCGGAGGAGCATGGGCGGGGGAAGGGGCCGGCTCCTAAGACCTTCCCCCTAGGGCGTGGGACCCTCGCCCGGGTCGAGGGAGGCCGGCAGGCCGGTCCCCGCGTCCAGGATGATCCGACCGTTGAGCCCGTCGAGCAGCCAGTGCGGGACCCAGACCAGGGCCCCGTCCCCCATCTCCACCTCCTCCATCCCCAGCGCCCCCAGGGTCCGGTCGATCACCAGAAGCCCGCCCCGCCATTCGGCGCGTTCCACGACCCGGCCGTGCCGTTCGCGGGCGGCGGAGAGCGCCCGGGCCCGACTCTCCCCCTCCTCCCGGGTCCCGGGCAGGCGACGCCATTCCCCCGGGATCTGCGGTACGAGCTCCCGCTCGCGGGGCGACCAGAACTCCACGTCGCCGGGGATGGCCGGGGCAGCGGCCCAGAAGTAAGGACCCGCGGGGTCCCGGTCCGGAAGGGTCCGGATCCGGTAGGCGAAGAGGAAGAACGGGACCAAGACGGGGCGGATCCGGTAGCCGCGGAGCCGGTCCTCGGCGTAGCGCCGGGCGTCGTCCCAACCGACCCGGGGCCTCACCACCCGCTCTCGGGGGAAGACCTCCGGAGGGAAGGGCGAAGGAGCCTCCGGGAAGGCCTCCACGGGCGGAGGCGATGGGGCCAGAGGCGCTGGGGAAGGCTCCGGGGGGTCCGCGAGGGAGAGGAGATGGTCTAGGTCCTTAAGGAGGGTCTCCGGGGCGAGCAGGTGAAGCCCGGCCCGGCTCGCCCGCTCCCGCTCCCTTTGCCGCGGGAGACGGGGAAGGAAGAGGAAGAGGGTCTCCCGGGAAGGCACCGGCTCCTCGGGGCCCCCGACGAGCCGCCGTTCGGCTTCGGGGCCCCCGACGAGAACCTTGCCATCCTGAGGACGCGAGGCCTTCCAGGACCCTTCGGGCAGCCCCTCGAAGGTGAAGCCGGCGCCCTGGAGCAGCCCCTTGAGCCAGTCGGGGGGAGGAAGCGGGGTGGCCATCGTCCGTCCGAAGGGGTTCCCCGGGGGAAGTAGCTAACCTTCGAGTCCTCGGACGGGGGCTCCGGCGAGGTCTTTTTAGCGACGGTGCCTCCCTGGGACCCGATCCATGTCGGATGGCGTGACCCTCAAGGTGGCCGAGGCGGCCCAGAACGACGTCGGCTTCGGGCTGGCCCGGCTGGATCAGGCCACGCGCCAGCGGCTGAAGGTGGCCCCGGGGGACGCGGTGGAGATCCGAGGGCGCAAGATCACGGCCGCGGTGGTCCAGAAGGGCCTCCCGGAGGACGAGGGACGGGGGGTGGTACGGCTGGAGGCCGTGATCCGGCGGAACGGGAGGCTCTCCATCGGGGACCGGGTGGAGGTCGCCCGGGCCGAGTGTCCCGTGGCGGAGTCCATCACCATCGCCCCCATCTATTCGGGGGCCCCGAAGATGGACCTGGGGGCGGGCTTGGAGTCCTTCGTGGGGAAGGCCTTGGCCCGCCGGCCCTTCGTCCGGGGGGATGTCTTCGTCGTTCCGGGGGTCTTCCTCATGGGCGGTTCGCTGCTCTTTCTCGTGGTCGCGACGAACCCCAAGGGGATCGTCCAGGTGGGGCCCAACACCACGGTGACCATCCGTCCGGAGACGGTCAACGAGGTGGAGATCAGCACGCCGCGGGTCTCCTACGAGGACATCGGGGGGCTCAAGGACAAGCTCTCCCGGGTCCGGGAGATGATCGAGCTCCCCTTGAAGCACCCGGAGCTGTTCGACCGCCTGGCCATCTCCCCCCCGAAGGGCGTGCTCCTCTACGGCCCCCCCGGGACGGGGAAGACCCTCATCGCCAAGGCGGTGGCGAACGAGGCCGGGGCCCATTTCATCTCCATCGCCGGCCCGGAGATCATCTCCAAGTACTACGGGGAGAGCGAGAAGGAGCTCCGGGAGAAGTTCGAGGAGGCGGAGAAGCACGCGCCCACCGTGATCTTCATCGACGAGCTCGATTCCATCGCCCCCCGGCGGGACGAGGTGGTGGGGGAGGTGGAGCGGCGGGTGGTGGCCCAGCTCCTCACCCTCATGGACGGGCTCTCCGGGCGAGGGAACGTCATCGTCATCGCCGCCACGAACCGGGAGGAGGCCATCGATCCCGCGCTTCGGCGGCCGGGGCGCTTCGACCGGGAGATCGAGATCGGCGTCCCCACGGTGGAGGGGCGCAAGGAGATCTTGCAGATCCACACCCGGGGCATGCCCATCGATGCCAGCGAACGGGAACGCGAGCGACTCCTGGACGAGATG
Source organism: Thermoplasmata archaeon (assembly GCA_021827405.1). GTDB lineage: Archaea > Thermoplasmatota > Thermoplasmata > Lutacidiplasmatales > UBA184 > JAKATE01. The sequence continues at coordinate 3,178 of JAKAVY010000030.1, forward strand.
GCCGGGATCACCCATGGCTTCGTCGGGGCGGACCTGGCCGCCCTGGGCCGGGAGGCTGCCATGCGGGCGCTCCGACGCTACCTGCCGGAGATCGACTTTGACAAGCCCATCTCGGTGCCGCTCTTAGAGAGGATGAAGGTGACCCCCGGGGACTTCCGGGAGGCCCTCAAGCAGATCGAGCCGTCCAGCCTCCGGGACGTGGCGGTGGAGGTCCCCGCGGTCCGCTGGGAGCAGGTGGGGGGCCTCGAGCGCGTCAAGTCCGACCTCCGGGAGAGCGTCGAGCTCCCGTTCAAGAACCCCCAGGCGTTCAAGACCCTCGGGATCGACCCGCCCCGGGGGATCCTGCTCTACGGGCCCCCGGGCGTCGGGAAGACCATGCTCGCCAAGGCCGTGGCCACCGAGAGCCAAGCGAACTTCATCTCCGTGAAGGGCCCCGAGGTGATGAGCAAGTGGGTGGGGGAGAGCGAGAAGGCGATCCGGATGATCTTCAAGAAGGCGCGGCAAGCCTCCCCGGCCATCGTCTTCGTGGACGAGATCGACGCCATCGCGCCGAAGCGCGGGCTCCAGAACTCCAGCGGGGTGACCGAGCGGATCGTGAACCAGTTGTTGACCTCCGTGGACGGGCTCGAGTCCATGGAACGGGTGGTGGTCCTGGCGGCCACCAACCGCCCCGACATCCTGGACGAGGCGCTCCTGCGGACCGGCCGGTTCGACCGGCTGATCTACGTCCCCCCGCCGGACGCGAAGGCCCGGCTCGCCGTGCTCAAGGTGCACACCGCCCGGATGCCGCTGGAAGGCGTCTCCCTGGAGGAGCTGGCCGCCCGTACCGACGGGTTCGTGGGGAGCGACCTGGCGTCGGTGTGCCGGGAGGCCGGGGTGGAGGCGCTCCGGGAGAATCCCCAGGCGAAGAAGGTGCTCTCCCGCCACTTCGACGCCGCGCTGGCCCGGGCCCACGCCTCAGTGGACCAGGAGACGCTCCGCTTCTACGAGGAGTTCGCCCGGGCCACCTCCGCGCTGCGGCTGACGCGCCGCAAGGGCGGCCCCAACGAGGACGTGCTCTACCGGTGAAGGACCCCTCCAAAGCGGCCTCTCCGCCGGCCGGAGGGAGGGGGCCCGGCGTCCGGTGCCCTGTGTCGGTCCCACATGGTCAAAATATATTAGGGCCGTCAAGTTGGACCGCGCGTTCCCCCGTCAGGGGGAGCCCCCTTGAAGGAGTGAAACCAGAATGATCTCCCCCGCGAAGCGCGCGCTCTTCCTGGCCACCGTGGCCCTGGTCCTCATCGGTCTGGTGGTCCCGGTCGCCAGCGCATCGGCCCCCAACTCGAACAAGCTCGCCGTGCGGGTCACGCTGGACGCCTCCAGCACGCCCGCCCCCGCGGGGGTGAACGTCACGCTCTTCCAGAAGGGGTCGGACCTTCTCTGCAACGCCACCACCACCCTGGGTGGACAGGCGCTCTTCCTCTCCAGCGCCGCCTGCGACCTCACCCCGGGCTGGTACACGGCGCAGGTGCCTCCCCAGGTGGACCGGGCGGTGAGCCCGGCGCAGTACCTGGTCCCCAGCCAGAGCACCCGGGAGACGTTCTACGCCTCGGCCTCCACCCTGGCCTCCGGGGGGCCCGTGGACCTCACCGGGCTCTCCTCGCTGCTCCTCTCCTCCACCATCCGGGGGGACGTGAACGCCTCGGGCCGGCCCGTCTCCAACGCCGTGGTGGAGATCCGGGACCCGAGCCAGGACGGGTTCGTCATCTCCAACGGGACCTTCTCCGGGACCTACAGCTTGCCGGCGCCGGTGGGGACCTGGACCGTCTACGCCCAGGCGAACATCCCGGGGGCCTCCACGCCGCGCTACAACTTCACCCAGGCCGTGGTCCCCGGCGTGGGAAGCACCACCTGGACCAACCTGAGCATCACGAACTACCTGGTGCAGGGCTACCTGCTCCCCACGACCGGCTACGCGATCACCAACAACACGAACGTCACCTTGTTCGACCTCAGCACCGGCGGGGTCTATCATTCCTACTCCACCTCGGGGAACTTCTTCCAGGCAGGGACCTACGCCTCCCTCTTGCCGGGGAACCCGGGGGTCCCGGGGACCCAGTTCCTGGTCTTCCTCGCCCCGCAGGGCTTTCAGACGGCGACCCAGTACCTCCGGGTCTCGGCCGGCTCCCCCACCCTCTCCCTCTCGGTCCCGGTCCAGGCCTATGGGGCCCATCCTCCGACCGTGGAGAGCACCACCATCGCCTTCCCCCAGGGCTTCAACGTCGCCAACGTGACCAGCCAGGTCACGCGCGCGCCGGGCTCCACCTTCGTCTCCCTCCCGAACGCCAGTGTCGGGAACCTCTACACCCAGATGGCCTTGGACTTCGGTTCCCCGCCGGCCGTGAACGCGTCGGCCGGGGCGTTCGCCGCCTTCCAGAGCTGGCTCGCGTCGTCCGGCCCGGTCTACCCGGCGGACGTGATGGGGCTCGCCGTGAACGGCACCAGTTTCACGGAGACCGGGAACTTCCACCTGAACTACACCTCCGCGGTCACCAACACCGCCTTCGACAGTTCCCAGACCCTGGGGTACCAGACCACCGAGAACTACAGCCTCGGCACCGCGCTCCGGTCCGGCTATGATTCCTACACCCTGACCCTGGGCTTCCGCTACCCGGTCGCGGACGAGGCGTTGAACTACACCGTCGTCCTGCCGCCGGACTACGTGCTCGGGGCCCACGCCAGTGCCCCCGCCGGGACCCGGTTGACCCCCGCGGGCCCGGGAGGCACCTGGACCGCCTTCACCTTAAGCGCCCTTCACAGCCCGGGACCAGACCTGAACGCCACCGCCCAGTTCACGGCCTACCGGTTCCAGAACGTCTCCGCCATCGTGAACGTGACCTCCAGCAACTTCGCCTTCTCCAGCCACAATGTCCTCAACAGCACCCGGGCGAACTACACCGTGGTCGTGGGGGCGGGCCAGAACGTGAGCCTCTCGGCCGCGAACTCCCAGGTCCCATCCGCCTTCAACGTGACCGCCTACCGCTGGACCTTCGGGGACGGGACCCCCGGGGTCAACACCACCAATGTGACGGTATACCACACCTACACGAAGGGTGGCAGCTACGCCGGGACCCTGACCTTGGTGGCGAACGGGGGTCAGACCAGCGTGGCAAAGTTCCGGGTGCTCGTGGACTCGGTACCCCCCTCGCCCCAGATCGCCACCAACGCGTCGGGGGTCCACTGGCTCAACGCTGGGCACACCCTGGGATTCACCTATGTGAACTATTCCACCTCGCTGCGCTTCAACGCCACGGGGAGCACGGACACGCTGTACCCGGGGGCCCCGGTACCGGGGATCCTCGCAGACGCCATCTGGAACATCAGCGCGGGGCCCACCTACGCCGCCTACAACTTCTCCCTGGGGGCCGGTGCCCGGGTCTATTCCAACGTCACCTATGCCTTCCTGGGAGCGGGGGCCTGGTTGAACCACACCGTGATCAACGGCACCACGTACGCCACCAAGGGCTGGGTCTACCGGGTCAGCGAGACGCTGTATGACGCCGGCGGGAACCGGGCGAACGCCACCCTCTGGGTGCTCGTGAACGACACCCAGAAGCCGGACGCCATCGGGAGCCTGCAGAACGCGAAGGGACAGAACGTGACCACGGTGGTGGAAGGGGCGAACGAGACCGCCCAGGTGAACCTCATCGACAAGTACTCCTACGACCCGGGAAACGGTTCGATCGCCGAGTACCGCTGGACCGTGAACAACTCCAAGGGGTCGGGCTTCGTCCCCCGCTACTTCAACGCGACCACCGACGTGTCTCCTTCGGTCTGGCTCCCCGCCGCCCAGGGGGCGTACACCTTCAACCTGACGGTAACGGACCTGGCCGGGAACCAAGCCACCTTAATCCTCCCGCTGACGGTCTCCCCGAACCGTACCCTGCGGCCGGTCCTGCAGGTCTCCAACTTCACCACCCCCACGAGCCTCACGGTGGGGTCGTCCTACACCATCTGGGCCAACGTGACCAACGCCGGGGGGAACTCCTCGGTGGCGGAGAACGTCTCGGTGAGCTTCTATCTCACCTCGCCGGCGACCACCAGCCACCGGACCCTGGTGGGGGGTTCCCCGGCAGCGGTGCGCTTCTACGGCTACACCAACGGGGTGGTGAACTCCACCGTGGCCTTCACCGGTCTCGCCACGCTCAAGCACAACCAGACCCTTCGGGCCGAGGTGACGTTCTCGGCCCCCGGGAACCTCACGGGTAGCCGGGCGCTCTGGGCGAACGCCACCGCGACGAACGAGTTCCCCGGGGACTACGTCGGCGGTGCGAACCTGGCGCAGATCTCCGTGACGGTGAACCCGAGCCCGACCAACCAGTACCTGGAGTACGGGATCGTGGCCGCGGCGGGGATCATCATCATCGTCCTGGTCTACTTCGCCTACCGGCGCCGGGCCCGGGGGAGCAGCACCGGGGGAGGGAAGGGAACCTCCCGGGGCGGGAAGGGCTCCGCCAAGGATGACGACGACGAGGACGCCCCTCCCCGCCGCGCCTCCAAGGGGAAGGACGCCGACGACGATTGAGCCAGGGGGGTCCCGCACCCCTTACCACCGCTTGTCGCTGGTACACTATATAGCCCTATAGAGAATACGGGGAAACGGCTCTTATAGGGCCCGACGGTCCTCGAGGGCGAGGGCCCCATGTCGAGCGCACCCGGGGGGAGCGACGGGAGGGAGGCCATCCTCTCCGGGCTCAACCGGACCCGGACCCGGGGGTTCCACTTCAAGACCTGGATCATCTCGGGGCTCGGGTTCTTCACCGACGCCTACGACCTGTTCATCATCGGGAGCATCCTCACCATCCTGCCCCTGGCCGGCTGGAGCAAGCTCACCACCGCCGAGACCGCGCTGGTCGCCTCCACCGCCCTCATGGCGGCCGTCCTGGGTGCCCTCGTCTTCGGCCGCCTGCTGGACTATCTCGGCCGGAAGGCCATCTACGGCTTCGAGCTCGTCCTCCTGGTCGCCGGCGCCTTGGGAAGCGCCTTCCTGACCCCGGTGAACGGGGTCTTCATCCTCATCGCGTGGCGGTTCCTCCTGGGCGTGGGGATCGGCGGGGACTACGCCACCAGCTCCACCATCATGGCGGAGTACTCCAACACGAAGAACCGGGGGATGCTCGTGGGGATGGTCTTCTCCATGCAGAGCCTGGGGCTTTTGGCCGGCCCGCTCGCCGTCTTGGGCCTCCTCTACGCCGGGGTCGCCCCGGCGATCATGTGGAAGCTCCTGTTCGCCTTCGGGGCGATCCCCGCCGCCGCCGTCATCTACGGGCGGCGGTCCCTCCCCGAGACCCCCAAGTTCACCGTGGGCGTGCGGGGGAACACCCGGAAGGCCGCCCAGGACCTTCAGCGCTACACCGGCCTCTCCCTCGCCGCGGAGAGCTCCACGACACCCCCCCGGGTGGTGAAGGCGCGCTGGTCCCAGCTCTTCACCGACCGGAGGCTCCTTTTCCTGGTCATCGGCACCGCCGGGACCTGGTTCCTCATGGACTGGGCGCTCTACGGGAACTCCATCATGGCCTCCTCCATCACGGGCTTCCTGGTCCCCTCCACGGTGACCGGGCTCGCGCTGGTGAAGGCCTCGGCCACCTACAACGCCCTCATCTTCGGCGTGGCCGCCCTGCCCGGCTACTGGCTGGCCACCTTCACCATGGACCGGATCGGCCGCAAGCCCATCCAGGTGGTCGGCTTCGCGGCCATGGCGGTCACCTTCCTTCTGATCGCGGCCTTCCACCAGCTCGCCACCGCCGCCTACTTGACCGAGTTCCTGGCCGTCTACGGGCTGAGCTACTTCTTCATCGAGTTTGGGCCCAACGTCACCACCTTCGTCTACCCGCCGGAGGTCTTCCCGGTCTCCACCCGGGGGCTGGGCAGCGGCATCGCCGCCGCCGGCGGGAAGACCGGGGCCGCCCTCGGCACCATCGTCGATGTCTACATCCTCGCCACCGGGGGATTGAGCACCCTCTTCCTGGTCCTCGGGGTGCTCGCCCTGGTGGGGCTCGTCCTCACCATCCTGCTGCTGCCGGAGCCGAAGCAGCGGGACTTGGAGGAGGTCTCCCAGGAGGGACGTTTCCTCTCCCCCCCGGTGCCCGTGGGGAGCACCGCCCCGAAGGGGGGAGCCCTGCCCGGTAGCCTCCTGCGCTGAACCGGTGTATCGCGGTCGTCCGGCGCGCGGTGGGCGCAGCGGGCCTTTCGCCGTCTCAGCCGTACGGGCCCACGTCGTCGAGCAGGTCCACGTGGCTCAGCATCATCCGACGGCAGCAGTACCGGGTGAGGCCCAGCTCGTCCAGCACGTGGCGGGGCTTCTCCCCCCGCGCCGTCCGCTCCCGGTAGGTGTCCCAGTACTGGCCCACCACGTTGCCGCAGGTGAAGCATCGGACCGGGACCATCATCGGCTCGTTCCTCCTCTCACCGGTAGGACTTCTGCCGCCGCTTCCGGGCACCGCGCCCCTGCGGGAGCTTCGGGAGCTTGCGGCGGGGGTCGTTGACCAGCAGCGAGCGGTCGTAGCGCTTGAACATCTCGGCCAGCGCGGGGTCCTTCAGGTACTCCACCAGACCACGGGCCAGAGCCGTACGGGCCGCCGACGCCTGCCCCATGACCCCTCCCCCGCTCACGGAGATCTGGACGTCCAGGCTGGACGCCCGGGGACCGAGGAGGTAGAGCGGCTGCTGGATCTTGGAGCGCACGATGGGGGGGTCCAAAAGCTCCAGGGGACGGGAGTTCACCCAGATCCGGCCCTGCCCCCGGGTCAGCACCGCCCGCGCCGTGGCGGACTTGCGCTTGCCGCTGGTGAGGATCGCGGCCGGGGCCTTCACCATGGGCCCACCGATCCCAGGAGGCGGGAGATCTCGCCCAGCGTCAGGGGAGGGCGGAGGGAGGGGCGCACCCGGGCCGGCTCCAGCGTCTCCCGGGGCAGGGAAGCGAACTCCCCAGGGACCCCCACGTAGGCCATGATCCGGTGGAAGGCCTCCCGGCCCCGGTCATGCCGGTACGGGAGCATGCCCCGGACGGTCCGCCGGAAGATCCGGTCCGGGCGGCGGGGGTAGAAGGGGCCCTTGCGGACGGATCCGCGGGCGCGGCTCTCCCGGTAGGTGGCGAGGATCGACTCCCGGCCGCCCACCACCACGGCCCGCTCCGCATTCACCACGACCACATGCTCCCCCTTGAGCAGGCGCTGCGCGATGAGACTGGCCGCCCGGCCCAGCACCAGCCCCGAGGCGTCGATGACCTTGGGGGTGACGGGAAAGGAGGAAAGGGAAGGATGGGCCGGGCGGACGGGCCCGGGAGCCTTGGGGGCAGGGGGAACGTCGCCCGCGGGGTCCCGGGCCTTGGGCCGACCCCCGGCAGGCCCTTTCGGAGACGGGGTCTCAGGCAACGAGACGCACCCCCTTGCCGTCGCCGTGCTGGGCGATGAGCTCCGGGAGGCTCAGGGCCTTCCCCCCGGCGGACTGGATCTTCTCCCGGGCCCCCGGGGAGAAGGCGAGGGCTCCCACCGTGAGAGGCTTGGTCAGTTGCCCCGAGGCCAGGAGCTTCGTGGGCACCAGCAGCACTTCCTGGGCCTCCGCCACCCGTTCCAAGTGACCCACGTTCACGGGACGCCGGTGGTGCCGGGAGCGGGAGAGATGGGCCTCCGCGGCCTCCCAGAGACCGGTCGTCGCCCCGTGCCCTTGCCGGTGGACCTCCCGGAGGAGAAGACGGAGCTCCGGGTTCCCCTTGGATGCTCTAGCCATGGTGGAGGAGGGCCACCCACCGAAGGTCCGATTATTAAGGTTTCTCGCCCTTCGCGCGGTTCCCCTCCGCTGGCGGGTGCGGCCGTCCGGCTCCCGGCCCCGGGGAGGCCCGACCCCTGGCTCCGCTGTCGCACAACGCTTATCTAAGCGCCCACAATGATTCCGGGTGACCGAGGCCTTGGAGATATGCGCAAGTTTTTGACCGAGCTCAGGGGCAAGACCGTCATGACGCACGAGGGCGACATCCTCGGGATGATCGACAATTTCGTGGTGGACACCACCACGGGGAACATCCAGCACGTCTTGGTCCAGCCCAACAACGAGATCGAGGTCCGGCTCTTCCAGACCGACGCCGAGAACCGCCTCATCCTTCCCTTCAAGAGCATGCGGGCCGTCCGGGATGTGGTGGTCATGGAACTTGCCCCCAAGTGAGGCCCGCGAGCCTTTCCCCTTCCTCTCCATCGTCATCACCGTCCGGAACGAGGAGGCCCATCTGGCCTCCCTGCTCGAGAGCCTGGTCTCCCAGGAGCCCCCGTTCGAGATCGTGTTGGTGGACGCGCTGAGCACGGACCGGACCTGGTCCATCGCCCAGGAGTACGCCTTCCGCTATCCGGGGCTCCTGCAGATCTTCCGCGCCCGGGGTCACCGGGGGGCGGGGCGGAACCTGGGGGTCCACCACGCCCGCGGCTCGGCGGTGGTCTTCATTGACGGGGACTGCATCGCCCAGCCCGGTTGGTTGGCCCGGATGCGCGAGGCGCTCTCCCAGGCGCCCGTGGCGGCCGGTAGGACCGGCGCCACCGGCCCCCAGGCCTTCTCCCGGCTGGAGCGGGTGGAGCTCTACCAGAGCGGGAAGGACGTGACCTACCCCAGCTGCAATCTGGGCTACCAACGGGACCTCTTTGACCGCCTCGGAGGCTTCGACGACCGGTTCGTCACGGCCGAGGACATCGACCTGAACCTCCGGGCGGTCCGGTCCGGCGCGACCATCGTCTACGCGCCGGAGGCCCGGGTGCTGCACCAGATGCGCTCCACGCTGCCCCGCTTCCTCCTGCAGGCCTTCTGGAACGGGTACGGCCGCAAGCAGTTGACCGAGAAGCACGGCCAGCTCTGGGCCCACTACCGCTACCGCCAGATGCTCCAGAGCCAGCGCTCTCCCCTGGCCTATGCGCGGCTGGCGGCCGCATTGGCCGGGTACTTCACCCGATTGCTCACGGCCTTGGGGACGGACCGGCGCATCCCTCCAGAAGGGAGGGGGAACAGCCGGGCCGACCGGCCCCAGGAAGCGTGAGGAGGGGCCCTCTCCCGCGCGGGGGACCTCAACCGGAGGTGACCTGGTCGGCCACCTTCATGACCTCGTCCAAGATCCGGTTGGTGTCCTGGCCCTGGTCCACTACGGCCACCAGGAGCGCCTTCTTCCCGCTCCCGACTATCAGGGTACGGGAGTCCGTCCCCTCGATGACGATCCGCTCGGGAGGGGAGCGGTTCAGTTCCGTGTTAGCGGTGGCGGCGGCCCCCAGGATCGTGGCGCACATGATGGCGAAGGTCTCCGTGTAGACCCCGGCAGGGACGTCCGCATAGAGGACCAGGCCGTCCCGGGAGACCAGGGCGCAGGCGATGGCCCCGATGCGGCCCTTCAGATCCTTGATGACCGCCCCCACATTACCTGCCGCCATCATCCTTTCCTCCCCTCAATCAGATCTCCTCGATGATAAATTTGCAGTGGTCCTTGCCCAGGCTGGCGCACTCCTCTTCGGTACAATTGACCCGGGTCCCTCGGTACCGTTCATAGACCTCCCGGATGATCCCTCGGAGCCGGTGACAGGTAGGGATGTCACTCTGGACTACCTCCACGCTGCCTCGGGCAGTGATTGCCTGGTCCGAGAACTGGATATCCTCGACCCACCCCCTGGACTTAAGCATATCGGCGACCGTGGGAAAGTAGCGGTTGCGGTCATGGAGTCCCTCGTCCGCCAGGTCCGCGCCGAGCACCGCCCCCTCCCGGAAGAACAGCCCGTGACAGGCGTGGGACATGACCCCTTCGTAGAGGTCCTTGATCTTGGCCAGTTCCTCCTGGCTGACCTTCACCCATCGCATGCTCGTACCTTCATCACCTTTCCACGAGTATTAAACCTCCCCCATGGAAAGGGCCTCCCGCCTACCGGGGGCTCTTCTGGAGGGCCATGAGGTCCTCGGTGGAGATCTTGCCTCCCTTCTTGAACCGGGCGAACAGGTCCTCCTCCTTGGGAGGCTCCTCCACCTCGGGCTGACCTAACGCCCGGGCCCGGGCCGCATGGAGCATCTTCTCCAGATCGCGGACCTCCTCGATGGCCTGGATGTGGGCCTGGTGTGCCTTGTCGCTGGCCGTCTTGACCTCGAGAAGCTTCCCCTGGACCTCATCCGCCTCCCGGCGCAGCCGGTCCACCTCCTCGAAGAGCTGGACCATGAGCTCATGCTCCTTCTGGGCCCGCTCCGCGAGCGCTCCCACCTGGCGATGATGTTCCTCCGCCGCCTGCCGGGCGGCCTCGGACTCCCGGAGGGCGCCCTCGACCTCGGGGTCCTGGTGGAAGCTCTCCTCCTGCGTCCGGATCTCCCGTTGGAGCCGCTGGATCTCCCCCAGGAGGCGCGTCTCGGCCTCCTTCGTGAGGGAACTGGTCATGTGCCGGAACTCCAGTTCCTTGAGCTCCTTGCGCAGTCGCCAGAGGGGTATCCCGCCGCTGCGGGCCTGCCGGGTCCGCTTGAGCTCCGAGACCCGTTCCGCCAGGACCTCGAACTGACGGTTGGCCTCGTCCCGGGCCCGTTTCTCGTCCCGGACCCCCTCGTTCAGGGCATCGCGCTCATGGCGATGGGCCTGAGCTTCCGAGCTCTTGGCCCTGAGCTCGTCGATGATCGCCATGCGCCGGTCGGCCCACTGCCGGGCCTCGGCGTTCAGGCGGTCGCGCTCATCCCGGAACTGGTCGGCGCGCCGGTTCGCTTCCGTGCGCCTTTTCTCGAGTTCCTCTGTCGCGTCCGCCATCGAACCTGCGCCCGAACGGGGCGCGCCACCAAGAAGACGGGCGTCCACCTTCTCGATGGCATATAAAGGCTTGGCCGAAGACGTCTCCCCCCTCGGACCCGCGACCCGTTGGGAAGGCTCGCCGGCCCCGTGGAACGTCACGGCTTTATCGGGGCACGGAGCTTCGGGCCGCGGGACTCGCCAGCATGCCGGGGGAGGAGGTGGGCCGGATCTATGGCGACGTCGGCCTCGGGGAGTTCCGTCTGACGCTCGCCCATCCCCTGGAACGGGGAGAGTACCTTTCCGTGAAGGACGAGAGGGGACGGGATGTCCTCTGCCAACTGGACGACGTCCAGCGCCGGAGCGACCTCAGCCTGGAGAAGGCGACGGAGATGGTCCACGGCGGGTCCGTGGAGGTGCAGGAGTCCTTCTACGGAAAGGCTCGGATCCTCGGGTACCGGGAGGGAGGGCTGGTCCGGGTCCCCCAGATCCCGTTCGCCCCGGGGGCCACCGTCCACCGGGCCCAGGAGCCCCTGATCGCCGAGGTCCTTGGCCTCAAGACCAACGGCAGCGCCGGGGCGTACCTCGGGCTGCTCCGGGGGCACGACCTCAAGGTGGAACTCGACATCAACGCCCTGGTGCAGCGCCACGTGAGCGTTCTCGCGAAGACCGGCGGAGGGAAGAGCTACCTGGTCGGGGTGCTCCTAGAGGAGTTCCTCCGCCACAAGGTCACCTGCGTCATCATCGACCCCCACGGGGAGTACGGGAGCATCCGCTACAAGACCGAGCACATCCCGAAGGAGCGAGCCGACCGCTTCCACGTGGACCCCCAGTCGTTCAAGGAGCAGGTGCAGGAGTTCTCCCCGGACACCAAGCTGAATGCCGAGGCGCGTCCCCTGACCTTCTCGCTGGGACACCTGGACGCCCGGGAGCTCCTCCTCTTCCTGGGCATCACCAATGTCCGGGGGTACGTGGCCCCCATGAAGTCCCTCCTGGAGGAGGCCAGCCAGGGCACCGAGGACTACACGGTCAAGGACCTCATCCGCCTGGCCCGGGGCCGGGAGGACGGCGGCGCCCTCTTCGAGGCCATCGCCCAGCGCCTGGAGTACATCGACGAGACCCGGCTCCTGGCCCCGACGGGGACCAGCCTCAAGGAGCTGGTGGTCCAGGGGAAGATGACCATCCTGAACCTGCGCGGGGTGGCCCCGGACGTGCAGGAGCTCATCGTGACCCGGGTGGCCACCAGCTTCTTCGACCAGCGGAAGCGCGGCGCGATCCCCGCCCTTTTCCTGGTCCTGGAGGAGGCCCACAACTTCTGCCCCCAGCAGGGGCAAGCGCTCTCCTCCCGCATCCTCAAGACCATCGCCAGCGAGGGTCGGAAGTTCGGCCTGGGGCTCTGCGTGGTGAGCCAACGGCCGGCCCGGGTGGACAAGAGCGTGCTCTCTCAGTGCGGCGCCCAGTTGATCCTGCAGGTGACCAACCCGCTGGACGTCCGGGCCATTGCCCAGAGCATCGAAGGGTTGACCGACGGGATGACGGAGATCATCCAGGGGCTTCCCATCGGCACCTGCCTGGTCTCCGGAGGGGGGTTCACCACCCCCCTCTTCTGCGAGGTCCGTCCCCGGGCCAGCCGCCACGGGGGCGAGTCGGTCAAGATCGTCCCGAACTCCTGACCTTTGTCTCAGAGGGCCCGCAGGTAGTCGGCCAGGAGCCGGATGCCGAAGCCCACGAACCCCGAGGAGGCGTACGACGGCGCGAAGCGTGCCGCCCCGCTGCCCACGTAGGCCGTGCCCGCGATGTCCAAGTGGGCCCACGGGGTCTCCCCCACGAACGTGTGCAGGAACGCGGCCGCCGTGATCGCCCCCGCCGGGGGGGCCTCCAGGGAGTTCTTCACGTCCGCCACGTCACTGCGGACCATCTCATGGTGCACCGGCCTCAGGGGCATGCGCCAGAGCCGCTCCCCGGTGGCCTCCCCGGAGGCGAGGAGGGCCCGGGCCAAGGCGTCATCGGTGGCGAAAAGCCCCGCCGAGTCGAACCCCAGGGCGGTGACGCACGCCCCGGTGAGGGTGGCCAGGTCGATGATCGCGTCCGGATGATGGGTGGCGTTCACCCACGAGAGCCCGTCCGAGAGCGCCACCCGGCCCTCGGCGTCCGTGTTCAGCACCTCGATGGTCTTGCCGCCGAACGTCTTGACCACGTCCCCCGGGCGGTAGGAACTGCCGGAGGGCACGTTCTCCGCGCAGCAGAGGACCCCTACCACCTTGGGGCGGACCTTGAGCGCGGCCGCCACCCGGAGGATCCCCAGGACTGCCACCGCCCCGGACTTGTCGAACTTCATGTCCGACATGTGCATGGCCGGTTTGATGGAGATCCCCCCGGAGTCGAAGGTAATCCCCTTCCCCACCACGGCCACGGTCCGGCTCCGGCTCCCTCCCTGGCCCGGATACTCCACCACCACCATCCGGGGAGGATGGGTGGCCGAGCCGCTCCCCACGGCCAGGATCCCGCCACAGCCCATCTCTGCGAGCTTCTGCTCGTCGTAGACGGTGACCTTGAGGCCAAACTCCTTCCCCAGGGCCTGGGCCTGCTCCGCGAGGAAGGCGGGGCTGGCCACGTTCGCCGGCAGGTTGCCAATGTCCCGGGCCCAGAGGACCGCGTCGGCGAGCTTCCCCACCGTCTCCAGGCCTCCCCGGACCCGGGCGAGCAGGCGACCGTGCTCCGGCCCGAGGGAGAACACCACCCGCTCGACCGTGGCCGGGCTCTCCGAAGGTTTGAACCGGGTGAACTCGTACAGGGCCAGGCGGCTCCCCTCGGCCAGGGCCGACGACGCGAGCACAGGGTCCCGCCGGCCCGGGGCGAAGAGCGCAAGCCGGAAGGCCAGGGACCGCAGCCGCCGGCTCCGCGCCTGCCGGACCACCGTGCCCGCGGCCCGCCGCAGTTCCTCGGAGTCCAGGGAGCGTTCGGGGCCGAGCCCGACGACGACCAACCGCCGGTCCAGACCGGGGAGCGGGATCACGTGGACCTCCCCGCGCTTCCCCCGGATCTCCCCCCGTGAGACCGCCTGCTTGAGGTACCCCCCCGCCCTCTCGTCGTCCGGGGCAAGCGAGCGCGGGAGCGCGGCTTCGGGCCCGGAGCGCTCGGTCAGCCCTACGACCACAGCGTCCACATCGGCGAGATCCCACGCCTCGGCACGAACCGCCTCGAGCTTCATGGCCCGGTACAGAAGCACCCGGGGGATTTAGGCCCCCCGGGGGGGCCGGAGCGGGCCCGAGGGGACCTACAGGCCTTCCGGGCGGAGCTTGTGGCGGTCGACTTTGACCCCGGCGGGAGTGAGCGCCAGCAAGTTCTTCGCCACGCCCGCCACGTCACCACCGGTGTCCCTAACCACGTTCTTCAGCTCCGCGTTGAGGCGGTTCACCGCCACCTGGTCGTTGGAGAGGGAGGTGTAGTCGAGGAGCACGATGTCCCCCTGGTAGGCATACTTCGAGAGGGCGTGCAGCTCCTCGAACCGGAAGATCTCGGCCACCCGGACGGTGGTCTTGGCGGCGTTCAAGGCCCCGGCCTCGTCCTCAAAGTGCATGGCCCCCAGGTCGAGGAAACTGCCGTCTTCGAGGGTGTCGTCCTGATGCCGGCGGAGGATGGGCTTTCGGAACATGGTCGTATCCGTAGGGAAGAGGACTTCGGAGGTCGTCTTAAGCCTACCGCTCCAGCTCCCGGGGATGGCCGTTCCGGGAGGAGGTCTTCCCCGGTAGCCACCAGGCCTGGCGGGCGCCGAGGGCCAACCGGAGCTCCGCCTCTTCCCCGGGAGCGGGCCGGTCGGGAAGCCGCCCCCGCAGGGAGACTTCCCGGCGACCGTCCACCGGGCGCACGAAAGGAGCCCCTCCTTCCGGGAAGTGCACCTCCCGGAGCGCGACCCCTTCCGGCCCGCAGACCAGCTTTGCCTGGGTCAGTTCCGCCCGGGAGCATACCTCCTTGACGCCGTACTGGGCATCGATCAACTCCGCCGGGCCCCGGGGATCCACGTGCCGGATCCGGTAGAGCCGGTCCCCCCGTTCCACGTAGTCGCCGGGACCGGCGGGCGGGAGCCGGAGGAGGAAGGTGACCCGGTAGATGTCCTCGCCGCCCTTCCGGCTGTAGAGCGAGGCGCTCTCCCGGTAGCCAGCGCCAAAGCGTTCCCGGAAGGCCCGGGCCGCAGCACGCGCCTCGGGAGTGGACGAGAAGAAGATGTCCCAACCCTCCTTGAGCTCCTGTTCGAAGCTCACGGCCCGGCGGACGCTCTCGGAGAGACCCCGAAGATGGCTTTCCCACTGGACGTGCACCCAGGACCGCAGCGCGGCGCCGGAGCGAAGGCTGCCTTCCTCCGAGCCCCGCAATTGGAGTTGCGCAGTGTAGAAGTGCCCTTGGCGTCGGCTGCATTCCGGGCAGACGTGGTAGAGCACATGGACCTCGGTGGAACCTTCCGCCTCCCACCGGGTCCCCTTAAGCTCCAAGGTGGCGGTGGCCGTCAACCGGCGGAGGAGCGGGTCTTCCGTCTCCTCGGTCCAGCGGACATCCACCAGGTGGACGCCGGGCCGTAGCGTCAGCTCCCCGGTCAGGTCCCCCCGGGTGAGCGCCCCAGGGGGGTTTCCCGTCTCCCAGTGCCGTCCGACCTGCCGGGCCCCGCACATGGGGCAGAAGACCCGGGAGATCCTCCCGGGAAGCTCCATGAGCGGGGCCTGCTTCCCCCAGCAGCGGACACAGAGGGGGCCCTGAAAGGGCCCCTCCTCCGTTCCGCAGATCACGCAGAACGCCGGCGTTTCGGCTGTCTCGGGGTCCACGGGAGGCGTAGGCTAAGGGGCACTTATGAGGCTGACCGGGGCGGCGCTCACGGCATCTGCACGATCTCCGCGTGGGGGATCCCCCCCAGGGTCCCCGTCCCGCCCGGCGCGATGAGACCGGCGGATTCGGCCCAGGAGACGACCCGGGGCCCCAGGAGGTTCACGATGGTCCCCCGGCGGGCCTCCCGCAGGAACTCGTCCGTCGAGACCGCCGTGATCCCGTAGAAGGACGAGGAGATCTTGATCGCCCGCTGCCCGAGCTTCACCTCCGTCTCCACCAGTTCCGCGTCGCACGCCGCCACCACCACCTCCCCCCGGACCCGGTGGACCCGGAGGACCACCTGCCCCCGAGAGGGAACCCCGGGCCATGGGGCGGGGTCCTCGTTCTTCGTACCGTCAGGCATGTCGATCCTCTTCCGGGGAGGGCGGGCCACCGGCCCGGAGGGGGAAAACCCTTCCTCCCCGGGGTCGCCACCGGGGAGCGACCGCCCAAGGGACCCTCAGGCGGCGTAGACCCCCTCCTCCACCACATATTTCCGGCGGGCAAGGTCCATGAGGTTCCGGGTGAAGAGCAACCCGTAGACCAGCACCACGATCCCGAAGAGCAGCGAGACCCAAGCCGCGCCGGCGACGTTTCCCGAGGCCAGGTTGACCCCGATGTACTTCATCATCCCCACCCCCGCGACGAGGCTATGGGTCCCGTCGATGTTCGGCCAGAACTCCCCGATCTCCAGGCCGGCCCAGCAACTGTTGACCGTGCTGGAGATCCCGGTGACGATGTAAGGGAAGGTCGCGGGGAGGATGACCCGACGCATCCGGGTGAAATACCCCAGTTCGTGGTTGTCCATCACCTCCCAGAACTCCCCGGGGATGGCCTGGACGCCGATCCAGAAGTCGAAGAAGAGATAGTAAAAGCAGCTCAGGAAGGCCAGGACCAGGATGTAGATCTCGGCATACCCCCAGGGGATGGCGGCGGACAAGAAGGAGAAGGTGGCGGCAAAGACCAGGGGAAAGTAGGTCGGGACCGGGTAGGAGGCGACCACCTGCAGGACCGGCGTCACCACGCGGCTCGTCGGTCGACGGGTGGCCAGGAAGTAGCCCAGCGTGATGGAGAGGAGGAGCGCGGCCACCGTGACGATCCCCACCCGAAGGTAGTCCACCCCCATCGAGTAGAGCAAGAAGGGGGTCTCCGCGAAGAGGGCTCGCCACTCGGCCCCGGGGACCGAGCGGACGAGGTCCACCGACCCGTAGAGGATCGCGGCCCCGAAGAGGAGGAGCAGGCCGATCCCGATCCACCCGCCCGCCCGGCGCCGCCGGCCCGGACGGCCCGACTCCTCGGCGGCGATGGCCGCGAGCTGCGAGCGGGTCACCCGGGAGGAGACCAGCCGGCCGGGCCCCCCGAGGACCCGGCGCCAGCCTTCGACCCGGCGGCCCCAGCCGGCCCGGCGGGCGATCTCCTCCGGGGTGTCCACTCCGTACTTGGCGACGGAGTATTGGGCGAACTCCGTGAGGGCCAGGCTGACCAGGACCACGGCCACCCCGATGAAGAAGAGGGCCCAGGCGAGGTCCCCGTAGTTGGAGGTGGCGAGGAACCCGGTGACGAGCGTCCCGATGCCGAAGGTCGAGTAGGTGTGGATCCCCACCGCGAAGACCTCGCTCACCGAGATGTAGAAGAAGGCATCCGCGAAGCTCGACAGCAGGTTGGAGGAGATCCGCGGGACGGAGTGCGGGATGTAGAGATGCCAGAGCATCCGCAGCTGGCCCAAGCGGTAGTTCTCCCCCACCTCGAAGAGGTTCTCCGGGACCGTCTTGAAGCTCTGGTAGGCCCCAATCCAGATGTTCCAGGCGACGGCATCGAAGACGAGGAAGTCCACCGCCACCTCGACCCCCGCCGGGCCTCCGATCCGGCTCACGAAGACCACCAGTACGATGGGGAGGAAGGCGAGGACCGGGATGGACTCCAGAACGTTCACCACGGGGACGAAGGCGCTTTCGAAGCTCCGGCTCCGGATGCACAGATAGGCGAGTCCCCACCCGCTGAGGACCGCCAGCCCGATGAGCAGCCAGATCCGGCCCACCGTGACGAGAGTGGCCAGGGCGATGAGCCAAAGGTCCATTCCCCCCCCTCAGGCCTTGAGTACTTCTGGGGAGGGTTGCTCCAGCCGACCGGTCAGATGGTCCAGGTACTCGTAGAAGGGGGGGTCCCGGTAGGACCGGGGGTGAGGCATGGTGATCCTCACCTCCTCCACGATCCGGGCCGGTGATCCCACCATCACCAGGACCCGGTCGGCCAGCTCTACCACCTCGTGGAGGTTGTGGGAGACCAGGACCACCGACTGCAGGGTCGTGGCCGGGTTGAACACCAAGGAGTAGATCTCCCGCCGGAGGGCGGCCGCGGTGAGCTCGTCAAGGTGGACGAAGGGCTCGTCCATGAGCAGCACGGCCGGCTCCGCGGCCAGGGCCCGGGCGATGGCGATCTTCTGCCGCATGCCCCCGCTCATCTCCTTGGGGTAGTGCTGAGCCATCTCTTGGAGGCCCACCAGCCGGAGCATCCGCCGCGCGATCGTCTCGGATTCCCCCTCGGAGATGTCCTTGCACTTCAAGGCGAGCTTAACGTTCTCCAGGGCGGTCATCCAGGGAAAGGTGGCGATGGACTGATGGATGAGGGCGATCCGGGAGGAAGGGCGCGTGATCTCCTTTCCCTGGAGCAGGACCCGGCCCGTGGCGGGGGCGAGGAAGCGGCCGAGGCATCGCAGCAGGGTGGACTTGCCGGTCCCCGTGGGTCCCACGATCGCCACCAGCTCGTCGGGATGGGTCTGGATGTTCACGTCCTGGAAGACGAACTTCCGAGGCGCGGGAGCCTTCCGGGACCGGCCCGGGGGGGAGAACGTGAAGGAGAGCCCCTCGCCGACCAGGGGCGCAGGGCGAGGGACGGGATGGGAGGGCCTCCCCGTCCCGAAGGTCCCCTCGTTCCGGGGGGTGGACCCCGTGGCGTTCACTTCCCGAAGCCCTATCCGGTCCATCGGTCCATCCCACCCCCCAGGGGGGGATCCCCCCCCGGAGGGAGGGGGATACTTATACCCTACGAGGGGAGCCATGGAACGGCCCTTTCCGAAGGGTTCAAGATGGCAGGACGCTACGCCTGGACAATGACCTCGGTGACCCGGGAAGCCGTCCGGGAGCGTCTCCTGTTGACCAAGGGCCACTTGGAAGGGGTCGTGAAGATGGTGGAGGAGGAGCAGGATGACACTCAGGTCCTCCGCCAGATCCTCGCCGTCCACGCCAGTTTGGAAAAGATCACGGTGATGGTCCTCGAGGGCATGCTCGAGGCCTTCATGAACGCCCCCAAGGCCCGACGGAATCTCCTCCTCGGTCAGATCCGGGAGAGCCTGCGGGACCTGACTTGAGGGCCCCCCCGGGGCCCTTCGCGGGAACTCTCCACGGAAGGCTCCCGAAGGACGGGGACTGGCCTTTTCCCCCGCGGGGGGTCGCCCCGGGACGCTGCGGGGGTCGGCCCGGTCTTCGGCCTCAGTGAGCCATCTTGAAGATGCCCGGACGGGGGCTGTAGATCTCGTTAAGGCGCTCCAGTTCCCCGACCAAGCGCTCCACCTCGCCGTCCGACAGGCCGTTCTCCTTCCCCGCCTGCTGCACCTGGGTCAGGCTGAACCCCTGGGGGCTCGCGCTCTGCAACGCCGTCAACAACCGACGGACCCGCACCAGCCGGTCCCGGTGACCGGAGCTCACCCCCGTGTAGATGGTGTCGATGTCCAGTTGCCCGCCTTCCACCGTGGCCACGCGGCGCAAGAAGTGGTCCACCACGGACACGGCCCGGTCCGCGTCCTCCCGGGTCGCCGCGGCGGAGAGACGGGACCGGGCCGACGCCTCCGTGAGCCGGATCAACGCCTCGAGCTGCCGGGGGGTCACGGGGATCGGCCGGGGCGCCTCCCCCTCGCTCTGACGCTCCGCCAGGCGTCGCATCCCGGTGTAGTAGTCCTTCAGCCGCTCGTAGGCGTCCTGGTCCATCGTCGGAAAGACCCGCTGCTTGGAGTACGCCACATACTTGCGGAGGAAGTCCTGGGAGAAGAGGCCGGTCCCCAGGCCCGAGGCGGGGCTCCCCCCCCGGTGCCGGCTCGCCTCCCTTCCCTCGGCCCTCTGGTGCTGAGCCAGGATCGCCTCGGCCAAGTGCTGGTCGCGCTCCGCGTCCGGTACGTCCAGGATGATGAGGATGAGGTCAAAGCGGGACAGGAGCGTGGGGGGAAGGTTCAGCTCCCGTTGCGGCTCCTCCCCGGGGGTGAAGCGCCCCAGCTTCGGGTTGGCGGCCGCCAGCACCGGGCATCGGGCCCGGAGGGTCACCGTGATCCCGGCCTTGGCCACCGAGACCGTCTGCTGCTCCATCGCCTCGTGCATGCTGGCCCGGTCGCCCTCGGACATCTTGTCCATCTCGTCGATGCAGAGCATCCCCCCGTCGGCGAGCACCATGGCCCCGGCCTCCAGCACCCAGCGCCCGCCGGCGAAATCGTCCCGGACCGCCGCCGCCGTGAGCCCCGCGGCCGTGGCCCCCTTCCCACTGGTGTAGACCCCCCGGGGCGCGGTCTCGGCCACGTAGCGCAGCAACTGGCTCTTCGCGACCCCCGGGTCCCCCACCATGAGGATGTGGACGTCCCCGCGGACCCGCATCCCATCGGGGAGGTCCTTGTGCACCCCTCCGAAGAGCTGTAGGGCGATCGCCTGCTTCTCCGGCTCCATCCCCGCCACGCTCGGCGCCAGGGAGGCCACGATCCGGGGGAAGACGCTCGGGTCCCCCCGGAAGGCCTCGATGGCCTTGCGGTCCTCCTCGCTGATCTCGATCTCCAGGTACTCCCGGTCCAGCCGTTCCAGCGAGTTGGCCAGGAAGACCGTGTCAAAGACGTTGGACGTGGCGTTCGCTCCGCGGGAGCCCGCCGGCCGGGGGACCCCCTTCAACACCCCGTTGGCCACCATGCGGGTCCCCGGGACGATCTGCCCGACCAGGTCGTCCAGGAGGATCACCGTGAGGCCCTCCGGATGGGCGCCTCCCCGGAGGGTCTCCGGGTTCTCCTGGAGCTCCAGGCGCTGGTAGTCCACCGTCCGGCTCTCGTCCTTGAGCAGGCGGAACCGGGCCCGGCCGGCCGGCTTCCCGCATCCCCCCTGGTCCTCGTCACAGTTGGGAGGGCTCTCCACCACCGGGTTCGTTTCCTCCTGGGGCCAGCGGATGTGGGCATGACAGGCGGAGCACTCGAACACCGCCTCGGTGATCTGCGGCAGGACCTGGCTGACCCGCCGCACGATCCCGTCGACCGATAGGAAACGCCGCAGGTGGTTCTGCCGTAGCCGGTGGATGGCCACCCGTTCGTGCGGGGGCAGGTGCTCCACCCGGAGGTGGATGGGGCCCGTCAGGTTGAGCGCCCCGGGCAGCATCTCCTCGATCGCCCTCTGGCCGGCCGAGAGGACCGCCTCCGGACGCTGGAGCAGCTCGTCCGCCAGGGCGGTGTCCCGCCGGTCCAGCTCGGAGAACTCCACCAGCAGGGACCGTTCCTGGGGGTAGGCGTCGGCCACATGCTTGAGCTGCGCACGGTACGGGCTCTCCTCCAGGAACGTCCGCCAGCGGAGCGTCAACTCCGGTGGGGCGAGCACCACGGGTGGGACCAGGGCCACGTTCCTTCCCTCCTACGGCTCCAGCCGGTACCGGTCCCGGGGGAAGAGACGGGCCTCCCGGACGTTCGTCAGATGGGCGAGGCGGCCCACCAGCCGGTCCAGTCCGAGGGCGAATCCCCCGTGCGGGGGCATCCCGTAGCGGAACGCCTCCAGGTAGGCCGGGAACCGGCCGGGGTCGAGCCCGGCC
>JAKAVY010000031.1 GCA_021827405.1 Thermoplasmata archaeon
GCCTCGTTTCAAGCTCTCCTCCACGTAGGTGAACCCGTCAGCGAGGGTGAAGGCGAGCTCCTGCACCGCGGTCGACCCGGCCTCCCGGATATGGTAACCGGAGACCGAGATGGGGTTCCAGCGGGGGAGCTCCCGGGCCCCGTACTCCACCGTGTCGATGACCAGCCTCAGCGCCGGTCCGGGGGGGAAGAGGAACTCCTTCTGGGCGATGTACTCCTTGAGAATGTCGTTCTGGGTGGTCCCCCCGAGGCCCCGGGGATCGGTCCGGTGCGCCTGGGCGGTGGCGATGTACATCGCCCAGAGGATGGAGGCGGGGGCGTTGATGGTCATGGAAGTAGTGACGCGGTCCAGCGGGATCCCCCGGAGGAGCCGGCCCATGTCCTCCAGGCTCGAGACGTTCACCCCGCACTTCCCCACCTCGCCGGCCGCCTCCCGGTCGTCGGCGTCGAGCCCATAGAGGGTCGGGTCGTCGAACGCGATGGAGAGCCCGGACTCCCCGTGGCGCAGCAGGTAGTGGAAGCGGCGGTTGGTGTCCTCGGGAGTGCCGAACCCGGAGAACATGCGCATGGACCAGAGCCGACCGCGGTACATGCTCGCGTGGATCCCCCGGGTGAAGGGATACTCCCCCGGCAGGCCCAATCGCTCGGGGTCCACCGGGGAGTTCAGCGGGTGGTAGAGCCGTTCCACCGGGATCCAGCTCAGCGTCTCGAACCGGTCCTTCCTCTCCGGGCTCTTCGCCAGGGCGGGCCGGAGCGTCTCCTCCTCCCAGCGGCGGAGACCGTCCGCGAGCGCCTCGAGCCCGCGAGCGGCGGGGGGAGGCTCGGCCCGGTCCTCTGCTCCTGGGGGGGTCGCCTTGGAGCTGGCCATCCCCGGGGGGGAGGCGGGCCGGCCTACTTAGCCTCCCCGGCCGGGGGGACCGGGACGAGCCGGGCCTCGGTGACCGTCCAGGACCACAGCATCCCCCGTCGCTCGGCCCGGCTCCCCAGGACCTCCAGCCGGTGCGAGAATCCCGGGGCATAGGTCACCAGGGTCTCGTACTCCCCCCCCTCCCCGGCCACATTGAACGCCGGACCGCGCCGGGAACGCGCCCGCAGCTCGGAGAGAAGGGAGGGGTCCAGCACCCTTCCCAGGAGCTCCGGGCCCAACGGCTCGCTCGCCACCTGCACGATCCGCATGGAAAGGCCGGAGGCGATCTCCTCCTCCACCACCCGTTCCGGGTCCACCCTCCAGAGGGGGGCAAAGACCCTGAGCCCGAGGGCCTCGGCCACCCGCTGGACCCGAGACCACTGGAACGAGGAGGCGATGGCCCCCACGCTGATCCCGTCAAAGCCCCGGCCGGGGAGGGAAGCAAGCGCCCGGGAGAGAGCCTCCTCCTCCGCCTCGGGTCCCGGGCCCGGCACCGGGTGGGCCCGGTGGGGCTTCCCCCAGGCCTCCGCCAGGAGGTGCACCCACGGTAGGTTCGGGGTGTGGAAGAGCCAGGCGTCCGGCTCCTGGGGGACGAGGGTGAGGAGCTCGGAGACCTCCCAGCCGGTGCTCTCCAGTAGCCAGGCGGCGTAGAGGGAGTCCTTCCCTCCCGAGGCGAGAGCGCAGACCTTCACGGTCCCAGGGGAGGCAGGGGAGCGGGGTAGAAGCCGGACTGCCAACGAGGGAAGAGCGTGGGGAGGTCGAGCTCGGCGAGGAGCCTGGGTCCCTGGCGGAAGCGCGCGCTCACGCCCCCGACCGCCCCAATCCGGGCGTAGGGGAGCCCGGTGAGCGCTGCCTCCAGGGCCTCTTCCCCGCCCGGGGGGACCTCCAGGACCCACCGCGGCCCTCCCTCCGAGAAGAGATGCACCCAACCCTCCGCCCCGGGGAGGGAGGAAACGTCCACCTCGAAGCCCAGGCCTCCGCCGAACGCCATCTCGCAGAGGCACTGGACCAACCCCCCTTCCGAGACGTCGTGGGCCGCCCGGAGGGCCCCTCCCCGGTGAAGGTCCACCAGGGCCCTCCCCAGGCGAGGGAGCAGGGACCCGGGGCTGGGAGCGAATCCCCCTCCAGGTCCCCCCCGCCGCCGCTGGAAGAGCGAACCGGTGAGGCCGGGGGGGTTGGGGCCGAGAAGGTAGAGGGAGTCCCCCTCCCGTTTGAGGTCCGAGCTCAGGACATGGTCCACGTCCGCCACCCGGCCCACGGCGAGGACGACCGGGGTGGGAGGTATGGCCGAGCCCAGGCCGCCGTTGTAGAGGCTGACGTTCCCGGAAGGGATGGAGACGTTGAGGAGCGCGGCCGTCCCCGCGAGGCCGGCGAGCACCGCGTCCAGGCTCCCCAACACACTCGGGTCCGTCGGATTCCCGAAGTTCAGGCAGTCGGTCAGGGCCTCGGGGAGGGCGCCCACGGCGTAGAGGTTCGCCGCCGCCTCTTCCACGACGGCCTCCCCTCCACGGCGGGGGTCCAGACCACAGAGGAACGGCTGGGAACCCACCGCCACGGCCAGCCCTCCCGGACCTCCCGGGGGGAACTCCAGGACAGCGGCGTCGGCGTGGGTAGGGGTGGTGGGGCGCCCCACCAAGGGCTTCCCCACCGTCCGGCCCTGGACCTCGTGGTCGTAGAGGCGGATGATCCCCTCCCGGCTCAGTCCGTTGGGGTCCAGGAGCATCTCGACCATCGCCCCCGCGAGGTCCGCGGGCGGGACCGGACGGCCCTCCGCCGGGGCCGGGGGCGGAGGAGAGCGTGGAAGGGAAGGGACCGGGGGTTCGAGCCGGAAGGCCAGGTCCATCTCGCCGACGAGCCGCCGTCCGTAGAACAGGCGCTCCCGGCCCCCATCGGTCACCCGGCCCACGGGCGTGGCCGGCACGTCCCAGCGCCGGAAGATGGCGCGCAGCATCGGGACCTGGGCGGGCTCCACCGCGAGGATCATCCTCTCCTGGCTCTCCGAGATCCAGATCTCCCAGGGCTCCAGCCCCTTCTCCCGCAGCGGGACCCTGTCCAGTCGGACCTCCAGACCGAAGCCGCCCGCGTGAACTAGCTCTCCGGCGGCGGTGGCGAGCCCTCCGCCCCCGAGGTCCTTCATCCCCGCGATAAGGTGCCGGTCCGCGGCCTCGAGGCACGCGTGGATGAGCGGCTCCTTCAGGATCGGGTTCCCCAGTTGCACCGCTCCTCGGGACTCCTGGGCGCTTCCCGAGGTCAGCTCCCGGGAAGCGAAGGCCACCCCTCCGATCCCGTCCCGGCCCGTACGGCCCCCCGCGAGGACGAGGACCTGGCCGGGTGCGGTAGCGCGGTTCGGGAGCAGGCGGGAGCGGGGCAGGACGCCCACGCAGCCCACGTTGATCAGCGGGTTCACGGTGTAGGCCGCATCGAAGAGGACCGAGCCGGCCACGGTCGGGACCCCGACACGGTTCCCGTAGTCCCGGATGCCCGCCACCACGTTCTCGAAGAGGTAGCGGGGGGGCTTGATCCCCGGGGGGAGGGCCCGGCGGGGTCCCCCCAAGGGACCGAAGAAGAGGGGGTCTACCAGGGCCACGGGCTTGGCGCCCATGGCGAGGACGTCCCGCAGGATCCCGCCGATGCCGGTCGCGGCCCCTCCGTAGGGCTCCACGGCGCTGGGGTGGTTGTGGGACTCGATCCTCAGCGCGTAGGCCCATTCCCCGTTCAGGGCCACCACCCCGGCGTCTCCCCGGGCGAGGACCCGGTCATCTGGCGGGAGCTTCCCGAAATGTTCCTTGAGGAGAGGGCGGGACGACTTGTACGAGCAGTGCTCGCTCCAGGACTGGGCGAGCCCGGCGAGCTCCACCCGGGTCGGTTCCCGCCCCTCCCGGGCATAGTACTGCTGGACGGCCCGCAGCTCTTGCCGGGAGAGCCCGAGCCGGAGCGCTGCGTTCTGGGCGGCCAGCTCCCCTTCGCTCGCGCGGGCAAAGCGCGGTTCCCCGGACCGCCTGGGGGCCGGGCGACGGGAGGTCGGTACCGGCCTAGACATGTCTTCCCGGCGGGGGGCCCCGGGTCACGGAGACGGCGTGGATGACCGGGTTCGCCAGGAGGCGCTGGACGGCGAGCTCGGCCTGCCGGGCGGCCCGCTCGGCACTGGCCCGGGGAAAGGTCAACCGGTAGACCTTGGATACGGAGACTTCCCCCAGGCCGCGGATGGAGAGCAGCTCTAAGGCCTTCTTCACCGCCTCCCCTTCCGCGTCGGCCACGCCGGGCTTGAGGGAGACCCTTACCTCGAGGCTCGTCCCGCGTTCTCGCCTGGGGGGCAAAAGACCACCTTGGAGGGGGGGGTCACCTGGGATGCGCTTAAAAGGACAGGGCCTTCGGAGGGAGCAAAAGATTTAATAGTGACCCTGGTTCGCTCGGCCGCCTCCGGGAGGGTCCCCGACGGTGGAAGAGCTTATTCTCAGTGTCGAGTTCCTGCGCGCCCGGGACAAGGTCACCGCCCGGGTGGTCAGCGAGGCGGGGGGGGTCCGCGAGTACAGCTCCCCTCGCCCCGTGGACGTCATCGAGCAGGTCGTCGACGACCTTCGAGAAGAGTTCGAGTCCGCTCCGTCGATCTAGACCCGGTCGCGGAGCGCTTCAGGACAAGGAGCCGTGGGGAGAAGCAGCGGGGGGAACCCGCCCGTGAGCGCCGCCGTGGAGGGAGCCTTCACCAAGGTCTGGGGGGAGGATGCGGTCGTGGCCCTCATCGCCTTGAAGGTGGAGACCGCCGAGGCCGACCATGTGGCCAGCGAGGCGGCCAAGTTCACCGAGGTGGAGGACGTCTTCCTGGTCACGGGCGACACGGACATCTTCCTCAAGGTGCGCTTCTCCAACTACGGCGAGCTCAAGGAGTTCGTCCTGAGGCGCCTCCCGGAAGTGAAGGGGATCCGGGAGTCCAAGACGCTCCTCGTGGTCACCGCCTACAAGGAAGCCGGCGAACGTCGGGGGGGCCCGTGAGCCTCTCCCCGGCCCCCGCCCCCGAGCGCGCGCCGCCCGGGGTCGCGGACCGCCGGGCCCTCCTGCCCCCGGCCTCGCAGACCCTGGACCGGGTGATCGAGGGGCTCGGGGAGCTGACCGAGGATGTCTCCCTCCCCCGGAACATCCGGCGGGGGGCCCAAGGGGCCCTCGACGAGCTGAACCGGGTCGGCCCGGCGATGGACGTGAAGGTGGCCGGGACCGTGGGCCTGTTGGACGAGCTGGCCAGCGACGTGAACCTCCCCCAGCACGGCCGGACCGCCCTCTGGGGCATCATCAGCCAGTTGGAGAGCCTGCGGTGAGCTCCCCCTTGGCTGGCCGCCCGGGGGCGGTCCGGTTCCCTTGCGTCTTCGCACGCGGGCCCGTAGCTCAGGTCGGTTGGTCGGGGGCCTCCGCCTCCGTCCCGGCGAAGAGCATCCGGCTTTTAACCGGGTGGTCCGGGGTTCGAATGACCTCTCCGCTTGAGGGCGAAGGCGTCCGAAGCTCCCCGCGGGCCCGTGCCCCCTCCCCGCCTGGCCTGGGGGCCCTCCCATGAGCCCGTCGCCCAAAGGGAAGGGACGCGCCGCCCCGAAGAAGGGGAAGGCGCCCCCGGAACCGGAGAAGCCGCCGGCGCCCCCCCGGCCCCGCCACCAGCTCGTGCCCGTCCACGAGGTGCTCTCCCCGCAGGAGAGCGCCCGGATGCTGGACGACCTGGGGGTCCCGGTGGACCACCTGCCCAAGATCATGGCGGACGATCCCGGCCTTCAAACCGATCCCGGGTACGCGAAGGCCCGGGACGAGGCTGGGCCCCAGGGCCTCATCGGCCGCCTGGTCCGCATCCATCGGCCCTCTCCCACGGCGGGGGTCTCGGTGGCCTACCGGGTCATCATTGCCGGCGCGGAGGAGTGAGCATCCATGTCCATGCGAGAGATCGTAGACGCCTTCTTCCGGGAGCGCTCCATCGTGAACCACCATCTGGCCAGCTTCAACGATTTCCTGCCCACGGAGGACAACCGGAACTCCCGGATGCAACGCATCGTGGACGAGGCCCGGGTGAGCGAGGACTCCACCGAACGGGGCATCATCCGTCTCGACGTCCAGAAGACCAAGAGCTCCATCTTTGTGCGCGTCGGACGGCGCCGGGACAAGAACGGCAACGTGGACCCCCACGATGCCCCCACCATCGTGGTGGGCCCGCCCTTCGTGAAGGAGGCGGTGGGGAGCAAACCCTCCGTGACCCCCATGGAGGCCCGGCTGCGGAACCTCACCTATCTCGCTCCCATCGACCTCACGGTCACCGTGGTGGAGAACGGGGTGGAACGCGCCCCGGAGACCGTGCATATCGGCGACATCCCGGTGATGGTGAAGAGCCGCCTTTGCAGCCTGCACCGGGCCAACATCGAGAAGGCCAGCACCCTGGTGCTCTCCCCGGAGGAGTACCGGGCGAAGCTGGTGGAGTACGGGGAGGACCCCCTAGACCCCGGCGGCTACTTCATCATCGGGGGGACGGAGCGGGTGATCATCTCGCTAGAGGATTTGGCCCCGAACCGGATCTTCGCGGAGTTCAACGAACGCTACGGGACCCCCGTGGAGAGCGCGAAGGTCTTCTCCCAGCGGGGAGGGTACCGTAGCCTCACGGTGGTGGAGAAGAAGAAGGACGGGATCCTGCAGGTCTCCGTCCCCTCCGCCAGTGGCCAGATCCCGCTCGCCATCCTCATGAAGGCCCTGGGGATGAAGAACGATGAGGAGATCTACCAAGCGGTGCTCGGGGAGCTCCTCCCCCTGGACGAACCCTTCGTCCAGACCATGAAGCATCTACTGAACGTCAACTTGGAGGAGTGCACCAGCAAGAAGACCTACCCGCCGGAAGGCATCCTCACCACCGAGGATGCCCTCCTCTACCTGGAGAAGAAGTTCGCCACGGGCCAGGCAAAGGAGTACCGGCAGCGAAAGGTCGACGGCATCCTGGACCACTCCCTCCTCCCCCACCTGGGCGACACCGGCACGGACCGGCTGAAGAAGGCGCTCTACCTGGGACGGATCGCACGGACGGTCCTCGAGCTTTACCTCGGGCAGCGGGGCGAGGACGACAAGGACCACTACGCGAACAAGCGCCTCAAGCTGGCCGGGGACCTCATGGAGGACCTCTTCCGGGTGGCCTTCAGCCTGCTGTTGAAGGACCTCAAGTACCAGCTGGAGCGCTCGTTCACCCGGAAGAAGGACCTCCGGATCTCCTCGGCGATCCGGCCGGATCTGCTCACCCAGCGACTGGTGCACGCCTTGGCGACCGGGAACTGGGTCGGGGGCCGGGCCGGCGTCTCCCAGCTCCTGGACCGGACCAGTCACATGTCCACCATCTCCCACCTGCGCCGGGTGACGAGCCCGTTGACCCGGAGCCAGCCCCACTTCGAAGCGCGGGACCTGCATCCCACCCAGTTCGGCCGTCTGTGCCCGAACGAGACGCCGGAGGGCCAGAACTGCGGCCTGGTGAAGAATTACGCGCTCTCCGTGGACGTCTCCGAAGGCGCCGACGAGGACGAGGTCACACTGCTGTTGCGGGACCTCAATACCCGCGAGATCGGGCCGGAGGTCTTCCAGGAGGCTCCCGCAGGACGGGGGCGGCGCGCCGCGCGGGTCTTCGTGAACGGGAACCTGGTGGGTCTCCATTCCAGCCCCGAGGACCTGGTCCGGGAGCTCAGGGAACGGCGCCGGGCCGGCACCCTCTCCCCTTCCCTGGGGGACCGGATCTACGAGATCAACTGCCGCTACGACAAGGAGATGAACGAGGTCATCGTGAACTGCGACAGCGGTCGGCTGCGTCGGCCGCTCCTCGTGGTCAAGGCCTCGGCCCCCAAGATCACTCGCCAGGACGTGGACGAGCTCTCCCGCGGGACGCTGGGCTTCGCGGACCTCATCCGGGGCGGGAAAGTGGAGTGGCTTGACGCCGAGGAGGAGGAGGACACCTGGGTGGCGGTGGAGCCGTACCCGATCCCCGAGCGGTGTCCCAAGTGCCACCGGTCCATCTCCCGGGGGGACCTCCGCTGGCAGAACGTGGGGGAGCGCACGGGGGAGGCGAGGCTCGCCTGCCTGCGCTGCCAGGAGGAGTTCCCGGTCCCGCTGAACTTGAACAAGGACCAGACGCACCTGGAGATCGACCCCAACTTGATGCTGGGGGTCTGCACGGGGCTCATCCCGTACCCGGAGCACAACTCCACACCCCGGAACACCATGGGGTCCGGGATGGCCAAGCAGTCCCTGGGGGTGGAGTCGGTGAACTACCGGCGCCGCCCGGACACCCGGGGGCACCTGCTGCACTACCCCCAAGCCCCGCTGCTCAGGACGCAGACCATGCGCTACGTCCACTTCACCGAGCGGCCGGCCGGGCAGAACTTCGTGGTGGCGGTCCTCTCCTACGAGGGCTACAACATGCAGGACGCCCTCATCCTGAACCGCTCGGCGGTGGACCGGGGCCTGGGTCGCTCCTCGTTCTTCCGGACCTACCGGTCCGAGGAACGGAAGTACCCGGGGGGCCAGGAGGACAAGTTCGAGATCCCGCGACCGGACGTGGCGGGAGCCCGGGTGGACACCGCCTACCGGAGCCTGAGCGACGACGGATTGATCTTCCCCGAGATGCAGGTGGGGGAAGGGGACGTGCTCATCGGCAAGACCTCTCCCCCGCGCTTCCTGGAGGAGAAGACCGACCTGTTGACCCCCCAGAAGCGGAGGGAGACCTCGGTCACCGTCCGCTCGGGGGAGAGCGGCTGGGTGGACTCGGTGGTCCTGACCGAGGGGGAGAACATCTCCAAGCTGGTGAAGGTGAAGGTCCGCAACGAACGGATCCCGGAGCTGGGGGACAAGTTTGCCTCCCGGCACGGGCAGAAGGGCGTGGTGGGGCTCGTGGTCCCGCAGGAGGACCTGCCCTTCACCCGGGAGGGCGTCTCCCCGGACCTCATCATCAATCCCCACGCCATCCCCTCCCGGATGACCGTGGCCCACGTGCTCGAGATGCTGGGGGGGAAGCTCGGGTCCCTGGAGGGCCGGTTCATCGACGGGACGGCCTTTTCCGGGGAGCGGGAGGAAGCCCTCCGCGAGTCCCTGTTGGGGCTGGGGTTCAGCCCCAACGGTCGGGAGTACCTCTACGACGGGCGCACGGGCAAGCGGATGGAGGCGGAGATCTTCATCGGCGTCATCTACTACCAGAAGCTCCACCACATGGTCGCCGGGAAGCTCCACATGCGTTCCCGGGGGCCGGTGCAGATCCTCACCCGGCAGCCCACGGAGGGACGGAGCCGCCAGGGGGGGCTCCGTTTCGGGGAGATGGAGCGCGACACCCTCATCGGCCATGGCGTGGCCATGGTGATCAAGGACCGTCTCCTCGACGAATCGGACGGGACCACCCAGTACGTCTGCGGCAACCCGAGCTGCGGGCACATCGCCATCCCGGACCATCGGGCCGGGACGCTCCGTTGCCCGGTCTGCGGGAATACCTCGTCGATCTACCAGGTGGAGATGAGCTACTCGTTCAAGCTCCTCCTGGACGAGCTCATGAGCCTCGGGGTGGTCATGCGGCTCAATCTTGAGGACATGAAGTAGGGGGCAACATGACGAGCGGTCTCTCCAAGCGGATCAAGAGCCTCCAGTTCGCCTTCCTGTCCCCGGACGAGATCCGGCGGATGAGCGCCGTGAAGGTCATCACGGCGGACACCTACGACGACGACGGCTACCCCATCGAGATGGGGCTCATGGACCTCCACATGGGGGTCATCGAGCCGAACTTGCGCTGCCGGACCTGCGGGGGGCGCGTGAACGAGTGTCCCGGGCACTTCGGCCTCATCGAGCTGGCCATGCCGGTCATCCACGTGGGCTACGCCAAGGAGATCAAGCGCCTCCTGCAATCCACGTGCCGGGCCTGCGGGCGCCTCCTCCCGGACACGGGGGCCATGATCCGCTCACCGGCGCTCGGCCCTGACGGGGAGACCCTCTCCAGCCGCCCTCCCCGGGAAGAGCGCTCCTGCCCCCACTGTGGCGAGATCCAGCAAAAGATCATCCTGGACAAGCCTACCACGTTCCGGGAGAACGGACACAAGATCACCCCGAAGGAGGTCCGGGCCCGCCTGGAGCGGATCCCCGACGACGACGTGGTCCGTCTGGGGTTGGACCCCCGCTTCGGCCGGCCCGAGTGGTTGGTGCTCACCGTCCTGCCGGTCCCTCCGGTGGCCGTCCGCCCCTCCATCACCCTGGAGAGCGGGGAACGCAGCGAGGACGACCTCACCCACAAGCTCGTCGACGTGCTGAGGATCAACCAGCGGCTCCGGGAGAACCGGGACATGGGGGCCCCGCAGCTGGTGGTGGAGGACCTCTGGGAGCTCTTGCAGTACCACGTGACCACCTACTTCGACAACCAGACCAGCGGCATCCCGCCGGCCCGGCACCGTTCGGGACGGCCGTTGAAGACGCTGGTCCAACGTCTCAAGGGGAAGGACGGCCGCTTCCGTTCCAACCTGTCCGGCAAGCGCGTGAACTTCTCGGCGCGGACGGTGATCAGCCCGGACCCGCTGCTCTCCATCAACGACGTGGGCATCCCGGTGGAGGTGGCGCGGGCCCTCACGGTCCCGCTGGAGGTGACCGCCTTCAACCTGGAGGTGGCCAAGCAGTACGTGGCCCGGGGCCCCGCCCCGGTCTCCCCGACGGGGACCTACGTCCCCGGGGTGAACTACCTGGTCCGGGAGGATGGGCAGCGCATCAAGGTGATGGAGAAGAACGCCGAGATGTGCGCCACCATGGTGAATCCCGGCTGCGTGGTGGAGCGCCAGCTCATCGATGGGGACATCGTCCTGTTCAACCGGCAGCCCTCGCTCCACCGGATGAGCATGATGGCGCACTTCGTCCGGATCCTCCCCCACAAGACCTTCCGCTTCAACCTGTGCGACTGCACGCCGTACAACGCCGACTTTGACGGCGACGAGATGAACCTGCACGTGCTCCAGAGCCAGGAGGCCCGGGCGGAGGCGAAGGTCATCATGCAGGTGCAGGAGCACATCCTCTCCCCCCGGTTCGGGGGCCCGATCATCGGGATGATCCACGACCACATCACCTCCTCCTTCCTGCTGACGCACCGGGATCCCCGGTTCAACCGGACGGACACCACCTATCTCTTGTCGAAGGTGGGGTTGCCCCTCCCTCCGCCCGCGGGGAAGGACAAGGGGGAGGAGTACTGGACGGGAAAGCAGCTCTTCAGTCTCACCCTTCCCCCCGACCTCTCGGTGGAGTTCCGCAGCTCCATCTGTAGCCACGGTTCCCAGGAGCCGCCGAAGGTCCACGAGCAGGACGACTGCCTGGTGGTGGTGGAGAAGGGCCAGCTCCTCAAGGGGACCATCGATGCCAAGGCCATCGCGGCGGGCAAGGGGGTCATCCTGGACGCCATTGCCCGTAACGACGGTCCGGACGCCGCGAGGCGCTTTTTGGACGTGATGAGCCGCTTGTGCATCACCGCGATCAGCCTGAAGGGCCTCTCCACCGGCATCGACGACGAGGACGTCCCTGAGGAGGCCCGTCGGCAGATCGCCCGGGTGATGGCCACCGCGCGGGAGGAGGTCTCCGGCCTGGTGGACCGTTACCACCGGGGCGAGATGGAGCAGATGCCCGGGCGGACCTTGGAGGAGACCCTGGAGGTCAACATCCGCTCCACCCTCTCGAAGGCCCGGGACCAGGCCGGGGACATTGCCGGGAAGTACCTGGGGTTGGACAACCCGGCGGTGATCCTGGCGAAGAGCGGGGCTCGAGGGACCATGCTGAACCTCACCCAGATGGCCGGGGCCGTGGGCCAGCAGTCGGTCCGGGGAGAGCGGCTCTTGCGCGGCTACTACGACCGGACCCTGCCGCATTTCCAGCGGGGCGACCTGGGGGCGGAGGCCCGGGGGTTCGTCTCCTCCAGCTACAAGAACGGCCTCCTGCCCACCGAGTACTTCTTCCACAGCATGGGAGGCCGGGAAGGGCTGGTGGACACCGCCGTACGGACCAGCCGCTCCGGCTACATGCAGCGCCGGCTGATCAACGCCTTGGAGGACCTCCGCGTGGAGGAGGACTCCACGGTCCGGAACACGGCCGGGACGGTCATCCAGTACCGCTATGGCGAGGACAGCGTGGACCCCTCCCGTTCGGTCCAGGGGAAGGCCCTCATCGTGGACGAAGTGCTGAACCAGGTCCTCGGGAAGCGCTACCGCCCCGAGGAGTACCTCCGGGGCGAGGCCCTGGAGGGTACCCTCCCCGGGGGGGAGGAGGAGCTGGACCTGCTCGCCGAGGCCCAACTGGAGGAGGAGAACGAGGACGAGGAGTCCGAGGAGCCTTCCGGCGAGGGCGGCGAGGGCCCGGACATGGGCGGAGGGGACTGAGCATGCCGGCGGAAAAGAAGGCCTCGAAGATCCGGGAGACGTTGCTCAAGCAGGCGTCCCAGGCCAAGGTGGAACTTCCCGGGGGCGTGGTGGACGAGGTGGTCCGCAAGCTGGAACGGCTGAGGGAGCTTCCTCCGGAGGAGGTCCGCAAGGTGGGCCAGGAACTGATCCGCCGCTTCCGGAAGGTCCGGGTGGACCCCCACGAGTCGGTGGGGATCGTGGCCGCCCAGAGCATCGGCGAGCCCGGTACCCAGATGACCCTGCGGACGTTCCACTACGCCGGGGTGGCGGAAATGAACGTGACACTGGGGCTCCCCCGGCTCATCGAGCTGGTGGATGCCCGCCGGGTCCCTTCCACCCCCATGATGACGGTCCACGTGGAGAAGGGGACGCAGAAGGACCTCTCCCGGGTGCAGGGCATCGCCCTGGGGATCGAGGTGACCCTCGTCCCGGACGTCGCCTCCATCGGGACCGTGGTGGAGGAGCTCAAGGTGGTGGTGACCCCGAAGGCCTCGCTGCTCCAGGCTCGGCGGCTCAAGCGCAGTCAGTTGGAGGCCGCGCTCCAGGGGGGTCTGGACCGGCGTCGGTTCACCGTCTCGGACGGGTCCGGTACGGGGGAGTCGAGGTCCTTCGAGATCCACCTGGCGGAGCAGGCGCCCCCGAAGGCCGGCAAGGAGCCGGAGGAGGACATGCCCTTCAAACGGCTCCTGGAGGCCGCGGAAGCGGTCCGCCAGATCCGGGTGACGGGGATCCCGGGGATCAAGCGGGCGCTCATCAAGAAGGAAAAGGACGAGTACGTGATCTACACGGAGGGCTCGAACCTCTCCGAGGTCCTGGACGTCCCCGGGGTGGACGCGGCCCGGTCCTCCACGAACTCCATCTTCGAGATCTACCGGACCCTGGGCGCGGAGGCGGCCCGGGCGGCGCTCATCCTGGAGGCCTCGCGGACGCTGAGCGAGCAGGGGCTCACGGTGGACATCCGCCACATCATGCTGGTGGCGGACCTCATGACGAACGAGGGGGACATCCGGGCCATCGGCCGGCACGGGATCTCCGGGAAGAAGACCTCGGTCCTGGCCCGGGCCGCCTTCGAGATCACGGCGGCGCACCTGTTGAAGGCGGCCATCACCGGGGAGGTGGACGAGCTCAAGGGGGTGGCCGAGAACATCATCGTGGGGCAGCCGATCGCCCTGGGGACCGGGGCCGTCAACCTCATCTACCGGCAGCCCCCCCCGGGGGTGACACCGGCGAAGCCTCCTACCCCGCCGCCCCCCCCGGAGGCGGCGAGCACGGAGGCCTGAGCCCGCAGGAAAGGGAAGGAAGATGGATCTGGCGCACGCTTTGAAGGTGGCCCTCACCAGCGGGAAGGTCCGGGTGGGGCTCAGCGAGTCGTTGGAGAGCCTGAAGGCCAAGCAGGCGAAGTTGGTCATCGTCTCGAAGAGCTGTCCGAGCGCGCTGCTCAAGGACGCCAAGCGGGTCGACGGCACGCCGGTCTACCACTTCGAGGGGACGGCCCAGGAGCTCGGGGCCGCCTGCGGGAAGCCCTTCCCGATCTCCACCCTGGCGGTCCTGGACGCCGGGGCTTCGTCCATCCTCACCCTGGAGACCGGCTGAACCGGCCCCCCCGGTAGGGTGCGGGGGCCGAGCGGAACCACTTCCCATGCCCGAGATCACCCTGGACAACACGCAGCTCGGGTTCATCCGTCTCTTCGAGGGCCTCACCGGGGCCCGGGTGAAGGACTGCGTGGAGGCCGAGGACAAGATCGTCTTCGTGGTAGAGCCCGGGCAGGTCCCCCGGGCCGTGGGGCCACGGGGGAACGTCATCGACCGGATCAAGGAGATGGTGAAGCGGGAGATCCAGGTGGTGGAGTGGTCGGAGGACCCCGGGACGTTCGTGCGGAACCTCTTCTTCCCGTTCTTCCCCCAGTCGGTGGAGTTCACGCCGAAGGGGGCCGGCCGCCACGCCACGGTGACGGTGGACCCGGCCTTCAAGGCCCGGGCCATCGGAACGAAAGGGAAGAACCTGAAGATCGTGCGGACGGTGCTCCTCCGCCACACCGATGTGGTCTCCGTCAGCGTGGCCTGAGGGGCGTACCGGCGGCGGTGTTCGTCGCCTAGGTTTTACGCCTCGGGCGGGTCCTCGGCCCAAGGAGCAAGAACATGGTGCGGGAACGGACCTTAACGATCCAGGGAAAGGGGCGGGACCCGAACGCGCTTGGGGAGGCCATCGCCCAGGACCTTAAGGGTCAGGGGTACAAGGTGCAGTCCAGCCCCTCGCCCCAGGGGTACGTGGTCCAGGCCACGAAGGCGGGGATCCTCAGGGACATCATCACGGCGGACCGGGCGTTCACCATCCTGGTCTCGGGGACGGCCAACGACATCACCGTCCGGGTGGGGATCGGGAAGCTCGTCCAGAACCTGGCGGTGGCCGCCGTGGAGGCCCTGTTGCTCTCGGAGCTCTTCCTGGTGGTGGATGTGCCCGAGATGCTCTGGACGGCGCACGTGGAGACCCAGCTGGTCGGGAGGATCCAGGCCCTGGCGGACCTCCCCTCGCCGGCCGCCCCGTTACGCTCCTCGGGGATGGGCGCGGCGACAACGGTTAAATAGGGTCCCCGTTCTTGCGGGCCTCACCTTCGCCGCCATCCCTCACGGGGGGGCGGGGAGGGGGACGCCCAACGTTCCGTCGGGGATCCGTGATCCGGCGAATCCATGGGGCGCCACAGATGGCCCGAGGGGGCGTGGAGCGACAAGAACCCCTCCGCGGAGACGCGGAGCGACCTCTTGTTGCTGACGGAGAGAACCGACAACCGACGTGCTCCGGGGCCAAAGGTCCCGAAGCAGCCGGTGACTGTACAAACCATCCTGGTCTCCCGGGGGCGACCCCGGGGGCCAGGATCTCAATAGAATGAGAAATCCGGTTGATCCTGCCGGCGGGCACCGCTATTGGAGTTCGCTTAAGCCATGCGAGTCGAGAGGGGTAAGCCCTCGGCGCACTGCTCAGTAACACGCGGATAATCTGCCCTCGAGTGGGGGATAACCCCGGGAAACTGGGAATAATACCCCATAGCCGTTCCATGATGGAAGGCTGGGACGGCGAAAGCCGAGGCGCTCGAGGATGGATCTGCGGCCTATCAGGTCGTAGGGGGTGTCACGGACCCCCTAGCCGAAGACGGGTACGGGCTTTGAGAGAAGTCGCCCGGAGATGGGTTCTGAGACATGAACCCAGGTCCTACGGGACGCAGCAGGCGCGAAACCTCCACAATGTGGGAAACCACGATGGGGGAACTCCAAGTGGATGCACTTTGTGCATTCTGTTCTCGAGCCTAAAAAGCTCGAGAAGTAAGGGCCGGGTAAGACGGGTGCCAGCCGCCGCGGTAATACCCGCGGCCCGAGTGGTGCTCATTATTATTGAGTCTAAAGCGTCCGTAGCCGGCCGGGTAAATCTCTGGGTAAATCGGGCGGCTCAACCGTCCGAATTCCAGAGACACTGCCCGGCTTGGGATCGGGAGAGGGTGATGGTACTCCTTGGGTAGGGGTAAAATCCTGTAATCCGAGGGGGACCACCAGTGGCGAAGGCGATCACCTAGAACGAATCCGACGGTGAGGGACGAAGCCCTAGGGCGCAAACGGGATTAGATACCCCGGTAGTCTAGGGTGTAAACGCTGCAGACTTGGTGTTGGGGGTCCCGCGTGGGCTCCCAGTGCCGGAGCGAAGGTGTTAAGTCTGCCACTTGGGGAGTACGGCCGCAAGGCTGAAACTTAAAGGAATTGGCGGGGGAGCACCGCAACGGGAGTAGCGTGCGGTTCAATTGGATTCAACGCCGGAAAACTCACCGGGGGCGACGGAAGTATGAAGGCCAGGCTGAAGACCTTGCTCGATCTTCCGAGAGGTGGTGCATGGCCGTCGTCAGTTCGTACCGTAAGGCGTTCTGTTAAGTCAGATAACGAACGAGACCCTCGCCTTCAGTCGCAACTCCGCGGGTGACCGCGGGGGCACACTGGAGGGATCGCCGTCGCTAAGATGGAGGAAGGAGAGGTCAACGGTAGGTCCGTATGCCCCGAATCTCCCGGGCAACACGCGCGCTACAAAGGCTGGGACAATGGGATCCGACCCCGAGAGGGGGAGGTAATCCTGAAACCCAGTCGTGGTCTGGACTGAGGGCTGTAACTCGCCCTCACGAAAATGGATTCCGTAGTAATCGCGGGTCAACATCCCGCGGTGAATATGCCCCTGCTCCTTGCACACACCGCCTGTCAAGTCATCCGAGTTGGGCCTGAGTGAGGGTGACCCTACCTTGGGTCGCTCGAACTTAAGTTCAGCAAGGGGGACTAAGTCATAACAAGGTATCTGTAGGGGAACCTGCAGATGGATCACCTCCTAGAGCATCTTCGGATGCTCCACGTTTCACGCGCACCGGTCAACGCGGTTCGGTTCTCTCCCCCCTCGGGCTGTCAACCATTTCCCTGGTAGTTACTCTTTCGTTATATAGGTCCCTTCGGTCCCCTCTCCCATGCCTTCGGTCCCGGTCCCCCTGACCCTGGCGGGGCCGCTCGCCCCTTCCCTCCTCCCGGAGCTCGACGATTCCCTGAAGGAGGCCACCCGGGCCCTCTCCCAGGGGGGGCCGATCCTGCTCTACGACGCGCCGGACCGGGAGGGCGAGACGGACCTGGTCTACCTGGCAGAGGCGGTGACCCCGAGGGCGGTCCGCCAGCTCCGCCAGGAGGCCGGCGGTCTCATCGTGGTGACGATCCCCGAGGAGGTCCGCTCCTCCCTGGGCCTCCCCTACATGGACACGCTGTTGCGCTCGGCGGGTAAGGAGCATCCGCTCCTTCCCCGGCTGGTCCCGGAGCGCTTCCGCTACGACCGGCGGAGCTCCTTCGGGATCAGCGTGAACCACCGGGCGGGGTTCACCGGCATCCCCGACCTGGACCGGGCGTTGACGATCCGTGCGCTGGGCGAGATGGTCCGGGACCGGGCCGACGAGCCGCCGAAGGTCCTCCAGGACCACTTCGCCTCCACCTTCCTGGCCCCCGGGCACGTCCCGGTGCTGTATGCGGCCGCCGGGGGGGTCACCGAGCGGCGGGGGCACACGGAGCTCTCCAGCGCCCTGGCCCGGATGGGGCGGCTCACGCCCTCCCTCGTTCTCTGCGAGATGCTCTCGGACGACGGTCGGTCCCTCCCCCCGTCCGAGTCGCGCGCCTACGCCGCCGCCCGGGGCCTTCCCTTCGTGGAAGGGCACCGGATCGTTGAGGCCTGGTCCCGATGGTCCGGGTGATGGCCACGGGGGTGTTCGACCTCCTCCATGCCGGGCACCTCTACTACCTGTCCCAGTCGAAGAAGCTCGGGGACGAGCTCGTGGTCGTGGTGGCCCGGGACCGGACGGCCTCTCGGGTCAAGCGCCCTCCGGTGATCTCCGAGGAGCTCCGACGGGAGATGGTGGAGGCCCTGAAACCGGTGGACCGCGCCGTCCTGGGGTCGCTCACCGACATCTACCACACCGTGGAGGAGGTCCGCCCGGACATCATCACGTTGGGCTACGACCAGCGCTTCGACGAGGCGGAGGTGGAGCGGGAATGCGCCCGCCGGGGGGTCCCGGTGCGCGTGGTCCGCCTGGGGGGACTTCCCCAAGACCTCCTCGCCACCCGCCGGATCATCGACCGGGTGCTCTCTCTCTACGGGGGCTCGCGCCGGGGGGACGGGGGCTCGGAGGGGCGAAGCGAATGAAGCGCGTGGGCGTGGTGGACACCACCTTCGCCCGGGTGGACATGGGGGCCATCGCGGTCCGGGCGCTGGAGGCGACCACCTCGCATCTCAAGGTCCTCCGGCGCACGGTCCCGGGGATCAAGGACCTGCCCGTGGCGGCCCGGCGGCTCTTCGCGGAGGGGATGGACCTGGTGATGGCCCTGGGAATGCCCGGCCGGGCCGAGTACGACCGGGTCTGCGCCCACGAGGCCTCCCAGGGGCTCATGCACGTGGGGATCCTGGAGTCCCGGCCGGTGATCGAGGTCTTCGTCTTCGAGGGGGAGGCCTCCTCCCCCCGCGAGCTCGCGTTCCTCGCGCGGCGACGGACCGAGGAACACGCCGAGAACGCCTATCTCATGCTCTTCCATCCCGAGCGGCTCACCGAGCGCGCCGGGCTGGGCCTGCGTCAGGGTTTCCCGGACGCCGGACCGGTCGGGTAGCGCGGGGGCCGCGGGAGGGGGACAGGAACGGGTACGATGCCGAAGGAGAGGACGGACGAGGACGCAGCGCCGGTGCGGCTGGCCTTGGTGGTCAGCGAGTTCAACTACGACGTGACGATGATGATGCTCGAGCGGGCCCGGGAAGAGGCGAAGTTCCTGGGGGCCCCGGTGACCCGGGAGATGCGGGTCCCGGGGGTCTACGACATGCCCATCGCCGTCTCGGCGCTCTTCCGGAGGGAGGACGTGGATGCCGTGGTGGCCCTCGGGGCGGTGATCGAGGGGGAGACCAAGCACGACGAGGTGGTGATGGGCCAGGCCGCCCGGAAGCTCCTGGACCTGTCGGTGGAGTCGGGGAAGCCGCTGGGCTTCGGGCTCACCGGCCCGGGCGAGAGCCGCCTTCAGGCGCAGGACCGGATCGACCGGGCCGCCTACGCCGTCCAGGCGGCGGTGAAGATGGCCCGGCGGCTCCGGTCGGCCTGAGCCTCGGGCCGGGCGGGACCTCAACAGCCCCCATCGGTGCAGTCGAGGACCCCCATGCCCCAGCAGGTCGGGCAGGGGGTCTGACCGAGGCCGGCGCATCGGGGGCACGGGTCCGCGAGCGTGAGCCCCTTCCCGGAACAGGAGGCGCAGGGAAGGCGGCCCCGCCCCCGACAACCCTCGCAGAGCATGGTCCCGTCGGGTCGGAGGGCGAGCCCCCTAATCCATCTTCCGGGGGCCCCTTCCCGGAGCGGCGAAGCGGTACCGGAGGAAGAGGTGGTCCCCGGCCCGGGAGAGGCCCCGAAGCTCTCCCCACAGCGGGTGGCCCGGTGCGAAGGCCCGGCCTTCCACCAGGCCCAGACGGGCGGTGGTGGGGTCCCTACCGGCGATCTGCGGGGCCAGGGTGAGGAAGAGCTCGTCCACAAGCCCCTCGGTGAGGAAATCCCCCAGCAGGTGGGGACCGCCCTCCAGCAGGAGGATGGGGTCGGTCGGCGGGCGGGGGAGCGCTTCCAGGAGCGACCCGGCCCGAAGGCGCCGGCCCGCCCCCGCGGGGATGATCTGGACGGTGGGTGGGACCCCCTCTGAGCGGAGGTGCCGGGCGCCCGCGGAGGTGGTGAGGACGATGGCGCGGACCTTGCCGGAAGCGAAGACCGGCAAGGACAGGTCCACCGCTCCGCTCGCCGTGACCACCACGTTGACCGGCTGGGGAGGCTTTCCCAGGGCCTTCCTCAGAGCCCGGTAGTCCTTCCGGGCCGGGGGGAAGATGTGGTCACCGGTCCAGAGGTGACGCGGGACGGACCGGAGGGTGCCGGCGCCCACCATCACGTAATCGGCCACGGAGCGCAAGAGACCCATGAGCCAGCGATCATGGGGATTGAAGCCGCTGATGTCCGCCCCCCCGGCGTGCCCCTTGAGGTCCAGGGCGACGATCCCATCCAGGGTGCTCGCGAAGTTGCTGAGGACGAGCGGGCGCCCCCGTCGGGAGGGGAGCCGGAGCGGACCGTAGACCTTGGCGAGGGCCGGGGGGAGGGGCACCGCCCGACCGTCCGCCGGTTCGAGCCACCGCTCGAACGCGGAGGGGGGGCTCATGGGAGGGGAGGGCTCGTCATCCGGAGGAACTCCTGGCGGAGGGAAGGGTTCTCTTCGTAGTGTCCCCGCCAGAACGAGGTCCGCGTGGAGGGGGTCAGTTCCCGGACCCCCCGCATCTGGGTGCAGGTGTGGTGAGCCTCGATGTAGACCGCCACCCCGTGGGGCTGGAGGATCTCCTGAAGGGTCTGGGCGATCTGCTGGCCCAGGCGTTCCTGCACGGTGAAGCGCCGGGCGAAGAGCCGGACCAGCCGGGTGAGCTTGGAGAGCCCAATGATGTGTTCATGGGCAATGTAGCCCACGAACACCGTCCCATGGAAGGGAAGGGCGTGGTGTTCGCAGAGGGCGAAGAAGGGGACGGGGCCTTCGACGACCTGGCTGAGCTCGCAATCCGGGCCGCCGTGGCACTCGGTCTTGAACGTGGTGATGAGCTTGGGGTCCCCCTCGTAGCCCTGGGTGGCGTCGTACATGGCGCGGACAAAGCGTCGCGGCGTCTCCCGGGCGCCCGGGGAGCTCAGGTCCAGACCGAGGGCCCCGAGCATCTCCCCCATGTACGTCTCGAAGCGCCGGGTCTGCTCGGGGGTGAGCTTGCGGGGACTCGCCCGGGCGAGTTGAGGCATGCCGTTCTCCCCGTCATTCGCGATCTGTGCCATGGTCCTTCCACGCCGGACACCGCGGGGCCCTCAAGAGGATAGCGCAAACGCACGGCTCCCTCGGGCAAGGGACCGGACACCCGGTAGGCCAACCGCGGGGTTACCGGAGAGAGCGCAACCCCCCGCTCCATCGGCGGTGGCCCGTGGATCCGGGACCTAAGGTCCTTGGGCGGTGGAGGGAAGCGGGCTCTTGCTTGCCCAAGCGGTTAGCAAAGGCACCTCAACGCATGGGCGAGAGGATGACCCACGGGATGGGTGGACCTCGTGGTCGTGTCAATGTCCCAAAGGGAGCCGAGGGTCCCCCCTCATCGTGTCGGCCCCAGGGCTTTCTGACGACGTTCTCTCGTCCAACCCACAATCCGGAGCGGTCCGCTCCAAGAGACCTTGGCATGTCCCCCCGGGGGCTGGAAACACGGGCGACCGCCCGCCCTTCTCTTGAGGCTCTTCCGGCCTTCGATCGGCCCCGCGGAGCGAACCTCATGGGAAGCTCGGACCGATCCTTTAGACGAGGGGACCCGTCCAGTCCCCCCGCGCAGTCGAAACCCCTGACGAAGATTCAAGCGTGCGATGGTGGGAGCACGGGGATTTGAACCCCGATATGCGGGTCTCTCCGCGGCGCGCTCCAGTCATTCGTCATGGGCCCCCGGAGGGGCCTCCGCAGACCCGTGAGGGTGCTTTCCAAGGCCTTCCGCGAAGGAAGGTCCTTGACTGGAGCCCGCTGGTCTGCCAGGTTAGCCTATGCTCCCTACTCTTCCGGGGCGCTCGGATGCTCATAACCCTATCGCGGCCCGCGAAAGGGGTTCCCCTCGGGTCCCGGAAGGTGCGGTCCACACGCGGCCGCTCCAGTTCACGCGGGACCGGATGCGGAGCACGAGGGGGGTCTCTCCCGAGAGCCCGAAGTTGGAGGGAGCCTGTGACCTTCCGGGCCTCTCCATGCCGGGCCCCTCCCTGGACGCGAAGTCAGGAAACCCTCTGCCACCGCCCAGGAAGAGGGGCAAACCCCGAACCGCTTCCAAGATCTGCCCTTCCTCTTCCGGGGTCGGGGAGGCGCTTCCCACGCACTCTTGGTCCGGACCTCGCCGTGCGAGGAGGTCCGAACGGATTCCACCGGAGGAGCTCCTGTTCCTCGGAAGACAGCTTTAATCGGGATCTCGCGACTAGGATGTGGGGCGTTGGTCTCATGCGGAAGCGAACGAGCGTGGCTGGAGGCTCTTCTGAGGGCACGTTTGCCTTCGGGGAGCCGAGGGAAGGGCTTCCGCGGGGCTGAGACATGGTGCTGCTAAACCCCGGCGAGACGGTGGTCCGCCAGGAGCACTGCCGGATGGAATCCCGGCCGGGTCTGCTTCTCCTGACCAA
The DNA here is from genome assembly GCA_021827405.1 of Thermoplasmata archaeon. Lineage (GTDB taxonomy): Archaea > Thermoplasmatota > Thermoplasmata > Lutacidiplasmatales > UBA184 > JAKATE01. The sequence continues at coordinate 22,040 of JAKAVY010000031.1, forward strand.
CCAGCGGCTCCTCTTCGAGGGTCGACTTACCGAAGGGTTCCTGACCCAGGCCTTCCGGGGACCCCGCATGGCGACGCTGTTGGACGCCCCTCTCCATCAGGTCTCCAATGCCCACCTGGACCGCAGGCTTCTTGGGCGCCCCTCCTTGAGGGTCGACCTGCTAGGAAAGTTTCGTACCTTCCGGGTGTCGGACGCCGGCGCTTGGTTCACGGCCATCGCGGCGGCCAAACAACAGGCAGACCATCCATCGCCGTGGACGGGCCAACCCTCTCCCGTCGTCCTGCAGGTCCAAGCCCCGCCTCCGCCGCCCCCCCCTCCCCCCGCGGTCGTGCGGGTCCGGTGTCCTTACTGCCGGACGGTCTACGACGAGGCCGCGGGCAAGTGTCCAAGCTGCGGCAGCCCATTTTACTGAGGCCGACGCCGCCCGCCGTGGGCCATTCAGGAGGGCCTTCGGTCGTGAGGGGCAGACGCCCCGTCCTCTCTGGGCACAAGAGTTCTTGCCCCCGAGAACATGGGGTTGCTGAGGGGGCGCGCCCGGCTTCAAGCGGGCCCGGGGGTCGGACACGAACGACCTTCCATTGCCCGGTCCCTGGGTGTAGGAGCCGGAGAAAGGGGGAACCAGACAATCACGTTGGATCCGGAACCCTACACCCAGCTCAAGTGGCACAAGAGACAGGGAGCGAGCGATTGTGGCCGGGTGAAACCCCCACCCCGTTGGACGCAGCGGTTGTCCGAGTTCGAGAGGGCATGGAGCGACCTCTCGTGTCGGTGGGGGGCTGACATGGATTGGGAGGGTACGCAGCGGAGAGACGCGGATCGACGCGGGGCCGGCGGCACTGGATGACGGGGCGGACCAGGCCTGAGACGCGTCGGTCCCCTCCTCGCCTATGGCTCCTCCAGAACGACACGGCAGCACAAGGGGGCGCAAGGGTACTGGGCGCTTCCTCTGAGCGAGCCCGGGGTGGGTAGGGCCTTTCTGGCAAAGCCTGGCACGGGTCTTTGGACTCGTCGGGATTTGGTCTCCGAGGGCGATGGATTCCCACTATGGAACGATGAGCATTGAGCCGGGTCCGATCTTGCGCCCGTGACCCGGGCTACTGAGCCATGTCGGCTCGGGAGACAACCCTCACTTCGAACGCTTCTGAGCCCCGAGTCGTCCCGCCTGCTGGAGTCGCCAATGAAGGCCGGGGTGTTCGGCGAGTTCCTTCCGTCGAGCGGGATCGGGCTCACCCACGATGTCCGCGAACGCGGCGAGGTCTCCCCTGAGCAGTTGGCGACGGAGGTCCTGTTCCTTGTCCGTGGCGGATGTGAACGGAGGGGTAACCCGTTCTAACGCGTCCCGCGCACCCTCGCGGATGCGGTCCAAAGTGGGCGCCGGGGTCTCGCCACGAAGTACCTCCGCGAGTTGGTTTGGCTTGTAGGGTACGTTCAACTGGACAGGATAGGATAGGCGGTACCAGTCCTGGTCCTGGAGGAAGGAGTAGGCAAGGTACATTGCCCTGGCCCCAGGCTTTCGATGCCACCCCGCCATGAGCATGATGTACATGTCGAAGAGATCACGCGGAGCCGCCCTGTACGCCACGGCCGTCAACTTCTGCCCGAGGAGTTCGGGTTCGGTCACCACAGGGAAGTTCACGTCGTCGGCCCCGAAGAGCACGGGCCCGTCCTTCGATACGGTGGGGAGCAAGGTCATTCGATTGAGCAGGTCCAAGTCGAGCTTGATCCGGTCGGCCGACCCGAGTGTGTTTCGGTAGCTCCACGTCAGACTGGAGCCGGCCTCTGCGGGCTCTTCCAAGACGTCATATCCAAGATCTCTGCCAACTTTGCGGGCAAGTTCGACGACCTCCAGCCGCTCAGCGGAATGGGGGGCTGCCCTTGGGAATCCGGTGACCATGAGGTCCAAGTCCACGCTCAGCCGAGGGGGCTGCGGGAAGTGGAACACGTTGAGAGCCGTGCCACCTTTCAGGGTGAACTTCCCGGAGGTTTTGGGACGAGACTGTAGCTCTCGTAGTACCCCCAAGAGACGCCAAACGCGCTCGGCCGTAGCGGGGAGGAATCCCTCGCCTACGGCAGTGGACAGCTCCGTTCGGTTGACTTCCACCACCTCAGCGTCCTCCCGGGTACACGAGCTTGAATTCGGGGTCGAACCGATTCGAAGGGTCGTGCGGCCGTGTGGCGAAATAGGCAGGGCTTGCGTGAGCCAAGGCGTTCTCTATCCACTGGAGCACCTCGGTCCACTGGGGTGATTCGCCGCCGGTGACCTGGAGGAGGTGTCCGACCCGAGCAAGGGGCGCTACGCCCTTCGTCGCTTGTACCACTTGGAGCAACTTCTTGGGGTCGGACTTCGGGAGTAGGGCGCGAAACGCATCCAGGTCGGCTTCGTAGTCCTGCATCGGGTTAGGGAGAGATGCGAGATCCACCAGGGTCTTTTCGGCGGAGGTTACACGGAGGATCTCGTTGCCGCGCCGCACTCGCGTGGTGGCGTGGTCCAAGGCCCCACTGGGAACGGAATGGACGTGAACGTGCAGGTCCCCCAAATTGAGACGGCGTGAG
>JAKAVY010000032.1 GCA_021827405.1 Thermoplasmata archaeon
CCCCTTGTGGTCAAGCTGGGCGGGAGCGTCCTCACCCGGAAGGGAGAGGACCGCCGGGCCCGTCCCAAGGTGATCCAACGGCTCGCCACGGAGCTCGCCGAAGGTCTCCGGGAGAGCCCGCAACCGCTCCTCCTGGTCCACGGCGCCGGGTCCTTCGGTCACCCCGCCGCGCTGAAGTACCGGCTCTCCCAGGCCCCTTCGAAGGAGGGGGCGGGGGCGGGCCGGGCCCGGGGGGCCGCGCTCACGGCCTGGGGGGTACGAGAGCTCCATCAGTCCGTCCTTCGGGCGCTCCTGGATGCGGGCCTGCCGGTGTTCTCCGTCCCGCCGTTCCCGATGATGGAGAACCGCCAGGGGAGGTTTGCCGGCCTCTCCCTGGCCCCGTTTGAGCGCATCCTCGCGGGGGGCGGGATCCCGGTCACCTTTGGCGACGTGGTCCTGGACGAGGGTTGGGGGTTCGCCATCCTGTCGGGAGATACCCTGGTGGGGGAGCTGGCGCGGGGGGTGGGCAGCCGTCGTGCCCTCTTCGTCTCGGACGTGCCGGGGGTCTTGGAGGACCGACGCCCCGGTCCGATGCGGATCGTGCGCACCCTCTCGGACGGACCGGTGGAGAGCCTCGCCCCTACCCCAGGAGTCCCGGACGTCACCGGGGGCCTCCGGGGCAAGGTCTCGGTCATGCTCGATCTGGCCCGGCAGGGCGTCTCCTGCGGGCTCATCAGCGGGCTCACCCCGGGTCTGCTCTGTCGGGCGTTGCAGGGCGAGGAGGTCTATGGGAGCTGGGCGCGCCCGTCCTAGCGTTTGGGTCCACCGGCGCGGGCCCCCTCCCGCCCGAGGTCGCCCATGAGCTTTCGGAAGGCCCCGATGGACAAGGGGCTGGCGCCTCCCCGTCCCGGGCTCTCCCCGGAGGAGGCGAAACGGGACTGGCAGAAGCGCAAGCTCTCCGCGGCCCGCGAGGAGGGATGGGGCTCCCTCCCCTCGGACCCGGACCTGTGGAAGGCCTGGAGCCCGGAGGAACGCGCCCGCTGGTCCCCGTCCCTACGGCTGAAGCCGACCCGGACCCTCTCCGGGGTCAGCGTGGTGGCCGTGATGACCTCGCCCTTCGCCTGCCCTCACGGTCGTTGCACCTACTGCCCTGGGGGCCCGGAGGCTCGCACCCCCCAGAGCTACACCGGCGAGGAGCCCTCCGCCCTGAGGGGAGCCCAGTTCGACTACGACCCGTACCGCATCGTCCGCCACCGGCTGGAGTCGCTCACGGAGATCGGACACCCCGTGAGCAAGGTGGAGCTCATCCTCATGGGGGGTACCTTCACCTCCCGGCCCGCGGGCTGGCAGGAGCGGACGATCCACCAGGCCTTCGATGGCCTCAATGGGGCCCCATCCCCCTCCCTTGAGGAGGCCCACGCGGCGAACGAGCGGGCGGCCTCCCGATGTGTCGGGCTCACGGTGGAGACCCGACCGGACCAGGCCAGCGCCGAGACGCTCCGGCAACTGGTCGCCTGGGGGGTGACCCGGATCGAGTTCGGGGTGGAGACCTTGCGGGACGACGTGCTCGCGGCGGTCCACCGGGCCCATGACGTCCGCCACGTGGTCGAGGCCACGGGGCGGGCCCGGGAGTTCGGGCTCAAGGTCGGCTACCACATGATGCCTGGTCTCCCGGGCATGGACCCGGGTCGGGACCGGGAGGATTTCCGCCGGCTGTTCGCGGAGGAGGACTTCCGGCCCGACCTGCTGAAGATCTACCCCTGTCTGGTCCTGGCGGGGACCCCCTTGGCCGAGGCCTGGGCGAACGGTTCGTTCACGCCGTACGAGACCGAGACCGCGGCCGGGCTCCTCGCCGACGTCAAGGAGGAGCTGCCCCCGTATGTCCGGATCCACCGGGTCCAACGGGACATCCCCTCCCGATTGATCCTCGCGGGGGTCCGCAAGAGCAACCTTCGGGAGATCGCGTTGGCCCGGCTGCACTCCCGGGGCAAGGAGTGTCCCTGTCTGCGATGCCGGGAGGTCGGGCGCCGGACCGGTTCCCTCCGGGTCGAGCGCTGGGAACTTCATCGCCGGGAGTACCGGGCCCAGGGGGGGCGGGAGGTCTTCTTGTCCTACGAGGACCGGGACCGGGTGGCCGGGTACCTCCGGCTCCGGTTCCCCCGGGGAGGGGTCCCCGGCGCGTTGGAGGACCCCGTCATCCGGGAGCTGAAGGTGCTGGGGATGGAGGTGCCGCTCCTGGCGGGGGCCGATCGACCCCCGGAGGCCTGGCAGCACCGAGGGTTGGGGCGGGGGCTGGTGCAAGCCGCCGAAGAGGAGGCCCGCGGCTTCGGGGCCTCCCGTCTCGCGGTCATCGCCGCCGTGGGAACCCGCCCTTACTACGCCCGGCTCGGATTCGAACGCTTCGGCCCCTGGATGGCCAAGCCCCGGCCGGCCAGCGGGAGCTAGGGAGGGTACCGAGGCCGTGAGGAGCCCGTACGAGACCCGGGACCTCGGGGCGAGCCCTCTTCGGTGCGGCGCCCTGGTGCTCGCGCTCCTCCTCCTTCTTAGTCCAAGCGCGATGGCGTCCCCCGCCGGTGTCACCGTTCCCCGGGCCCTCCCCTCTCAGGCGGCCTCCGGCTACCGCCTGACCTTGAACGTGACCACCGACGCACCCTTAGGACCGCTGCCGGGGGCCTCGGTCTTTCTGAACGGGAGCTACCAAGGCGTGACCTCGCTCAACGGGACGATCTCCTTGGGCCCCCTTCTCCCCGCCAACTACACGGTCCGGGTGGAGGCGGACCGTTACGTCCCGGTGAGCCTCTCCGTCCCCCTGGAGACCTCGGAGGAGGTCCCCGTACGCCTGGAGAGCTCCGCGACCCCCGGCGTGGTGACCGGCAGCTACACCCCCGCCGGGGCGGCCTTCACGGTGGCCCCCTACCCGACGGTGCGGCCGACACAGAGCAACGCCTCCACGGCGTTCTTCGAGCTTCTCCTACCACCGGGGAGCTACAACTATACCCTGACCGATCAGGGGGTGGTACAACGGGGATCGTTCCTCATCGACGCGGGGAAGACCCTGACGCTCACCCTTTCCCTGCCCCCGGCCGGCGGTCCCCCTGGCCCGGCCTCTCCCGGGCTTGACCTGTACGGGGAGATCGGACTCGTCGTTCTGGGGGGAGGGGTCGGCGTTGGTTTGGTGCTCGGGGTGACGGCGTACCGCCGGCGGAAGGCGCGACCGGGAAAGCCTCCTGCGGGCGAGCAAAGCTGACCTAGGGGAGGGTCCTGCGGCTCCCGTGGACGAGCTTTCCGAGATCCGGCGCCGACGCCTGGCCCTGGGGATCCCGGTGCGGGAACTGGCCCGCGCGGTGGGGCGCTCGGTGGCCACCATCTCCCGGATCGAACGCGGCCGCATACGCCCCTCCTATGAGCTCGCCCAGGGGCTCTTCAGCTATCTGGAGGCGCGGGAGGGCGTGGCCACTCCCGACCTCCAGGCCCGGGACGTGATGAACGCCCAGGTGCTGACCTTGGAGGCGAGCAGTACCCTGGGGGCGGCGGCCTCGCTCATGGAACAGAAGGGCTACTCCCAGTTCCCGGTGGTGGATGGAGGGAAGGTCACGGGTTCCCTATCGGACGTGGCCCTCCTCCGGGCCCTGGCAGACCCCCGACGCCGTCGCGAGCGGGTCCGCTCCATCCAGGAGCCCGCCTACCCCCAGGTCGGGGAGGAGTTCCCGGCGGACCTTTTGGCGTCGCTCCTCGCCCGCTACCCGGGGGTGCTGATCGTGGAGCGAGGCGAGATCCGGGGGATCGTCACCAAGATGGACCTCATCCGCGGGCTCCGGCTCACCACCCTACGGCGCCGCTCGCCCCCCGACGCCCCGGGGGAGTGACCACTCTGATCCCGAGGGGAGGCGGGGACGGGACCGGGCGCAGGTGACCGCCCGGACGATCGCCTCGCCCATACGTTCGGCGGCGAGGGACGCGAGAAGGTCCCCTCCCGCGCCCGGGTACGGCGCGGGGCCCGGTCCCGGCCAGGGAGCCTCCAACGAGGGGCCCCCCACGGAGACGGCGAAGACCACGTCGCCGTCGGTGGCGGTGTGGGCGGGGCGCACCGCGTTCGCGATCCCGTCGTGCCCGGCCACCGCAAGCCGAGCCAGTTCCCTCCGGGAGAGCGGCAGGTCCGTCAGGACGAGCCCGAGGGTGGTCCCCTGGGGGGGACGAGGCCTACGGGGGAGCAAGAGCGCCTTTGGGGCGGGTAAGAAGGTCCCCCGGGCTCCCCGGGCGCCTGCCAGGACCGTGCCCCTCACCGGGTCATGCACGTTCCCCAGGGCGTTCACCGCGGCCATTGCGGTGAGGCGGGCCCGGTCCCCGGCAGGCCCCCCCGCCCACCCGAGACCCCCGGCACAGGCACGGGCAAACCCCCCGAACTTCCCCACCGTGGCGCCGGTACCGGCCCCCACACTCCCTTCAGTCAACCGGCCGGGGGCTGCGTTGAGCACGGCCCTCCGGGCCAGGGAGGCGTAGTCCACCCGGAGCGAGGCCTCGGACCGGAGGTCGAAGAGGACCGCCCCGGAGATGCTGACCAAGCGGGGCCCCCCCGGGAAGAACCGCCGGCCCCACCCCCGGCGTTCCAGCGTTTCTCGCACTCCCCGCCCGGCATCCAGGCCGTGGAGGCTCCCGCCCGCGAAGAAGAGGGCGTCCAGGTGGCCGAAGGTGGAGAGGGGGCCCAGGGAGTCGGTATGGTAGGTCCCCGCCGCCCCGCCGCGGACCTCCACCGCCCCGGCCGCCCCCTGAGGGAAGAGGACCACGGTGACCCCGGTCTGGGCCCGAAGGTCCTGGGAGTGACCCCAGCGGACCTCCGCGAGTCCGCCCCGGGAACGTGCAGGGGACCGGGCCATGATGGCCGGGACCTCCGGAGGCCCAAAGCGCTTCACCCTGGCGCCGGGAGGGTGTCCAACGGGGCGGATGGGTATTTATGCGGGCCGGAAGCTGGGCCCCGGGCGGAGCCCGACTCCCCGGTGGTCAGGTATGAGGCCAGGCCCCCCGCCCCGTTCCCCCCGCCGGGGACGCGGGAGGCTCCTCGCCGACCTCTCGACCGCCTGCTTGGGTTCCCTCCTGCTCCTCTCTGCGCTGACCGCCCTGGCCCCATCCCCCACGCCCTCGTCAGGCACGGCGGGCTCTCCCTCGGCGGCGCCCCTCCTTGCGCCGGGGAACCTGACCCCCTCACCGGGGGACTGGCAGGCGTACCAGGGGGGAGGGAACCTCAGCGGCCAAGCGGCTTCGGCCGGGCCCGAGTCGAACGCCACCCTCTGGAGCGCCTTCGTGGGCTCCCCCCCGGCTCCTCCCCTGCCCACCTACCCCACAGCCCCCTCGGTGGCGGTGGAGAATGGCACGGTGTACGCCGCCAGCGGGGCGGACGGGACCTTGCTGGCCTTGAACGCGACCACGGGGGCTCTCCTTTGGAACCGGGAGCTCGGCCTGCCGGTCTACGGGTCCCCCTTGGTCCTGGGCGGCACCGTCTACGTGGCGCTGGGAGCCCCGTCCTTGGGCACCGGGGCCCTCGTCGCCGTCAACGGATCGACCGGGGCACTCCTCTGGAACGCCACACCAGCCCCGGCAGGGTCCTTGGTAGCCTCCCCGAACTTGGTGGATGGCCTGGTCCTGGACGCAGACATGACGGGGCACGCGTACGCGTGGTCTGCCCTGACCGGTAAGGAGGTCTACGATCTGCCTCTCCCGGGGGACGCCTACGCGACCGTGTCCGTGGCCTCCCCCGCCGACCCCCTGGCCCTCGAGCCCGTCCCGGGGGTCGGGGTGGTGGCGTACGGGGCGGTCAACGGGACCCTGGCGCCCTGGTCGCCCGTCACCACGGCAGAACCGGTCTACGCCTCCGTGACCCAGACCACGTACCCGTGGGCCCAGGCCGGTCACCCGACCCCGGTGGGGCTCTCCCTGGGGATCGTGGCGGACGATGGGGGGAACGCCAGCGTGAGCCAGGTGTACGTGCTGCAGACCGCCGGGAGCCCCCTGGGCCCCGCCGGGAAGGTCCTCGCGAGCTGGGCTACCCCCGGTCTGAACGAGGGCTTCTCCAGCCCGGCGGTCGTCACCGGGAGCGGCGGGGGGTCTTTGGGGCTCCTCCTCCCGCAGAACAACGGCACCGACCTCACCCTGCGCTTCTCCATCAACAGTACCGGCACGGCCACCCTCTCCCCCGGGTTCCACCACTGGGGAGGGGCCTCCCCCCCGGCGGCCGGGCCTTCCCCGCCGGCCCTCACAGCGGCCGGGACGGCGTTCGTCCTCCAAGGGGATGGCCAGGTGGCGGCGGTGGACTTAGGGAACGGAACGCAGACGTGGAACCTCACCCTGGGGTCCCCCGTCCTCGCTTCCGGGGCTCTGGCCGACGGGCGGCTCTACTTGGTGACCACCGACGGGACCCTCTGGGCGATCGGCCCGGCGACCCTTCCCCCCTCCGCGACCGAGCTGGTGGGCACGGCCATGCACCCCTACTGGACCGCGGCCGGGTCGACCGTGACCGTGGGCGCGAGCCTGGAGCTTTGGTTCTCCAATGGCTCCAGGGTCCCGGCGACGGGGGCGTTCGTGAGCGCCGTCGCCTCCCTGGGGAACCTCAAAGGCTCTCCCGAGCGTTCCGATGGGGCCGGCGACGCATGGTTCAACTACACGGCCCCCCAGGTCACGGTCGGGTCCAACGTGACCTTCTCCCTCTCCGCCCAGGAAGGGGGCCTTGCCACGACCCTTTCCTTCGTCCTCGTGGTGGTCCCGCTGAACGACACCCACAGCCCGCCGCTGACCCTGGCGCCGCTCGGACCCCTCCCGGCCTCCCTTCTTTCCGGGCAGGAGCAGCCGGTGACCTTCGTGGTCACCGCGGGCCCCGGGGGACCCCCGGTGCCGGGGGCAGCTGTCGCCTTCAACCCCTTCGGGGGGACCGTGGTCCCGGCGGACGGGCTGGCCAACCCGAACGGGACCGTGGGGGCCTCGTTCACGGCGGAGGCGACCGGGACGGTGGTCTCGGCCGGAGTGAGCCTGGTCGCCCAGGCCCCGGGCTATCCGGCGGGGGAGTACGAGTGGGACCTGTTGGTCAACCCCCTGCCCGGGCTTGTGGTCTCCCTGGAGCCGGCCGCGCTGCTGGTCCCCGCCGGCGGGGTGGTGCGCCTGACGTTCCAGGTGAACAGCAGTGAAGGCGGACCGGTCCCCACGGCCTCCGTCCTGCTGAGCCCTCCCTCGCTGGGAGGGACCCTTACCTTCACTCGGGGCACCACGAACCAGACGGGCATCTTCACGGCCGAGTATCAGGCGCCGGCCAAGGTCCCCAATCCCGGGACCACCGGCTCGATCGGGTTCACGCTCGTGGCCTCAGGCTTCCCTCCTACGGGGGGCTTCGTTCCGCTCACCGTGGTCCCGAACGCCAGCCGATCGGGAACGACCGCTCCCGCCGGCCCGCTCGCCGGCCTGGGAGCCTCCGGGGACTATGCGCTGTTGGCCCTGGTGGGCGGACTGGCCGCGGTGGCGGTCTGGGAAGCGGTCGTGCTCTACCGACGGAAGCGGCCGGCCAGCCCCTCGGTCTGGGACGAGTGGGAACGGGAGGAGGCGGACCCGGAGAGGCAGGCCTCTCCCTCAGGCAAGCCCCCGAGCGAGGGAGCAGGTGACGCCGCGGGCGGGTCCCCTCCCAAGGAGTAGTGCCCCGGCACGGGTTCGACAAGGTAGGGCTTAACTCCCCCGAAGCGTATGGAAGGCAAATGGCCACCGTCCGCGAGGAGGAGCCCTCCCCACCGAAGGCCTTCCACGTGGAACGGGGTCTCGCTGCCGGGCGCTTCCCGCTGGCCCGGGTCTTCCCGGGATTGGAGAAGCTTCCCGCCTTCGCCCGGCTCTGCCCGGAGGAGCCCAGACGACAGATGCTCGCCACGGAGACCTGCGTGGAGGTGGTGGACCAGGACCTCTGGATGTACGTGGCCCCCCACCAGAGGGCGGTCTCTCGACGGAATCGCCGGGGATGGAAGCCCGTGGTGAGCGAGACGGACTGCGTGGTGATCGGCCAGGGCCACCTCGCGAAGAGCCCGCTGCTAGTCCTTTACCTGGACATCCTCCACGAGCTACGGCACGTCCTGCAGAGGCAGGACGGTCGGGAGCTCTGGGACGAGCGGTATAGCTACGTGGACCGTCCCACCGAGGTCGAGGCGTACCGCCTGGCCGTCGACGAGGCCCGCCGGCTGGGCGTCTCCGACGGGTTCCTCCGCGACTACCTGAAGGTGGAGTGGATCACCGACGAGGAGTGCGACCGGCTGCTGAAGACCTTGGGCGTCGCGCCGGCCTGATCCGGGACCCCACAAGGAGGGGCTCGCCCGTGGGGGAGGAGATCCAAAAGGACATCCACGTCCCGGAGCGGCCGGTCCGTCCGTCCAGTTCGGACCTCTGGTTCATCGCCTACCTCCCCCTGTCGCTCTCCGACGGGCTCTCCTCCCCGCTCATCCCCTTAGTGGCCCTGCTGCTCTTCCATACGAACGCCCTCGGGGTCACCGTGGTCATCGCGGGGGCCGCCCTCTCGGAGGTCCCGTTCACCGTGCTCTGGGGGAACCTCTCGGACCGGGTGCGGCATCGGAAGTACTTCCTGGTGGGCTCGTTCGCTGTCGGAGGCGGCCTCCTGGTCCTGATGGCCGTGACCACGAACCTCTCGACGTTCTTCGTGCTGAATGTCCTCGAAGGCCTGGCCTCCTCCGCCTCGGCGCCCGTGGGGACCATGCTCCTGTTGGAGACCCGCTCCAAGCGGTGGTGGCCCAGGGACCTGGGTTTCTTCGGGGTCATCTCGGGCCTGGGCACCGTGCTCGGGCTCTCCGTGGGCGTACTCTGGTTCGCCTTCCTCCCGGGCCTCGCGGTGGCCGGGGGCGCGGCCGTGGAGGCCATGCGGTTCCTTCTGGGGCTCTCCGGGGCGCTCTCGCTCCTGGCCGCCGGCCTCGCGCTCCTCTGGGTGGAGGAGCCCGCGAGCCGGATCACCCGGGAGGAGACCCTCCAGGTCGTCCGCCGGACCACCAGCGTGGTGGAACGGCTGAGGCGCACCCGCCGGCGCCTGGTGTACATCCTCGAGCTGGCCCGGGGGACCGAGGAGGGGATCCCCCGGGGGGAGTACGCCTTCCTGGCGGCCCTTTTCGTCATGAGCGTCGGGTTCCAGGTCTTCTACGGCCCCTTCCCCGTCTATCTGGTCCACGGCGCCGGCCTCACCGAGGAGGGGGTCTTCCTCGTCTATCTGGCGAGCGCGGTGGCCTCCACCGCCCTCTTCTACCACTCCGGGATCGCGGTGGAGGTCACGAACCCCAAGGGGGTGTTCATCGGGAGCCTGCTCCTCAGGGCCGTCCTGCTGTTGGGGTTCCTGGACGTCGCCCGGGTCCTCCCGGACCCCTCCTGGCAGCTCACTGCGTCCCTGGCGGGCCTCAACGCGGCCATGGGGATCACCTGGGCCTTCCTTTCCACGGCGAGCACGCTCTTCCTCTTGCGCCTCGTCCGGGGTCCGGCCCGGGGAAAGGCCCTGGGCTGGTACAACGCCATCGCCGGGATGGGAGGGCTTGCCGGCACCCTGCTGGGAGGGGCGTTCTACGTCTACTACGGCTCGATGAACACCTTCCTTCTGGCCATGGTCGCCGTGGTGGTGGGGGCGCTCATCCTGGTCCCCATCGCCTACCGGCCCACCCCGTTCCAGCCTCCGCCAATGCCCCCGATTAAAGCGCCATCTCCCAGAAGAGCCAGCGGATCAACAGGCCCACGGTGAGGTGGCCGAGGAACTCCTCCATGGCGGCGGGGTAGCCGGAAAGGGTCACGGACCGGAAGCGGCACTGCCCCTGGGCGAGCACCACCCCTCCGCGCAGGAGGGAGACCTTGCCGGTGATGCGTTCGTGCAACGTGAGCTCGCTGCCCTCGTAGTGGAGGGTCATCGGACCGAAGGCGCTGGAGCGGACCCGCCACTTCTGGTCGTCCACCTGGATGAGGATCTCGTCGCGCTTCCCGTCGTAGGAGACGTGGGAAAGGGCGGGCGCTCCCTCGGTCTCGGGCCGGACCTCGTAGTGGGTGGAGAACAGGGCGCTCAAGGTCTTGACCACCGGGCTCTGTCCGCGCGCCTGGGGATGCGCGGTCCAGCGGGTATGCCCTACCTCCACGGAGATGACGTTCTGCAGCACCCGGGCGGTGGCGGTGATCGTCGTACGGGGGCCGAGGGGGTCCCTCGCAAAAGTCTTGCCGTTCCAGCGGGTGGCCCGCCGGTAGCCATGAAGAGCCTCACCGAGTACCTCTGGATGGAGACGCCCGGGCCCCGGGGATTCGTCAACCTGACCGAACCGGTGCGAACGGTGGTCCGTCGCTCCGGGATCCGGGAAGGGCTGGTCCTGGTCTCCTCCATGCACATCACGGCCTCGGTCTTCGTCAACGACGCGGAGCCGGGGCTTTTGAAGGACATCCTCGCCTGGAGCGACCGCCTGGCCCCTCCCGGGGACTATCATCACCACGAGACCGGGGAGACGAACGGGGACGCGCACCTGAAGAACCTCCTGCTCGGGCATCAGGTGCTCCTCCCGGTCACGGGCGGGGAGCTCGACCTGGGCCCCTGGGAGCAGGTCTTCTACGGCGAGTTCGATGGGAAGCGGCGCAAGCGCGTCGTGGTGAAGGTCATCGGGGAGTGACCTCATCAATCAAACATTCCTTTTGTATGTAAGGAATCTTATACTGCCAAGGCCTCCCCCCGTCCATGGAGCCATCCTCCGACGCCCCTCCTCGCGCCTGGCCGAACCCCTCGCCGCTGCGCGCCGACCTCGTCGAAAGGGCCTTGGCGCTCCTTGGGCGCACCCCCAACGGGGGCCGCCCGAACGCGCTCGCCATCCTCGGCCCCCGGGGCACGGGCACCTCCCACATCGCCCGCGCGAGCCTGGAGTCCCTCGCCGCGGGGACGGTGGCTCCGTCGTCCCCCCAGACCTTGCGGGTCGACCTCCGAGGGGTACGGGGAGGCCACCCCGCCATCCAGGCGCTCTTCCGGAACCTGGACCCCGCGTTCAATGCGCAAGGGGCCGCCACCGAGCACCTCACCCTCCTCTGGCTTCGGCGCATGCGCTCGGAGGGGCGACCCTTCCAGATCTGGCTGGACAATTTCTCCGGGTCCTGGCCGGCCCTGGCCCGGTTCCTCCCACCCCTGCTCGACCCGCGACAGATCCTTCCGGAAGGGGTCGCCGGGCTGCCGCGCTACGTGGTGGTGGTCTCGGGGGAAGGGCCTTCCCGGCCCTGGGAGGACCTCCCCGGAAACCCCCCGGCCCTGTCCGTCCCTCCCTGGGAGCGCTCGGAACTGGAGGCACTCTCCCGGAGGGTCCTCGCCGGGCCCGGCCGGAAAGCCGCGGACCCCCGGGCCGTGGACCGGCTCGTGGGACTCCTCCTGACCGAGGACCGCGGCCTCTCCTCTCTGTCGGAGATACTGTCTCGAGCCCGGGCAGCGGCCCGCGAGGCGGGTCGGACGGAGCTGCGGGCCGAGGACCTGGAGACCCCCCACCAGGTCCCCTGGCGGCTCCGCCAGGCCCGTTCGTTCGATGCCTTCCTCCTGGGACTCCTTAAGGAAATGTCCACCGGGGCCCCCCTTCCCCTATCGGCCCTGACCCGAGGGTTGCGAGGGCGCTGCGCCTCTCTTGGAGTACCCGTTCCCTCCGTGGCCCGGCTCTGGCGCCGCCTGCGACGCCTGGAAACCTTGGGGCTCGTCTCCCGCGAGATCCGGGTGGGGGGTCCGGGAGGGACCCGTTCCCTCCTCTCCCTGCACGACCCCGCCGACCGTTTGGCCCCTGCCCCGCGGTCCGATCCGAACCTCCCGACCAGAGGTCCCTCGCCGGATGGGCCCCTCCCCCCGCCCGGAGAAAGTTGGGATGGCGCGTTCCGTCTATCTCCCGCTCACGTCCCCCCCCGGGCGGCCGGGGGAGAGCGCCCCGAACGCGGGGGATGGTGATGGGAACGGGCCTCGTCGACGACGCTCACGGCCAGGGAGGAGGAGCCCAGCACCTCGGCCACCCGGGAGACCTCGGCTTGGGCCAGGGCCGACCGGTCCTTCCAGCCGGCGTCAAAGAGGAGGCGGGAACGTACGCGCCCGATGCCCCGGAGGAGGACCAGCTCCGAGAGCTCCTCTCGGATCCCGTAGCGGACGCGGAGCGAGAGCAGGTCCAAGGCGCGGGCGGCCTCGCGCCGCTCGCGCCGGGCCAGTTCGGCCATGGCGGAAAGGAGCCACTCCGCGCGTTCCACCCGGGTCCGGAGGTCCCCCGCCCCGATGTGGAACGCGCCGGTGATCTCCACCAGGCTCTGCCGGTCGTCCATCCAGGCCTCCAGGAGGGACGCGGTCTTGAGCGTCCCCAGGAAGCTGTCGAAGTCGGGCAGGAGTTCGTCCTCTTCCGGCTTCAGGAGGAAATCCCGGGAGAGTTCGGCGTAGCGCGCCGTCATCGCGGCCTCCTCCCCGGCCCGCAGGTAGAGCGGGGCCAGGTCCGGGGTCGCCGCGAGGGCAGCCAGATAGGCCATGGGTGGGGTGGAAGGCGAGACCCGGGAGAGCGCTCGCCGAAGGAGCACGGCCGAGACCGGGTCCAGGTAGAGGTCCGAGGTCAGGTGCCCGAAGTCCGTGGCCCGCAGCGGGGTCCCCCGGCGCAGGAGGTCCTCCCGCTCCAGGAACGCCCGGGCCGCCCGCAGGTGGGCCCCGAGGGCCTCGATCGACTCCTCCTGGCCGTAATACGTGCTTCGGAGGAAGTCCGTGAGCTCCTCCCACGAGCGGACCTCGCCCGAGGCCACGAGCGCGAGGACATGGGTCCTAAGCACGGAGACCGAGGCCAGGCGGCTCTCCACGTCCTCCGGCGGCGAGATGAGGTAGCGCTCCCGGAGCTCCTCCTCCTCCGAAAGGTCCCGGGCGATGAGCACCGCTTCCCCGTACGGGTCGTAGCGAGGGCGGCCGGCGCGCCCCAGCATCTGCTGGACCTCCATGGCCGGCAGGGCTCCCGGCGTTCCCAGGGCCTCGTCAAAACGGGTGGTGTCCCGGACGATCACCCGCCGTGCCGGAAGGTTCAGGCCCATGGCGAGGGTGGTGGTCGCCACCAGGCAGCGGAGCTTTCCTTCCCGGAAGGCGCGCTCCACCACCGCGCGCTCCGGGTTCGTGAGCGAGGCGTTGTGGAAGGCGACGCCATGGGGGATGAGCGAGCGCAGCTGGCGGACGGCCTCGGTCTCCTCCTCCCCGGCGCGGTCGAGTTCGCTCAGGACCTCCTTCAGCGCGGTCCGGGAGACCTCCGACAATCGCGCCCCCACCCCCCGGGCCAGGGCGGAGGCCACGCTCACCGTGCTGCGGCGGCTGTTCACGAAGACCAGCGCCTGCCCTCCCTCGTCGATCGCTCCGTGCACCAACTGGTCCACGGCGGTCCCTCGGGGGGGTTGGGGCTTCTCGCTCCCGTCCAGGAAGGTCAAGACCCCCTCCCGGAAGACCCCGGGATGCAAGGGCACGGGCCGGAAGGCGCTCGATACGTGCACGGCCCCCAACCACCGGGCCAAGTCCCGGGAATTGCCCACCGTGGCGGAGAGGGCGACCACCTGTAGCCCTCGCTGACGCCGGCGAAGCCGCGTCAGGCTCACTTCCAGGGTCGGGCCCCGGCTCGGGTCCCGGAGCATGTGGACCTCGTCGGCCACCACCACGCCCACGCGATCCATCCAGGGGTTGCGGTGCCGAAGCAGGCTGTCCACCTTCTCGCTGGTGGAGACCAGGATGTCGATCCCCTCCAGTTCCTCGCTGGAGAGGTCCCGCTCGCCCATGGTCAGGCCGATCCTGAGCCCGAGACGCCGGAAAGGCTCCAGGTCAGCATACTTCTCGCTCGCCAAGGCGCGCAGGGGAACGACGTAGACCCCCCGCCGCCCCTCGAGGGCCCCGTGGACCAGAGCCAGGTAGGCCACCAGGGATTTCCCGGAGGAGGTCGGACACGCGAGCAGGAGGCTCTTCCCCTCCAAGACCGGGCCCAGGGCCTCGGCCTGGGGGGGATAGAGCTCCCGGATCCCCGCCTCTCGCAGGATGTCCACCACCTGGGGATGGAGCGGGAATCCCTCCAGGGGGACGCGGGCGGACGGATCGGGCGTCGAGGGGCCGGGAAGGAGCGAGGGGAGGCTTCCCTGGGCGGAAGGGTTCGTAGTAGGGGGGCCCGGGAGATGGGAGGAGGCGGGCTTGAACCCGGGCAGATCGGCCGCTCGCCCCACCCCGGGGTCCCGGGAAGCCTCCCTTCGAGGGGGTGGGCTCATGCCGGCCCCGAAGCCGGCGGCCCCAAGAGACGGCGCCCGAGGATCCTCTCCTGGATCTCGGTGGTTCCCTCCACGATGGAGAGCACCCGCGCATCCCGGAAGAGTTGTTCCAGGCGGTGCCGTCTCGTGCGGTCCACAGCTTCCCAGCCCACGGCGTCAAGCGCCTGGGAAGCGACCCGAAAGGCGGCCTGGGATGCGTAGAGCTTGGCGGCAGAGGCCGCCCCGGAGAACGGTTCCCCGGCATCCTTGAGACGGGCCGCCTTCTCCACGAGCGCCCGGGCGGCCTCCACGTCCACAAAGCTCCTCGCCACTACGGAGCGCTGCCAGGGTTCGGGGTCGGAGGGAAGGCCGGCCTTGAGGGCCTCGAGCGCTGCCTCTGCCACCCCCAGGGAGCACGCGGCGATGCCAATGCGCCCCCCTTCGAGCGCCTCCATGGCGATGGCGAAGCCCTCGCCCTCCTCCCCGAGTAGCGAATCCAAGGGCAGTTCACAGTCGCGGAAGACCAGCTCCATGGTCTCCGACCCCCGGAGGCCCATCTTCTCCAGCCGTTGGCCGGGAACAAAGCCTGGGGTCCCCTGGGGGACGAGGAAGGCGCTGATGCCTCGGGCCCCCAAACCCACGTCCCGGGTGGCGAAGGCGAGCACCACCCCTGCGCTCTTCCCGTTGGTGATGAACATCTTCGTCCCATCGAGAACGAAACCTCCTGCTTTCCGGCGGTACCGGGTCTGGAGGTGCTGGGCATCCGACCCTACAGCGGGTTCGGTCAGGCCGAACGCCCCGACCATCGAGCCCTCGGCGAGGGCCGGGAGGTAGCGTTCCTTCTGCGCGGGGGTCCCCCGGGCCTCGATCGGGGCGGCTGCCACCGACAGGTGGACGGAGACCAGGGTCGCCACGGTGAGCGACCCGAACGCGAGCCGCTCCAGCACTTCCGCCAAAGCCCTCGTGTCGGCCCCGGAGCCACCGTACCGGGGGGGAATGGTCAGTCCGAGGAACCGCTCGCGGGCCAGCTCCCGAACGACCTCGGGCGGCATGTCGTCCTCCGAGTCCCAACCCCCCGCCCTCGGGAGGACCCACTCTCGGGCGAAACGCTCCGCCCGTTCCTCCCATCCACCCCCCCGAGCCCCGGATAGGGGCTTTCTCACGGAAGGCATGGCGGTCTCGGGGGTCATCGGGGTCGCTACCACCAGACAGCATATGCTCCTTTCCTGCCGGGAGGGGCCCGCCTACCGGCCCGGGCCGCGCGAGCCTTGGGGGAAGACTCCCTCGGAGGACGGTCCGACCGGGGATGGGGGGCGCACCGAAAGTACATCTGGCCGGGTTCGCCCTCACCGTACCTCTGGGGGACAGGGTGCCCGAACTCCGAGCGTTGGCGCTCCCCCGGGAGCGCGAGCAGGTCATGCGCTTCCTTCGCGACTCCGACCCCGAGGACTACCTGCTCTCCTACGTCCCGTCCTGGGTCGAAGGCGAGGGCCATCTTCTCCTCGAGGAGCCCGAGGGGTGGGTCGGCCTGGCGACCCTCGAGGGTTTAGGAGAGGGAGAAGCTTGGATCGGGGGTCTTCGGGTCGCACGACCTCGTCGGGGGCAAGGGTTCGGAGGGCGTCTGCTCGAAGGCGTCCTCTCCTATGGGTCGAGGCGGGGGTTGCGGGTGTTCCGTGCGTTGGTGGAACGGGGAAACGTCGCTTCCAACCGTCTCCTCCAGCGACACGGCTTCCGGAGCGTCGCTCCCCTCACGCTACAGTCCGGCCCGGCGCTGGACAGCCCTTCGCTCTCCCCTATCGTGCGGTTGGGTCGGGGCGACCCGCTCCCCGACCTGGGGCCCGGTTGGGTGGCAGGACGCTATGGACGCGTGGACCTCACGGAGCCCGCGAACGTGGGCCGGTTCGGCCTCTGGCGGAGGGCTCTTCTGGAACGATGGGCTGAGGTCGGGAGACTGTTCCTCTCCGGAAACAGTGCCTGGCTGGCCCGGGAAAGGGGGGAAGGGGGAGCGGGCTCTCTCTGGGTCAGCCCGCTCCGAGGAGACCTTCGGGAGTGGGTCTCCTGTGTCTCGTACCAGGCCCGGAGTCTCGGTCTCCCCCGTTGGGAGGGCTTCCTTCCCGACACAACGGAAGACCGGGAAGCCTACCGGGCTGCCGGACTGAGCTGGGCCGGCTCTTGGGGCGAGTCCGTGACCCTGTACGAAAGGTCGGGGTCCCCGTGACCACAGGGCCGGGGCACAGCTGCGCCGCAGAAAGCCTTACGGAAGGGCTTCCAGTCCCGGGGAGACCCGTTAGGGACGAAGGGAAGGGTTCGGGGCACCCCCCTGCGGAACGCCCCCGAGGGTGATTGTGCGCAGGCAAACCCCAAACCCTCGCGCGGCGTGGTCCCTCCCGTGAGCACAGCGGAGACCGCCGCCCGACCCGAGCCGGCCCGCAAGGACCGGTTCTCCTCCCTGGACACTTTGGCCCTCGTCCGGGAGCTGCGCCGGCTCCCCCGGGCGTGGTTCGACAAAGCGAGCGAGCTTCCGGACGGACGCCTCCTGGTCACCCTTCGGGTACAGGGAGAGGGGCGATGGGAGTGGCTCATCGCTCCAGGGTCCTTCTCGACGCTTCGGCCCGCGTCCCTTGCCCTCCCGGAAACTCCCGGCCCTTTCGCCATGTCCCTGCGTCGGCAACTGCAGGGCGCCCCGCTGCTCGGTGCCGAGCAGCCGGGGGGCGAGCGGTACCTCGAGGTGTCGTTCGGACAGGGGCGGGAGGAGGAGCCAGCGCTGCTGGCCGTGGAGCTCTTCGGGCAGGGAAACGTCCTGGTGGTCCGCCGTGGGCAGATCTCGACCTTGCTCCACTCCCGGACCTGGGCGCAGCGTGTCCTCCGGCCCGGTGCCCGCTACGTCCGGCCCCCGGCCCGTAAGAACCCCTTCGCGCTCGTCCCGGAGGAGATCAGAAAGGCCCTGCGGGCCTCCACCGCGGACCGGGTCTCTACGCTGGCCGCCCGGATGGGCCTGGGGGGGCCCCTGTCGGAGGAGCTCTTGTCGCGCACGGGGTTTGACCCGAAGGCCCCGGCGACCCTGGAGGCCGAGGAGCTGGCGGAGGCATTGACCGGAGCCCTCCGGGACCTGCTCGCGGAGATCGGGGAGAGGCCCTCGGGATATCTTTACCGGCCCCGGCCCGGCGGGGCCTGGTTTGACGTGACGCCCTTCCCGGCCGGTCGATGGCGACGGGAATCGGAAGTGGTGGAAGAGCGGCGGTTAACGTTCTCCGAGGCGGCCTTCGAGTTCTTCTTCTCCCGACCACCCCCCGAGTCCGCGCGGCCCCGGGAGGAAACCGCTTCTGTGAAGGACCCCCGGGCCGGACTCCTTCGCAAGCGGAGCCAGCAGGAGGAGGCCATCCAGAAGCTCCAGCAGGAGGAGGAGAGCCTCCGGAGGGGGGCGGACCTCCTGCTCTCGCACTTCCCGGAAGTGGAGGGACGGCGTGCGGCGCTCGCGGAGGGCGCCTCCGGAGCGACGGAATTCGAAGTGGTCCTGGAAGGGCGGCCATTCCAGATGAAGGTCGCAACCCCTACGCGGGACGCCGCCCGTGGCCTCTACGAGGAGGCTAAGCGTGCCCAGCAACGGTTGGAAGGTGCGCAGGAGGCCCTTCGACTGACCGAAGCGCAGCTTCGGCAGGGGACACCAGTGAGCGCTCCCGTGAGTTCGGTGCCTCGGACCGGGGCGCCGGTCCCCCGACGCCGCCACTTCTGGTTCGAGAAGGCCCCACGGTTCTTCATTTCCAGCGAAGGCCTCGTGGTGATCGCCGGGCGGGACGCCCGCACCAACGACGCGCTGGTCAAACGGTACCTCGGGGAGCACGATGTCTACATCCACGCCGATCTTCACGGGGCGCCAAGCGTGGTGATCAAGCTCCCCGACCCGAAGGTGACTCCCGGAGAGGCCACCCTACTGGAGGCCGGGCAGTGGGGGCTCTGTCACTCCCGGGCCTGGCGGGCGGGGCTAGCCTCCGCCGACGCGTACTGGGTCCGGGGGGACCAGGTCTCCAAAGCGGGGGCCAGCGGCGAGTACGTGGCGAGAGGTTCCTGGGTCATCCACGGGGCCCGCAACCCGCTCAAGGACCTCCCGCTGGAGCTCACGCTCGGGAGGGTCCTCTACGAGGGAGAGGCGCTCCTCCAAGCGGCTCCGGTCTTAGCGTTCGGTCGCCCCGGCTCCCAACCTCTGTACGCGCTGACCCCCGGGGAGGACCGGAAGCGGGAGGAGGCGGAGCGCTCCCTGGCCCAGGCCTTGGGGATCACCCGGGAGGCGCTTCAAGCGCTCCTTCCGCCGGGAGGCTTCAACGCCCGGGCCCTCGGTCCCGGGAGCGGAGAGGCGCGGCGGGAGTAGATTCGATCGTTCTTTCCTGGGGTCCCCCCGGTTCCCCGCCGAGCGTACACGCGTTTGATCTCCTCCGCGGGAAGGCTACGCCCCGTCCGATCCTCCTTGTGCCCCTGCCCGTGGAACCCCACCACCCGCAAGGTTTCCCCATCCAGCGAGATCTCCTCCCCGATCGTGATCGCTCGACCGGGGACCGTCTCCCAGACGAGGACCCGGGTGTTGCGGCCCTCCGGGACCGAAACGGGGACCCGAACTCGCTCCCAGGGCACCGCCCACACCGCTCTCAGGTGTTCCGCCCGACCCCGGGAGAGGCTCCTTCCCGCCTCGTCCTCGACCCTGAGGATCTTCACAGGACGGCCCCGAAGGGTGAGGCGAGACCCCACCGCGACCTCGCGACTGGGGTCCCAAGGGATCTGAAAGGACTCGGAAGAGCGGCCTTCGCTGAGGATCACCCGGACCCGACCGACCCTAGGAAGCTCTAATCGGAACGGGTGGACCCCGCCGCATCGCGAGCAGCGTGCCACCCCCTGGACCGCGCGGGGGGGCCGTCCGCCCTCGGTTTCCCGATCAGGGGAACGGGTCCGGAGGACCCGGTGACGCAGGACCTCCCCGCACGTCGGGCAGAGCACCTCCACGTGAGGGAGCGGACGACCCGCGAGCGCGGGGGGGGCGACGGATTGCGTCGGGACCATGACCGGAATAGGAGCCGGGGGGGTTCAAGGCGATTGTGGCCCGCCCGGGAGTGTTGGCCCCCCCTGTGTCGCTCGGGACGGAGCGCCCATAGGCGGGACCAGAAGGTCCGGTCGCCGTCAGAGCACCCAGGTCGGCTCGCCGTACCCCTCGGGGTAGATCTGCGCGGGTTCCGGTCCCCCGAACGGGTCGGGCCGGGGGATTGGGTTCCGGCCCTTCTTCTTCGCGATGTAGGCGTCGATGGCTTCTGCCACCTTGGTACCCGCCGACATCGCGAACACGATCGACTTGTTCCCGGACGCGAAGATCCCTTCGATCCCCGTGGCCCAGTCCTCTTGCTTCCCCTCCGGCCATCCGCGGGGGGCCTTGAGGTCCAGTGAGGGGCTGAAGCCTTCCAGGTCAGCCACCTGCCCGGCCGCGATGATGACCGTGTCGCAGGCCAACGTCTCCTCGGTCCCCGGGACTAAGACGACGTTCCGCTTCCCCCGGGCGTCCGGGGGTCCGAGCTCGGTCCGCTGGATCACGAGGCCTTCCACATGGTCGGAGCCCAGGATGCGCACCGGGGCCCGCCACCAGAGGAAGTTCACCCCTTCGATGTCGCACCCCTCGGACTCCTCCTCGGTAGCCGGCATGGCCTCCCGCCCACGACGGTAGACCACGGTGGTGGGATGGTCCCGGAAGAACCGGACGCAGCTGCGGGCGGCGTCCATCGCCACATCACCTCCACCGATGACGACCGGGACCCGGTCCCTTCTTCCCAGGAATGACTCGGGGTTCTTGTTGGAGGCGAGCAGGAACGGGAGGGCATGGAAGACCCCGGGTAGTTCTTCGCCGGGGATCTTGATCTTGCCCGGGGCGGAGGCCCCCACCGCCAGGTAGACGGCGAGGTAACCTTCCTTGAGGAGGTCTTCGGGTTTGAAGTCCACCCCGGCCTTGCGCCCGGTCTCGATCTTGAGGTCGAAGTTCCTGAACCGGGCCAGGTCGGTGGGCAATTCGTCCCCATCGAGGTGATACTTGGGGATGGTCTCCACCTGCCCTCCCAGGAAAGGTTCCTTCTCGAAGAGCGTGACAGAGTATCCGCGGAGGCAGAGCTCCCAAGTGGCCATGAGCCCGGCGGGTCCCCCGCCGACCACGGCCACACGCTCTCCCCGGGAGGGCATGGGCACGTAGGCCAGGTCGGAGCGACCGTACTCCAGGGAAGCGCGCTTGAGGTGGCGGATAGCGATGGGGACCCCCCGGTCCTTCTTGACGCAGTCCTCCTCACAGTAGTGATAACAGGACTTGCACAACACCGTGGCGAGGGGGTTGCCGAGCAGGGTGACCTTCGCCGCAGCGTCGAAATCCCCCTTGGCGACCTGGGCGATGTAGCCTTTGCAGTCTTGGGTGATAGGGCATGCCTGGACGCAGTACGGCATGGCACACTGCAGACAGCGCTGGGCCTCGAGCATGGCCTCCTCCCGGCTGTAAGGGTAGAGGATGTGCTCGAAACGGCAACGGCGCTCCTCTGGAGTGAGTTCGGGGATGGTGACCCGAGTCTGCTGTGTTGCGGACATGGTCGTGCCCTGCGGATCGACGCAGCATTCTGGATTCCCTTGCCCCTCTTGAAGGCTGACCAAGTTCCGGGCCACCCGACTTACCTGTCCATGGGACAGGCGGAGGGACCTTGGCCGGCCACCAAACCTTGAGGGGGGGGAGGAGTGCCTGACTTTGGCGGGCGGGAGTACGGCACAGGTAGCGAATCCCATACCCGCCAGTCCCGGGCCGCTGCTCCCTTTGCAAGGGGACGAGCCAGACCCCTCCACCGCGCCGTTCGTCCTCCGTGATACCGGAAGTGCCCGGAAGCAGAGAGAGGGCTCCTGCGGGGCAGGACCCGGGGTCGGCCGCCCGGGAGAGGACCGGACCGAGGGCGCATGAACGGCCTTACCTCGATGCGATTCCTAAGGTCGGGGGAGCCCGCCCTGATCCTGACCACGGGTGGAGCGAGGTAGAACGAAGGGGTTTAACGCAAGGGGGGTCATCGCGAGCAGCTTTCCTTCCGCGCTCGGATCCGGGGAAGGACCGCCTGAGTCTGGTCCCCTCCATGGAACGACGACCCGTTGGGGCCTCCTGTACCCCCCCCACCCATGGAAGCGTTATTCTCAGTGTGGCCCCTCGGCGGACCTAGCGTGACCTCCATGACGAGCCAACTCGGTCCGACCCCCGCAGAAGCGTCCGACTACAGGACCACGCCCACGTACTCAGAGACCATGGCGTACCTGGAGCGTGTTTGCAGGGAATACCCCGACAGAGTGAGGGTGGAAGACATCGGGAGGACCGGGGAGGGGCGTGACCTCAAACTGGTCATCGTATCCAAGGACGGAAAGTTCTCCCCGGAGGACGTCCACGGATCCGGTCGTGTGGTCCTCCTGGTCCAGAATGCCATTCACGCCGGGGAGATGGATGGGAAGGATGCCTGTCTGGCGCTGTTGAGGGACCTCTTGACCGAGCCTGAGCTCTCGAGCCTCCTGGACCATCTGGTCCTGCTCTTCATCCCCGTGTACAACATTGACGGGCACGAGCGACGATCCCGCTACACCCGGATCAATCAGAACGGGCCCGAAGTGGCCGGGTGGCGGGCGAACGGAACGAACCTCAATCTTAACCGCGACTACATGAAGGCGGACGCACCGGAGACCCGGGCCTTCCTCCGGATGTTCCACCGCTGGCTTCCGGACTTCTTTGTGGACAACCATGTGACCGATGGTGCGGACTTCCAATACGATGTGACCTTCTCCCTGGACTGCGCCCAAGGCGTGTTCCCTCCCACCGCGGATTGGATCCGGAGGGTTGTGACCCCGGAGGTCACCCGGGGCCTGGAGAAAGCGGGTCACCCCACCTTTCCGCACTTGGTGTTCCTGAGGGACGAGACCGACCCGGGCCAGGGACTCGCCTACACGGACAACCCCCCTCGGTTCTCCACGGGCCAGATGATCCTGGAGAATCGCCCCGGCCTCTTGGTGGAGCTCCACATGCTCAAGGACTATCGGACCCGGGTCCGCGCGAACTATCACCTTCTGCTGTCCCTGTTGCGGACGCTGAACCGAGAGGCCCAAACGCTCAAGGAACTGAACCGGGCAGCGGATCGGGACTCGGCGGGCGCGAGCTCCTTCGCCAGCGGCCCCCGGACGCTTCCGCTGGTGATCGAGGGGAGCGGTACGCCCAGCCTCATGCCGTTTCGGGGGGTCGAGTTCACACGCTCCAAAAGCGATGTCTCCGGCGCCGACTGGGTCCAGTACAGCCACAACCCCTGGAACGTTTCGATCCCGGCGGAGTTGGAAGCGAAAGTCGCGCTCGCGGTAGACCTACCGGCGGGGTACATCGTGCCACCGTCCTGGACCGCGGTCGTGGAGGTGCTCGAGGTCCACGGGGTCTCCTCTCATCGAACGCAGACGGAATGGACCGGTTCGGTGGAGTGCTATCGCCTGCGGGGGGTCCGATGGCCGGAGAGGCCGTTCGAAGGGCGATTCCCCATCCTGCGCGGAGGAAACGTGGAACGGGCCATGGGAACCTTCGGGCAGATCGAGCGCCGCGTCGAGACGCGGACCTTTCCTTCGGGCTCCGCGGTCTTTCCGCTCGCGCAACGCCTGATGAAGGTCGTCGTCCACTGGCTGGAACCGGAGGCTCCCGACTCGGCCTTCCGGTGGGGGTTCTTCAACCCGATCTTCGAGGAAAAGGAGTCGGGGGAAGCGTACGTCCTTGAACGTCTGGCCCGGGAGGCCATGGCTCACGACGCCCAACTGAAGAGGGAGTTCGAGGCAAGGTTGGCCAGCGATGGCGCGTTCGCCGCTGACCCCTCATCGCGTCTGAGATTCTTCTATGGACGATCCGAATGGGGACGGGAAAACCGGGTGGGGGAGTACCCTGTGGCGCGGCTACCCTCCTTGACCGGGCTTCCCTTGGGCCCAGGCACCGGCCCGGAACACCTTGTTTGACGGGCAGCCTCGGGTAAGTCCTTTACCAGTCATTGAGGTCCGCGAATCCTCGAACCGCTTTCCATCCCCGAAGGCACCCGAATCCCGCCCGGCTATCGCGAGACTTGCTCAAGCCCTCACAGAAGTCCATGCTCGACTTTGCGGACTCGTCGAGGAGACTGGCCGTTACAATGAGGTTCTTCGGGAGATTGACGGCTGGTACGTGTTCGGTTTAGCCGAACCACCCCACTCCCAAGAGGACCTCGCCGAGGCCATTCTCCAGCCCGCCTTCCTGACCCGCGCCCGCCCCCCCCGGGCCCGGCTTCGCGGAAGCGGTCGCAACCCTCCTTCATGCGGGTGGGTGGGGCCTGGGCGCGCTCGCGCCCGTCCTCTCCAAGGCCGGGCGCCGCGCGCAGGTGCGCGGAGCGGTCAGTGTCGAGCGTGAGGACGTGACGCTCCCCGCCGGCTTCTCTCGCCCCTCCTCCTGGGGCGCGGGCGGGGCCCGCACCTTCGATGTGCCCCTGGTGGCGGCCCTGCACGAGGCGCCCGTAGCAGTCGGTGTGGGGGCCCTTCGGGAGGTTTTCGCGGCCCGGTGCGCCGCGGAGGGGCTCGCGGCGCCGACCGCGGCGCGCCTCTGGAAGCACCTCGTGCGGGTGGAGCAGAAGGGGCTTGTCCGAAGGGAGGTTCGCTTAGGCGGGGCGGGAGGGTCGCGCACGTTCGTGGCCTTGGTAGGGAGAGTCAGCACGGCGCCTCTCTCCCGTGAGAGGGGCTATGCAAGTTGAAATACCTCGGACGCCATCACTCCATGTGATGGTGGCCCCCCCCAAGCACCTCGCCTACGTCCTGGCCCACCCGAAGGCTTGGAGGCTCTTCGCCCTCCTCGAACAGGGGAAGCTGGACCGCTACGAGCAGGTGCGGAAGGGCCTGGGGATGCATCCGCAGACCTTCCTCCGCCTGGTCCGCTGGGTGG
>JAKAVY010000033.1 GCA_021827405.1 Thermoplasmata archaeon
CGAGCTCTTCCTGGAGGCCTCGCGGTTGCCTCCGGCCTTCACCGCCCTGCTCGACGGCGGCGCCACGGCCTGCGGCCTGGGCGCGAGGGACACCCTGAGGATGGAGAAGGGCTACCTGCTCTCCGGGGTGGACTTCAACGGGGACCGGACCCCGTGGGAGGCCGGGCTGGACCGCTTCCTGGAACTGGACCACCGGTTCGTGGGACGGGAGGCGCTGGAACGGCAGAAGGGATCCGGAGGGTATCCCATCTGGACCGGCCTCTGGGGGGAGGACCCGAGCGTCATCCCCCGGCACGGGATGGTCCTCTCCTCCGACGGGAAGCCGGTGGCCACGGTGAGCTCCGGCGGCCGTTCCCCCACCCTCACGAAGGCTATCGCGCTGGCCTATCTTCCCCCCGCGCTCCGGGCACCGGGGACCTCCCTCTCCCTCTCCTTGCGGGGCCGGGAGGCTCCCCTCACGGTGGTGCGTCTCCCCTTCGTGCGGGCCCGGTAGGCCCCTGGCCGGCGCGGGCCTCTCTCAGCCCAGGGCCCGCAGCCCGGGGAGCGCCTCGTTCGCGGCGGCCAGGGAACGGGCGGTGTAGTGCTCAAGCGCCTCCGCCTGGGCCCGGGAGAGCAACAGGGCCGGGTGGCCCCAGTGGAGCGCCACGGTGTCCCCCCGCCGTACCCCGGGAAGGACCGCCGGGTCATAGGGGACCCGCCGGAGGGCGACGGGGCCCGGGAAGAGCCGGGCCCCCTCGTGCCCCAGGGGACGCCCCTGGAGGGTCAGGGTCGTCCCCTCCACCCCGACCACCTCCCCCGCCGCGACGCGGCAGGACTCCATGTTGGTGAGCGTGGTGGGGACATGCCCGGTGACCTCGCCGACCCCCACGAAGAGGACGTGGAAGGTGTGGTGGGGGAGCGGGTGGGCCGGGAGATGCTCGCGCAGCCGGCGGGCGGTGGCAGGCGAGAGCCCCCTCCGTACCAGGGCCTCCAGGACCCGGAGGAACTCCTCCGGCCCGAAGGCGTCGAGCAGCCCGTTCCCGATCCAGTAGGCCTCCACCACCCGCTCGTCGAACGGGTCGAGCCCGTGCCGGGAGCCGATGGCCTCCAGGTACGGGTAGAGGGCCTCGAACCGGCAAAGCAGGTCCCGGGCCGGAGCCTTCTCGCCCCCGCCGGTGATGGCGGCGTAGAGGACGGGGGCAGCTTCCCGGGGGCCGCAGTACTCCAGGCGGCTGGTGGCGAGGCTGAAGCGCGCGCAGAGCGCCACCCCGTCCATCTCAGGGAGGGACCGTCCCCGGGCGCCGGAGCCATTGGGACAACGACCGGCCCGCCTCCTTCCACGAGGGGTATCCCACGGCCAGGGCCACGCCCAGGAGGATGGCCCCGGCCCCCAGGGCGGGGAGCCCGGTGAACGACCCGCCGGAGAGCCACGTCCCCAGCCCCCAGCTGATGGGGAAGCCCAGGACCAGGACCGAGGTCCCGACCCCGACGTCCACCCGCTTGAGGCCGGGGTACCAGGCCAGCACGAAGGCGAGAAGGAGCGCGGCGCTGATCCCCACCCAGGTCCACTCGGCCAGGGAGAAGCCCGACACGGCCCCCACCTGGGCCGTGAGGGTAAGGTATCCCACCAGGAAGAGGGCGCCGAAGCCCATGCGTCCGAAGGCCACCGTCACCGAGGGGAGGTCCCGCAACACCCGTTTGGAGAGCGTGTACTCCCCAGCCCAGAGCACGGTGGCGGCCAGGACGTAGGCCGTCCCGTCGTTCCACAAGGGGGTGGTGAGGGAAAGGAGCAGCAGGTTCCCCCCCAGGAGGAGGGAAGCGGCGAGCACGGCGCGCCGGGGGAAGCGCTCCCCCAAGTAGACCAGGGCGAAGACGGAGGCGAAGAGGAAGAGGCCCCGGTACGCGAAGGAGGCGGTGGCGGCCCCTCCCGCCGCCGTGGCCAGCTCCAGGCCGTGGAAGAAGAGCAGGAAGGGGACGGCGCCTCCCACCAGTCCGATGACCAGGAGGCGTCCGTAGTCCCGGGGGCGCAGACGGGAGGAACCCCATCGGCGCGTCGCCCAGAGGAAGACCGGCACCAGGGCGAGAGCGACCACGGCGTTGCGGACGGTGACGAAGGCGTCGGAGCTCGTGCCGGCCACCGCGTAGGCGTTGAGCAGGGTGGAGACGCCGCTGATCCCCGCGGTCAGGAAGACCAGCAGGATACCGGTCCCCAGGGGCGTGACGCGACCGGCCCCGGCCATCTCAGGCCCTCCCGGTCGGCACCGGCGACGGGGGGGAAGGCTCGGCGGCCCGCTCCGCCAGGGCGGCGTGGTGGGCCAGCGCCTCGCGGGCCTCCTCCTCGTCCAGCCGGCGGGTGGCGAAGCCCGCCTGCACGATGATGAAATCCCCCACCCGGACCTCGGGGGTGAAGACCAGGTTGGCCGAGCGGAGCGCGACCCCGAAGTCCACCTCCGCCATCCGGGTCCCCCCTTCCCTCTCCTGGATCTTGAGGACGCGGCCGGGAATGGTCAGACACATGGGATCCCTCCCCCCGGGGGAAGAGGCGAAGGGGACAGGCACGGGGGTCTCATCAAGCTCACCCGGGGCCGGGTCCGGCCCGCGAAGGGACCCCACCGCTACCCCCGGGCGGGCCCTCCTCCACGTCCAGGCTCACGAGGAACAGGCCGGTGGCCCGGGGGTCGTTCGGGTCGTCGGAGGTCTCCACCTCGACCCGGGAGCCCTCGGCCGGGGTCCCCTTAACGGCCCCCGGCCACCGGGCGCGCAGGGTGGCCTCCGAGAAGTGGGAGAGCGCACCCACCCAGAGGCGGACCCGGGTGACCCGGAGGGCTCCCTGCGTCAAGCTCACCTCGGCCACCTTCTCGACGAGGTCGTGGAGCAGGACCTCCTCATGCATGGGGAGGCCCTCCGCCGGTCCGGGAAGGTCCCGGCCCGCGCAGTTCCTCGACGATCCGTTCCGTGGCCCGGGGCAGGGCCGCCTCCACCCGGGGGCTGAGCCCGTCCGCGACCCGGAGGTCCTCCGCTTCGATGCCGTAGACCACCAGGGAGTCGGGCATCCGTCCGAGGGCATACCCCAACCCTACGGCCTCGGTGAGGGAGCCCCCGTGGGTGGAGGTGAGATGCAGGGTCCCCGGAAGCCCTTCGGGGCCTACCACGATACGGTGGATGGTGCCGGGGTCCGCCCCGGAGCTGACCGCGTCCACCACGACCACCCGCTTCGCTCCGGCCCAGAGGTCCAGCAGGGCCGTGAAGTCCTCCGGTCCCTCGAGGAACCGGGCCTTCCCGGGAAGGAGGTCCTTGAGCCGGCGGAGCACCTCCAGGCCGGCCCGGTCGTCCCGGCGATGGGCGTTCCCCAGGCCGATGACCAGGGGGAGCCCCTCCCCCGGCTCAGTGGACCTTTCCATCCTGCTCCCTCCCTCACTGCCGGACGAGATCGAGCTTGAGGAAGTGCGTGGCGCAGGAGATGCAGGGGTCGTGGTTGCGGATGGCATGTTCCAGGGCCGAGGTGAGGCGGGCCTCGTCCAGGTCCGGGGTCCGTTCGGCCAGGTGGCGGAGGTCCTCCTCGATCCGGGCCTGGTTCTGGGAGGTGGGAGCGACGATCCGGGCCTCCTGGATGATCCCTCCCTCCCCCAACCGGTACCGGTGGTAGAGCATCCCCCGAGGCGCCTCCGTGATGCCCACGCCCTCCGCGGCGGGGACCGGGTCCGGCATCTCCACCGCCGGCCGCGGGGGCACCCGGTAGGCCTCGGCGAGCCGGAGCCCCTCCTCCACGGCGTAGAGCACCTCCAGCGCCCGGACCACGATGCTCTGGTCCGGGTTCCGGACCACGGGGGGAAGGCCCGCGTCCCGGGCCGCCTGCCGGACCCGGGGGGTGAGGCGGTCGTGGTTCAGCGCGTAGCGGGCGAGGGGCCCCACCAGGTAGGCTCCCGCCTTCCGGCGATGGGACTGCAGCGCGTGGGAGTACGGCACCTGAGACTCCTCGAAGACCTCCTCGAACCGCTCCGGCGGGACCGTGAACCCGGCGGAGGAGGTGACGGTCCCCTCCCCCAGGGGGTACTCGTCGGGGGAGGTGAGGGCCACGAACTCGTAGTCCTCCTCGACCGGGGGGAACGGGAACCCCGAGACGAACCGGACGGTCTCCTCGGCCTCGGCCAGCGCCCCGCTCAAGACGGACCTCAACCGGTCCATCTCCTCGCGGGTGGGGACCCGGTAGAAGCCCCCCACGCGCACGTTGATCGGGTGGACCGACCTCCCGCCGAGGGTCTCCAGGACGGCGTTGCCGGCCTTCTTGAGCGCCAGCCCCCGGGCCACCGCCTCCGGGTGGTCCTTCGCCAGCCGGATGGCGTCCGGGTAACCGAGGAAGTCCGGCGCGTGCAACAGGTAGATGTGCAGGGCG
Source organism: Thermoplasmata archaeon (assembly GCA_021827405.1). Taxonomy (GTDB): domain Archaea; phylum Thermoplasmatota; class Thermoplasmata; order Lutacidiplasmatales; family UBA184; genus JAKATE01. The sequence continues at coordinate 4,373 of JAKAVY010000033.1, forward strand.
TGGCTCTCGATCCACTCCCCGCAGTACAAGAGCCGCCTGAGGTCCTTTAGCGCCGGGTCCACGCGGAGCCCTAAGGCGCGTTCCATCGCCTGGGTGCTGCTCATCTGGTAGGCCACCGGGCAGATCCCGCAGATGCGCGCGGTGATGTCCGGGGCCTCCGCGTACGACCGGCCCTTGAGGAAGGCCTCGAAGAACCGGGGCGGCTCGAAGATCCGGAGCTCGGCCTCTTCCACCCGCCCACCGGTCATCCGGAGCCGGAACGCCCCCTCCCCCTCCACCCGGGCGAGGTAGTCCACCCGGATGGTCCGCTCGGTCATGGCGCCCCCGAAAGGCCGGACGCGCGGTCGGCCGCCGCCCGGAACGCCGGGGCGGCGGCGTTGAAGGTCCGGAAGACCCGGGTCACCTCGGGAGGGGTCATCCCCAGGGCGGTCAGGTGATCGAGCATGGAGGGGAGGTTCGGGCTCCCCTGGGGGCCAAAGCACCCGTAGCATCCCCGGTGGTAGCTCGGGCAGAGGGCCCCGCATCCCGTCTGGGTCACCGGGCCTAAGCAGGGGATCCCCCGGGCCACCACCACGCAGACGTTCCCCCGGCGCTTGCACTCCGCACAGACGCTCTCGGTGGGGAGGTCCGGGCTCCGGTGCCCGAGGAAGGCGCTGAAAAGCTCCCGCAACTGCCGGGGGGAGATGGGACAGCCCCTCAGCTCCCCGTCGACGATCACGTGATCGGCGATGGGGGTGGAGGTCGCCAGGGTCTCGATGAACTCCGGGTGGGCGTAGACCGCCCGGCGGAAGTCGTCGAGATGGGCGAAGTTCCTGAGCGCCTGGATCCCGCCGGCGGTGGCGCAGGCGCCGATGGTCACCAGGACCCGGGACTGGGCCCGGACCTCCCGGATGCGCTCCGCGTCCTCCGGGGTGGTGATGGACCCCTCTACCAGGGAGAGGTCGTAGGGGCCCGCCACCACCGCCGAGGAGGCCTCCCGGAAATTGGCGATCTCCAGTCGGTCCGCCAGGGCCACGAGCTCGTCCTCCAGGTTCAGCATGGTCAACTGGCACCCGTCGCAGGAGGCGAACTTCCAGACGGCGAGGCGGGGCTTCGCCGGCGCGGGCACCGCTCAGACCTCCTTCACGGAGAGGAAGGGCGCCAACCGGGAAAAGGGCAGCACCGGCCCGTCCCGGCAGAGGAAGGACGGACCGAACTGGCAGTGCCCGCAGAGCCCGATCGCGCACTTCATGTTCCGCTCCATGGACAGGAAGATCCGGGAGGCCGGGACTTGGCGTTCCACCAGGGCCTGGGCCGTGAGACGCATCATGATCTCCGGTCCGCAGAGCATGGCCACGGTCCGGTCCGGCTCGAAGCGGGCGTCGGGCAGCCGCCGGGTCACGACCCCCACATCCCCGTTCCAGTCCCCGCCGGCCACGTCCACCGTGGTCTGGAGCCGGAGGTCCGAGCGTTGCCGCCAGTCTTGCAGGTCGGCGTAGTAGACCAGGTCCTTGGGGGTCCGGGCCCCGTAGATGACCTCCACCCGTCCGAAGGCGCCCCGGTCGGACAGCACCGCCTCGAGGACCGGCCGGAGGGGAGGGAGCCCCAGTCCTCCGGCCACCAGCACCAGGTCGTTCCCCCGGGCGAGGTCGAGAGGCCATCCGTGCCCATAGGGTCCCCGGACCCCGAGGGCGTCCCCGGGGGTGAGCTCCGCCAGCGCCTCGGTGACCTTGCCGGCCCGGCGCACCGTGTGGGCGATCTCCTGCCCCTCTAAGACCCCGCTCACGGAGATGGCGGCCTCCCCCACCCCGACCGCGTAGAGCATGTTGAACTGCCCGGGCACGGGCCGGGCGATCGCCGCGCTGGACGCCGGGCGGACGGTGAGGGTCATCGTGTCCGAGGTCTCCCTCAGGACCCGGCCGACCCGATACGGCCGGGGGGCGAGCGGGCTGGGAAGCTCTGCCGGCTCCGGGGGTCGGGTAGAGCGGTCAGCGAGCATGGAGGTCCATCAATTGGAGTCGCGTGTTCTCCAGCCGCTCGGCCAACAGGGGAAGGAACCGCAGGAGGAACTGGAAACCGGCCGCCGGGTGCCCCTGGAGGGCTTCCCGGAGGGACCCGCCGTCCAGGACGAGCGCCCGGGAGGCCTTCATCGCTCGGACGTCAAAGCGCCACCGGTGCGGAGGGACCAACCAGGACCAGCCCACCACCTCTCCCGCCCCCACGGTCTGCACGGTCAGGGCCCCTCCGTCCGGCCGGTCCATCTGGAGGGCCACCTTGCCCGAGAGGACCAAAAAGAGGCTATCCGCCGGGGAGCCCTCGTGGGCCAGCAGCTCCCCGGCGCCGGCCTCCCTCTCCGTGGCCCCCCGGACCGCGGCGTGCACGAGCGCCGGTTCGAGGCCCCGGAAGAGCGGGTGATGCCGGACCGCCTCCTCGAGGCCGGTCACGCGGTCCTCCCGGGGGGACCGGCCGGGGCCACCGGGACCCGGAGGGCCGCCACCTCCTCCGTCAGGTCGATCCCGACCGGGCACCAGGTGATGCACCGTCCGCACCCGATGCACCCGGACGTCCCGAACTGGTCGTGCCAGGTCCCGAGCTTGTGGGTGAGCCACTGCCGGTAGCGCGATCGGCCGCTCGCCCGGACCGGGGCGCCATGAAGCTCGGTGAAGCCCAGGTTGAAGCAGGAGTCCCATCTCCTCCAGCGCTCCACCTTCTCCTCGGAAAGGTCGGGGACCTCCTCGTGGGTGCTGCAGAAGCAGGTGGGACAGACCAGGGTGCAGTTCGTGCAGGACAGGCACCGGCGCGCCACCTCCTCCCAGCGGGGATGCTGGAGGGTCTCCCGTAGGAGGTCCCGGAGGCCCGTCGGGTCCATCTCGCGTCCCATGGACCGGGTGGTCCGGTCCAGGAGCTCCCCCACGGTCCGCTCGTCCTCCTCGGGGGCGGGAGGCAGGTTGAGGGGGGAGAGGACCTCGGCCCCCCGGGGGCTTCCCGCCCGGACGAGGAACCGGTGCGGCCCGGGTCCCAGGATCTCGGTCAGGACCAGGTCCGCCCCCCCGGAGACGGAGGGACCGGTCCTCATGGAGGCACAGAAGCAGTTCCCTCCGGCCTGGCCGCACTGGACCGCCACCAGCAGGACCCGGGAGCGGCGGGCGGCATACCCCGGGTCTACCACCGGGCCCCCCTGGAAGACCCGGTCGGTGACCGCGAGGCCGGCCAGCTCGCACGCCCGGACCCCCAGGAAGGCGGTCAGCGGCGCTTCGACCGGCTCGGGGACCACCGTGAAGGAGCCCCCCTCCCGCTGGACCGTGAAGAGCCGCTCCCGGGGAGGGAAGAGGAACTTCTTCCAGGTGAAGGGGCCGACGTTGTAGCCGAAGAGCGCGTCGTCCCCCCGTCGCTCCAGTCGGTAGCGCCCGGGTCCTTGCCGGTCCGTCCAGCCCCGGGGAAGGTCGTCCACCCCGTGGAGCCGGTCGTAGACGATGGCCCCGTCCCGTACGGTGGGGCCCACCACCTGATAGCCGGCATCCTCCAGGGCGGAGAAGAGGCGGGGGAACTCCTCCCGCCGGAGGACCTGGGACCCTTCGGAGCCCGCGTCCACGATACGCTTCCTCCCTCCCACGACCGGGCGCGGGAACGGTCCCGGCGGAGGAGAACGCTCAGCGAGGGAGCGCCACGCCCCGGGAGGCTTTAACCGTTCGGAAAGAGGGATGGACCTTCCCCCTCTCCCTCCCCGGCCAGGCCGGGCCCCGGCGGCCCGTCTCAGTCCCGTGAGACGGTAGCGGCCCGGGGGCCTCCGTACCGCTCCCGGAGGCGGGAGAAATGGGATAGCTGTTCGAGCCCTTCCCGGGTCCCCTTCTCCCCGTAACGGAAGGGGTGGTCCTTGAGGTGGCGGCGGACCTCCTCCTCCTGGCCCAGGCCGACCAGGGGCAGGAGGTTCTCCAGCGCCCGGGAAAGGATCCCGGAACCGGCGTCCAGGTCGTCCAGGAACGTCTGGTGTCCTTGGAGCCAGGTCCAGAAGGCCCCACGGGCGGGGCCGTTCCAGGCCGCGGCCCCCAGGATGGACAGGAACTGGCCCCGACTGACCGGACCGGAGACGGCCCAGTCGAGGGCGCCCACCAGGAGCGTGGGGTCCGGGAGGGCCATGAGGCCGGTGCCCAGACGGCGGACCTCTTCCTGGTCCGAGGCCTTCAGGATCCGCTCCTTAAGGGGGTCCACCGCCCCCGGCCCCTTCACCCGGGCGTACCCGATGGCCACCGCCGACCGGAGGTTCGGGTCGGTCCGGTCCCACTGTGGGAAGCGGTCGGCGAGCTCCCGGGCCACGGGATCGTCTCCCTGGGCCAGGAGGATGGACAACCGTTCCCTCAGGATCGGCACGCTCTCCCCCTCGCCCGGCCGGGCCTCGAAGCCCCAGCGCTCCCGTTGGGCCCGGGCCCAGGTGAGAACCCCTTGCCGGACCGCCGGCACCCCCTCCAGGACCGTCAGCACCAGTCGAAGGTCGCTTAAGACCTCCTCGGCCACCCGGGAGTCCGCCTCGTCGCGGAAGGTGGCCAGCGCCAGGAGATACGCGCTTAAGTCCAGGGTACCGTTCAACAACAGCGGGAAGAGGTCCCGTGCCCGGGCGAGCCGGGCCCGGGCCGGGAGCTTCGGCCAAGTGGCGAGCACCTTCGGAAAGAGCGGCCCGACGAAGGCGACCCGGGCGAACGCCACCGCCTCCGGGTCCAGGACCCAGCGGGACGGGTCCCCTACCGGGAAGGTGCGATCCGGCGTGTCGAAGAGGAACGTCTCCGGCTGCCCGTCCCGGACGAGCGTGAGGGGCAAGGGCCACGGGTCCTCGGTCTTCGGCGGGTCCAAGGACGAGCGCTTCTGCGTGAGGGTGAGCGAACCATCCCCACCGGAGACCTCCAAGAGCGGGTGGCCCGTCCGCTCCACCCACGTCCGCAATATCGAACGTACGGGCTTGTCCGAGGCGCGCTGGAGCGCGTCCCAGAGGTCCTCGCTGGTGGCGTTCCCGAAGGCGTGCTCCTTCAGATAGAGCGCGACGCCTCGCCGGAACGCCTCCTCGCCCAGGTACCCCTCCATCATCCGGAGCAGGCTCGCCCCCTTCCCGTAGCTGATGGCGTCGAAGATCTCCGGGATGAGCTTCGGGTCCGGTAGCGGGACCCGGATGGGGTGCGCCTCCCTCAGATCGTCCAGGAAGAGCGCCCCGCCGGTCTCCAACGAGAGGAACTCCCCCATCAGGTCCCAGGCCGGGTACAGGCGGTCCACCAGCCGGTAGGAGACGAAGGTGGCAAAGCTCTCGTTCAGCCAGATGTCCTCCCACCGGGCCATGGTGACCAGGTTCCCGAACCACTGGTGGGCGATCTCGTGGGCCACCACCTCCACGACCCGTTGCTTCAGGCGCGTGGGGGTGGCGTCGTTCACGAGGAGGTATTCCTCCCGGAAGGTGATGGCCCCCCAGTTCTCCATGGCCCCCATGCCGAAGTCCCGGACGCTCACCAGGTCGAGCTTCTCCAGGGGGTAGGGCTGGCCGTAGTATTCGGCATACCCGCGGAGGATTTGGCGGGCGTTCTCCACGGCCCATCGCCCTTCCGCCGCCCGGCCCGGAGGGGTCAGGCAGCTCACCGAGATGGTACCCTCCCGCTCCGTGTACCGGTCGAAGTGCCCCACCCCGAGGTAGATCAGATAGGTGGCCATGGGGGGAGTGGGGGCGAAGCGGCGGAGGACCCGGTCCCCTTCCCGCCGCTCGTCGACGACCGGGGTGTTGAAGATGACCTCGGGGCCCACGGGAGTGGAGACCTCGAGCTCCACCGTCGCCCGCTCCTTCGGGTGGTCCAGGCAGGGAAAGAGGGTCCGGGCGCTGGTGGGCTCCAGGTGAGTGGTGAAGAGGACCCCCTCCCCCTGCCGGCTCCGATAGAGCCCCGCGAGCCCGGCCTCGCTGACCCGACCTTGGAAACGGACCGACACCGTGGAAATGGGGGAGGAGAAAGGACCGAGCTTCCAGACCTCCCGCTCGGGCTCCTCCACGAGGGGGACGGGCCTCCCTCGCGCGGTCGCCCCCAGCGGGGTGATGCCGCGGGCATTCAGCTCCAGCGTCGTCACCGGTCCGGGAAGGGAGACCTCCACAGAGCCCGTATACGTGCCGCCGGGATAGTCCAAGGTCAGGGACAGACGGTAGCCCAGGGATGCCATGCGCCCTTCGAAGGGCCCCGGGCCATAACTTTGCCCCTAGGGGCCTATTCCGCCGGCCGGGGGTAGGGCCCCTGGAGCGGGCCTATCGGCATATAGAGGGAGAAGGTCTCCAAGGGGGGAGGGCTGTCCCCCGGGCCGGTCCCGGGGCGCCTACGGTGAGGGGATGGTGCATCGGAGGCCACTCGGCACGATGAGGTCGGCGCCAGGGGTCATGGGACCTCGTCCCCGCCCGTCCCCGGCCCGGACGGGGGCCCACTCCCCGAGGACGGGATCTCCTTGAACGGGGAAGGGGAAGCCGTCCTCGTCGGCCGGGACGCCCTGCTCGCCCGGCTGGAAGCGCGCTGGGCGAGCCCCCAGGGGAACGTGCCCCCGGTCCTCCTTCTGGTCGGCCCGCTGGGCGTCGGCAAGAGCACGACCCTCCAGGCCGCCCTCGCCCGCGCCCGTCGGTCCGGTCTCCGGGTGCTCGAGGCTCAAGCCCTCCCCATGGAGGTCCCCCCGCCGTACTTCCTGTTGCAGCAGCTTCTGCGGGCCCGCCCTTCCGCCGGTAACCGGGCCGAGCGGCCGGCCTCCGAGGGCCTTAAGCCTCTCGCCCTCGGCGGAAGTCGGGGGGAGGGGTTTGCCCAGGACCTCCCTCCCCTGGCCCTGGGGATCCTGGGGAGCGGGCCGCCCCTGGAGGACCCCCGGGACCGGGAGGCCCGGCTCCTGGAGGCCATCTCGTCGGGGGGAGGTCGCCTCACCGAAGGCCGCATGGAGCTCTACGACCAGCTGGCCCATTTCCTCGAGGACCTGGCGCAGGGAGACCGACTGCTCCTGGGGATCGACGACCTGACCTTCGCTGACGAGGCCTCCGTGGAGTTCCTGGCCTACCTGGCCCGGCGGGACCGGCCCGGAGCGGTATCGCTTCTCGCGACCGCGCTCCCCGAGCCCGAGTGGCCCCCCCGGCTCAGGGAGATCCTCTCGTCTCTCGAGCAGGAGAAGCGGCTGGAGCGCGAGACGATCTCCCCGCTCACGGAGGCGGAGACCGCGGCGCTCCTCGGCCACTGGGCCGGGGACCGGCCGGTGCCGGAGGCGCTGGTCACCCACTGGCACACCCTGAGCGAGGGGAACCCCCTCTTCCTGGAGCAACTGGTCCGGCGGGAACCGCTGGGGAGGGCGCCCCCGATCCCCGGGGGGGACCCCGGCGGACGGCGGCTGGAATTCCAGCAACTGCTGCACCGGCGGCTCCAGGAACTTTCCCCCGTGGAGCGGCGGGTGGTCTCCTACGCCAGCGTCCTGGGGCGACAGCTCCCGTTCGCCCGGTTGCGGTCATCGACCGGGATGGAGGAGGAACCCCTGGCGGAGGCCGCGGAGGCCCTGGTACGGCGGGGGCTCCTCCGGGAACGCGGAGGGGAGGTATTGGAGTTCGCGGACGAGGAGCTCCGGGAGGAGGTCTACGCCTCCCTCACGGAGGTCCGCCGCCGTTTGCTCCACCGACGGGTGGCCGAGGCGATCCTGGCCGAGGGCGACCCTCCCTCCTCCCCCGTGGTCCCGGAACTGGCCTACCACTTCGACCGGGCCGGGGAGGACATCCCCGCCCGGGCGTTCCACCTGAAGGCGGCCCACCTCGCCAGCCAGTCCTTCCAGCCCGCGCTGGCGGCGGAGCACCTTCGTCGCGCCTGGGAGTGCCACCGCCGCCTCTCGGACCCGGAGCCCGGATCCACCGTCACCCTCCTCGGGGAGCTCGCCCTCCAACTGGACCAGGCCGGGGACCCGGAGCAGGCCGCCACCCTGCTGAAGCAGGAACTGGGCCGGTCCACTCCCGACCCCCAGGCCTGGTCCGACCGGGACCGGGCCACCCTCACGCTGCTTCTCTCGCGCTTGTACGTCCACCTGGGTGACCTGGGAGAGGCGGAGCGGCTCGTGCGGGAGGTCTTAAGGGACCCCTCGCTTCCCGAGGACCCCGCCCGGGAGGCCAACGCCCACCGCCTGGCCGGCCAGGTGGCCTACTATCGGGGGGATTACCGCACCTCGCTCTCGGAGGCGCGGGCTTCGGTGGAAGGGTTCCTCCGGGCGGGACTGCCCCTGGAGGCCGCCCGTTCCCGGGTCGCCCTCGCCAACGCTCTCTCCATGCTCCCCCAGGCGAGCGATCAGGACCCTGCTGCCCTGTACGACACCGCGGCCCAGGAACTGGAAGGGTTAGGGGACCTCGGTCAAGCGACGTGGGCGAGCGTCAACCTGGGGATCTGGTGGCGGGAGGCCAAGGGGGCGGCGGAGGCCCGCCCGGTCCTGGAGCGCGCGCTTGGGCTCGCCCAGCGCACCCAGGACCCCCGGGTGTTGGGCTGGGTCGAGTTCAACCTCGCGGACGTGCTCCTTAGGATGGGAGAGACGGACCGGGCCGGCGAGCTCAACCGGGCCGCGGGGGAGCACCTGCGACGGGTGGGGGACCGCATCGGGCTCTTGGAGGTCGGTCTGCTGGAGGGCCGTCTCCTGGCGCGCCGGGGGGCGTACGCCGAAGCGGAGTCCACGCTTTCCGCGGTCCAGCAGCAGGCCCGCGAGCTTTCCCTGGAACCGGAGGAACTGGAGGCGCTCCTCCGCCGGGCGGAGGGGGACCTGCTCCGGGGGGACGTCGCCCGAGCCGGGACCCGGGTGGCGGAGCTCCGGTCCCGGCGGCTCTCGTCCCTGCGGCCGGACCTGGTGAGGGAGCTGGGTTCGCTGGAGGCCCGGCTCCGGGCCGGGGGGACCCCGGGATGACCGGTGCCCCGCCGCGGTCCCTGACGGACCGGGGGGACGGGGTGGCCCGGGGGCCCGATGCGGATCCCTACCAGCTTCCCGAGTGGCTCCCACCCCCCCGGGACGACGGGGCGGCGGCCCACCTGGAGGGTCGGGCGCTCCCGTCCCTTAAGCTGCGGTCGACCCGGGGCCGGCTGGTGAACGTGGCGGAGGTCTCCCGAGAGCGGGCGGTCTTCTACGTCTATCCCGGGACGCTCACCCCCGGGACGCCCATCCCGGTGGAGTGGAGCCTGACCCCGGGGGCCCGGGGCTGCACCCCGCAGAACCGAGGGTACGCGCTCCACTTCCGGGAGTTCCAGGCGTTGGGGTGCCCGGTCTTCGGGCTGAGCGGGCAGGGGACCCCCGACCCCAGGCGGGGGCTCTCCGAGCAGCGGGAGCTCGCGGAGCGCTTGGCGATCCCCTTCGAGCTCCTGAACGACTCCCGCTTCGAGCTGGCCCGCGCGCTTGGGCTTCCCACCTTCCCCGTTCGTCTTCAGGACCCGGAGTTCGACTTCGGCGGGAGACGGACACGGTTCGTCCTCCAGGGGCGGACGCTCTTGCGCCGGCTCACCTTCGTCGCCGAGCGGTCCCGGATCTCGAAGGTCTTCTACCCGGTCTTCCCCCCCGACGCGGACGCGCAGCAGGTCCTGGCGTACCTCCGGGGACGGGGGTGACGGGAACCCCGGTCCGGCGGGGCCCTGGGGAAAGCCCTCTTAGCTTCCTCCCCCTCGGTCGTCCCCATGGGACGGGAGTCCGGGCGCACGACGCTACGTCGGCAGCTCCGCGCCTTCCTGGAAGAGGACCACTACCGGGAGGACCTGACCACCGACACCCTCATTCCCCCTGCGCTTAGGGCCCGGGCCCGGGTAAGCGCGCAGGCCCCGGGCGTCGTGAGCGGGGTCGCGGTCGTCCTCATGCTCCTGAGGGACCAGGGCCTCCAAGCCCGCGCCCTGGTGAAGGACGGGGACCGCGTGAAGCGGGGGACGGGGGTGATCGAGATGGAGGGGAAGGCCCAGCGGATCCTCCAGGTGGAGCGGACCGCCCTCAACCTGCTCTCGCACCTCTCCGGGGTCGCCACCACCACGGCGGAAGCGGTCCAAAACGCCCACCGGACGCGACCGGGCTTCGCCATCGCCGCCACCCGCAAGACCCTCCCGGGGCTGAGGGACCTGGAGAAGGCGGCGGTGATCCACGGCGGCGGGATCCCGCACCGCCGGGACCTCTCCTCCTCCATCCTCATCAAGAACAACCACCTGGCGCTCGTTCCGCTCAAGGCGGCCGTCCGCCGAGCCCGGGACCGGGTGGGACCGAGGGGTACGGTCATGGTGGAGGTGCGTTCCTACCCCCAGGCGGCCGACGCCATCCGCTCCGGGGCGAACCAGTTGCTCTTCGACAACGTGACCCCCCGGACCGCCCGGCGCTGGGCGGAGGGCCTCCAGCGGGAGGGCCTGCGAAATGGCATCCTCCTGGAGGTCTCCGGCGGCATCCGTCCCCGCACGGTGGGACGCTTTGTCTCCAGCGGGGTGGACCGGGCCTCGTTGGGCTATCTCACCCACTCCGCCCCGGTCCTTCCCCTCCACCTCACGGTGGCCCCCCTGGGCCGTCGTGTCGTGGCCCGGCCCCACCCTTAAGACCCCCCACCGCCTCGATGGCCCGGGGAGCGGGACCATGGGGCTCAAGGAGGAGATCGCTGAGCTCAAGCGGGAGCGGGACGCGGTCATCCTCGCCCACAACTACCAGGTGGGCGAGATCCAGGACCTGGCGGACTACGTGGGGGACTCGCTCTACCTGTCCCGGCAGGCGGCCGGGACCTCGGCCCGGGTGCTCGTCTTCTCCGGGGTGCGCTTCATGGCCGAGACCGCGAAGATCCTCTCCCCGGAGAAGACCGTGCTCCTGCCGGACCTGGAGGCCGGCTGCTCGCTCGCGGACTCCATCACCGCGGAGGAACTTAGGGCCTGGAAGGCCCAGTTCCCCAACGCCGTGGTGGTCAGCTACGTGAACACCTCGGCGGAGGTGAAGGCGGAGAGCGACTACTGCTGCACCTCCTCCAACGCGGTGAGGATCGTGGAGCGGATCCCGGCGGACCGGGAGATCCTCTTCTTGCCGGACATGTTCCTGGGGGAGTACGTGCGCAAGAAGACCGGGCGCAGGAACCTCCACCTCTGGGTCGGGGACTGCTTCGTCCACACCCGGATGCGCCCGGAGACCATCGCCCGGGCCCGGGCCGCCCACCCCGGCGCGGAGCTCATCGCCCACCCGGAATGCGGCTGCGCCAGCGAGGCGTTGCCCTACGTGGACCGGGTGCTCTCCACGGACGGGATGGTGGCCTACGCCCGGGAGACCCACGCCCCGGAGGTCCTGGTGGCCACCGAGATCGGCATCCTCCACCGGATGGAGGGATTGAACCCCTCCACCCACTTCCTTCCCCTCTCCTCGGAGGCGGTCTGCCCGTTCATGAAGCGCAACACCCTGGAGAAGGTCCGGGACTCCCTGCGCTACCTCCGCTACCCGATCGACCTCCCGGTCCCGGTGATGGACCGGGCCCGCGTGGCGTTGGAACGGATGGTGGCCTCCTAGGCCGGCCGTCGGCCCACCGGGTCCTCCCGGGCGTTGAGCACCTGGTCGCCGCACACCCAGTGCCGGGCCCCCACCCCGGCCACCAGGGAGAGCCGCCGGAGCTCCTCCGGCAGGCGGGGTCGCGCGCTCAGGAGGAAGAGAGCCCCTCCTTCGGCGAGCGCCCGCGCCCCGGGGGGGAGGTAGACCTCCCGGGGCCCCACGGCCAGCTCCAGCGCTAAGCGGTCCTTCGGGCTCCCCGGGGGGAAGGGCCCCTCCTCCGGGTGGACTTGGACATCGGGCCACCGGCCCGACGCCCCCGGGCCCGGGGCGGTCGTCCCTCCCTTCCTGGCACCTCCCGGCCGAACGAACCAGAGATCCGGCGGGTCGTCGGGGAGGCCCTTCTCCCCCGTCGAAAGGGAGGTCTCCAGGGCCAGGAGGATCCGTACCCCTCCCTTCCTCCCCGGCAGGCGTTGACGTATCTCCCCCAGCCGGGTCGAGCTCGCGGAGAGGTCCTCCGGCCGGAAGACGAACCCGAGGAAGCGGAGCTGGAGGTCCCGGGCCTCCCGGACCCAGGGGTCCAGGTCCTCCGGGCCGAAGGAGGCGGGGACGTGGATGTGGAGCTCCCCCTTCAGGTCCCCGGGCTGGACCACCCGGGGAAGGCGTCCGGCCGCGGCCGCCTCGAACTCCCCCTGGTCCTCCCGCAGCTCGGGGGGAATGAAGGGGAGCCCGAGCGCGCCGTAGACCGCCTCCTCGGTGGGGGAGTCGGTCCGTCCCTCCCCACGGGTAAGGCCGTACTCGTTCATCTTCATGCCCTTCTGCTGGGCCAGGGTGCGGAGCCGGATGTTGTGGTCCTTCGAGCCGGTGAAGTACACCCAGGCGGCCCCGAAGGCCTCGGGGGCGACGACCCGAAGGTCCACCTGAAGCCCCCCGTCGAGGATCACGGTGGTCTTCGTCTCCCCCGAGAGCCGGACCTCCCGGACCGGGGGGAGGTGACAGAACGCCTCCATCACCGCCCGGGGGTCCCCGCGGGTGGTGGCGAGGAGGTCCAGATCGCCCACGTCCTCCCGCCGACGGCGCAGGCTCCCGGCGTAGACGACCCGGTCCACCGGTGCCTTCGTGGCGCGGAAGGAGGCCAGCAGCTCGTCGGCGATGCGCTGCGCCTCCGGCAACGGGAGGCGCCCCCCGGACCGGGAGGCGCCGCCGGGAGGCCTATGGGAGAGCGCCTGCCGCAGGAGCTCCACCTTCCGGGCCTTGAACCCGGGAAGGTGATCGAGCTTCCCGGCCTCCAGCGCGGCCTTGAGGTCGGCCAGGTCGCGGATCGCCAGCTCCTCGTGGAAGCGACGGGTGGTCTTAGGCCCGACCCCCTCCAGGCGCATGATCTCCAGGAGCCCGGGCGGCCACTTCTCCCGCAGCCGCTCCAGGTAGAGGACCTTCCCGGTCGAGCGGTACTCCTCGATCTTCGAGGAGAGGGCCTCCCCGATGCCCGGAAGGGCCCGCACCGCCGAGGGGTCCTTCAAGCTGCGGACCTCGGAAGGGAACTGCTCCAGGGTCCGGGCGGCCCGGCGGTAGGCTTCCGGCTTGAACCGCACCCCCTCCAGGTCCAGGAGGTCCGCGATCTCGTAGAAGATCCGGGCGATCTCCTCGTTGGCCATGCCGCTCGTCCCCCTCCCGGAGGGTCAGTACCTCCCCCTCCTTCTTTCCTTCGGGGAAGCGAAGGGTGAAGAACGCTCCCCGGCTCGTCGGGGGCCGGTGGGAGGGGCCGTGGAGGAGCTGGGAGCGGAGGATTTCGAGGGAGACCGGCTGAAGCGCCCCGGGACCTGGGCCGTGGGGTTCCTCGCCTCCTGGTGCCCGTTCTGCCGGGCCTTCCGGCCAAAGATCGAGAAACGCTCCGGCCGGTTCCCTTTCCCCCTCGCCCTGGCCGACCTGAGCGACGAGGAAAGCCCGCTGTGGGACTCCCTCCACGTGGAGGTGGTCCCCACCCTGGTGGTCTTCCGGGACGGCCAGCCGGTCTGGCGACGGGACGGCCGCCCGGGGGCCGGGCTCGACGAGCGCGACCTGGACGCGCTGGCGACGGCGGTCGCCTGACCGCCCCGAGGGCTCACCCGGCGCTCTCGACACCCTTCCCGGGGGCGCCCGGGGCCTCCGAGCGCGAGCGGTCCTTCCCGTGGCTCGAAAGCTCCTCCCAGGTCGTCTCCAGCCAGGCGCCGGCGATCTGCCGCTCCTCGGGGGAGGGGTCGGATACCGGCACGAGGACCCACTTCTCTGGAGGGGCCTTCCCGAGGGTCACCCGGAGCCCTTCGAGCCGGGCGCGGCGGAAGAACGAGACCACCACGGTGTCGCCGGGGGCATAGCGCGAGAACGCGTCCTTGAGCCCGTCGTAGGTGAGCCGGCTCCCGTCGAGGGCGACCAGCTCGTCCCCGGGGGTGAGGCCGGCCCGGGTCCCGGGGCTCCCCTCCAAGGCCAGGGTGACGGCCGCCCGGTCGCCCTCCCGCTTGAACTCGAGCCCCCAGTACCCCACCGCCGCGGGGATCTCCTCCCCCTCCCCGGGCGGGGTCTCCCGGGGCTCCAGGCGGAGCCCGGCATAGCGGAGGAACCGGGGGAGGTCGAGCTCCTCCGTGCCGGAGACGTGGCGCGAGAAGAAGCCCTGGACCTCCACCCCCGTGGCCGCCTCCACCTCCCCGGGGTAGGCGTCCTCGGGGATCCCCCGACCCCGTTTCCCGTACTCCTGCCAGAGCCGGCGGAGCACGTCGTCGAGGGAGCGGGCGTTGTTCGTCTCGTGACGGAGATGAAGGTCCAGGGCCAGGGAGACCAAGGCCCCCTTGAGATAGTAGTCCACCGACACGTTGCGGGTCTCCTCGAAGGGCCGGTAACAGTCCACCCAGGTGTCGAAGCTGGACTCCTCCAGGCTCTGGTGGGCCCGCCCCGGGGTCTCCAGGTGGCGCTTCACCTGGTCCCCCAACCGGGTCAGGTAGCGTCCCGGGGTGAAGAGCCCGGCCCGCCGGAGGAGCAGCCCGGCGTAGTAGTCGGTGGTCCCCTCCATGGCCCAGAGCATCCGGGTGTGGTTCTCCCGGGAGTAGTCGAAGGGGCCCAGAGCCTCGGGATGGACCCGCTTCACGTTGAAGAGATGGAAGTACTCATGACAGCTCACCGACAGGAACCGTTCGTAGGACTTCCGGGGTTTGAACGCCCAGCGCGGTAGGACGATGGACGTGCTGTTCCGGTGCTCGAGCCCGCCCCGGAAGCTGTCCCCCAGGTGGTAGAGGAAGGTGTAGTGCCTCAAGGGGAGCTCCCCGAAGAGCCGGTAGGTGGCCGAGACGATCCGTGAGAGGTCCTCCTCGAGCCGGTGCGCCGTGAAGTTCCCCCCCTCCCCGCAGAGGAGCACCCGGTGCTCCACCCCCTCCGCCCGGAAGGTCAGCTCCGAGCCGGTCCCGGCATCGAGGGGGTTGTCCACCAGCTCGTCGTAGTCCTCTGCCCGAAAACGCCAGGGGTCCCGGCTGAGCTCCTCCAGTTCGCAGGTCACCCTCCAGCCGGGCGGGGCCTCCACGGTGAGCTCGGCGGGAAGCGCCTTCGTCCCCTCCACGTAGCAGAAGAGCGCGGCCCCGTTCCCATAGAAGTGCGTGGGGGTGACGTCCACGTCCTGGCAGGTCAGGTCGTGCCCGAAGACGGTGTAGGAGGCCGTGAACGGCCCCTCCCCTTCGCCCCGGGCGATCCGCCAGCGGTTCTTCGCCACCTTCCGGACCGGGAGCGCCTCCCCCGGAGGGGCCCGGACCTCCAGGTCCCTTAGGTTCCGGGAGAACTCGCGGAGGACATAGGAGCCCGGCGTCCAGACCGGGAGCACGAGCTCCGGCTCCCGGGGGAGGGGGACCCCGCTGACCTCCAACGTCACTCGGAGCCGATGGCGGACCAGGTCCTCGGGGTGGAGGGTGTGACGCAAGGGCATGGAGACCTCCCGGGGTGGGCACCCTTCCAGCAGGATAAGAGGTCCCCGGGGGTAGCGGCGGTCCGACCGGTCCCTGCCGGACCTGTCTGCGCCCGACCCATCGGGGACGGGGAAGGTGGCCGCCGGCAGGTATGTGTAGCCCTAGGCGTTCCCCGGCCCGGGTGGTCCGCTGACGAACGTCTCCTACATCCTCCTCGCGTTGGGCGGGGCGCTGGTGGCGGCGTTCCTCGCCGACGTCCTCGCCCGGCGCAGCGGGCTGCCGGACGTGGTCATCCTCCTCGTCCTGGGGCTCCTGTTGGGCCCCGTCCTCCACATCACCACGGAGGGCGCCCTCCTGAGCGTGGCCCCCTACGTGGGGCTCGCCGCCCTGGCCCTCATCCTCTTCGATGCCGGGCTCGACCTGAGACGGCACGAGCTCGGGGGCCTTCCCATGGCGGCGGTGGGGCTGGCCGGGCTGTCCGTGGCGGTCTCCTTCCTGGCGATCTTCCCCTTAGCGTTCTTCTTCCTGGTGGGACGGTCCGTCCCGCTGGCCCTGCTCTTCTCCGGCGCGTTGAGCTGCACCTCCTCGGCGGTGGTGGTCCCCATCGCCGCGCGCATGCGGCTCCCGTCCGGCGCCCGGGCCGTGGTCAATGTGAGCTCCGCCTTAGAGGACACGTTCGCGATCATCCTGGTCACCACGCTTTTGGTCTTCTACTCCCCGGGGTACAACGGGATCTTCCTGGTGCTTTCCACCATCCTCCAGATCCCCCTGGGGCTGGCCGGGGGGTTCCTCGCCGGGGTGCTCTGGATCGTGGTGGCCCGGCGCTACCAGACGCTCCCCTTCTTCTCCATGGCCACCGTGGGCTTCCTGCTCCTCCTCGCCGGGCTGGTGGACGCCATCGGCGGGTCCGGCATCCTCGCCGCCCTGGTCTTCGGGGTGACCCTGGGGAATGCGCGGTCCCTGGAGAGGACCTTCCATCTCCCGGGCGCGCTGAACCTCCTGCCCACGGTGCGCCAGTTCCAGACCGAGGTCGCCTTCCTCCTCCGGGCCTTCTTCCTCCTCCTGCTGGGGATGCTCTTCGAGATCGGCCCGGACTACCCGGAAGTGCTCCTCCTGGGAGCCGTCATGGGGGGCGTGCTCATCGGCATGCGCTACCTTGCGGTGGCCACGACCGTGGAGCGGGGGGTCTTCCCGGCCTCGTGGCGTTCCCCGCTCTCCGCCCTCGGTACGCGGGGTCTCACTTCGGCGGTGCTGGTGGTCCTCCCGGTCACCTACGGGCTGGTCCCGTCCGCCCAGGCCTTCCTGGACCCCACCCTGGTCGTGGTCTTGGTCTTCACCGCGTACACGGCCCTATCGGTCTTGTTCTACCAGCGGCGCACGACCGCTCCCGGGCCCCGGCAGACGCCGGGACCGGTTCGCAGCGGGGGACTACCGACCCCCACCACTCAGCAATGGGAGAGCATGTGGGGGTTCGTCTCCGACAACCTCTCCTCTCCGTCCCCGGAGCCGAGGGAAGGGGACCGGTCCCCGGCAGAAGACCCGGTGGTCCCGGGTCCCCCCCCGCTCCCCTGATCGGCGGGGGGAGCCCTTCAGGGGGTCTGGCCGGACCCGGCGTCGAGCCAGAGCAGCGGGTGATGGTGTTGGAACCCGAGCTCCGCGTACAGGGCCCGGGCCGGGGCGTTGTCGGCCCGGACATAGAGCGCGCTGTCCGCGCCCACACGCTGGGCCGAGGCCACCAGGGACCGGGTCACCGCCCGGCCGAACCCCCTTCCCCGATGGCCCGGGTCGGTGAAGATGCCCCCCAGGACCCACAGGCCCGGGAGCTCCACCAAGGTCCGCGCCACCGCCACAGGAGGGCCCCGGGCCCCGGCGGGATAGGCGCCCACCAACCGCGGGCCCCCCGGGGGCGCCGGCCCGGTCAAGGCCTCGGGAGGGAGGTTCGCCTCCCAGGTGGGCAGCCCCCGCAAGGCCTCCCTCTCCTCGGGAAGGACCTCCCGGACCTCCAGGGTCGGGTCCGGAGGGGGAAGGGGCCGGGCGGAAGGGCGTAGCAGCACCTCCAACGGGTAGCTCCGTAGAGGGCCGCGGAGGCGCTGGACGAGAGTCTCCACCCCCGGTGGAGCGTTCAGCACGAACGGGCGGGGCGGGAGCGCCTGGGCCAGAAGTTCGTTCGGGGCGTCCGCCCCCAGCCAGTGGACCTCCGGTACCGCCGGGTCCCCGAGCCAGACGAGCAGGTAGGCGACGAGGCGGGGTCCTTCCCGGAGAAGCTCGAAGCGCACCCGCTCTGGGAAGCGCTGCTGGTCGTAGAGAGCGAAGGCGTGGTCGATGGGGTTCCCGGGGAGGAAGGGAGCGATCTCCTTCGGCGATACGCGAGGCGCGGGCTCGACTCCGAAGAGGGCCGGGGGGGGAGGGCTCTCCGCCAAGGGATCCTCGAGAGCCGGAGGAGTCCCCCCCGGCGCTTACCCTTGACGGGGGAGGCGAGTTAAGGGGATCGGACCCTTTCCCCAGCCGTGCCGTCCGGTCCCGCGCCCACGTTAGGAGAGGACCTCCGGGCGCTGGAACGGGCCTTCCCCTACCCCCGGTCCCTTCCCATGGACCCCCTGGCCCAGCTCCAGCGGTACCGGAAGGACCCGCGGTCGGCCGAGGTGGTGGGGGTGGTCGCCTCCACCATCGCGGTGGGGAACGTGAAGACCATCCAGCAGGACCTGGGGGCGCTCCTAAAGCGGATCGGTCCGGACCCCCGGGGGCTGGTGGAGTCCTTTCCCCGGCGGGAGTGGAGGACGTTCTTCCATCCCTGGCGGCACCGCTGGATCCGGGCGGACCAGATGGGGATGCTCCTTTTGCGGTTGGGAGAGGCGTACGAGAACTACCCGGGGGGGCTCGAGGAGGTCTTTCGGGAGGGGTCGGGGGCCTTAGGCCCCGCCGAACGCTTCTCCGGAGGGATCGATGCGCTCTCCCGGGTGCTGCGATACGGCTCGCTCAAGGAGGGTTCGAGCCTCTACGAGCCGCCGCCCGGGTACACCCAGCTCTTCCCCTCCCCCCGGGCCCCGGGGCGGCCGGCCTGCAAGCGGGAGCTTCTCTTTGTCCGCTGGATGGTCCGGCGGCACGCGCCCGACCTGGGGCTCTGGCGCCGCGTGGACCCCGCGGACCTTCACATCCCGCTGGACACGCACGTCTACTGGATCGCCCGGCATCTCCGGTTGACCCGGCGGCGGAGCCGGAACTGGCCCACCGTGGTGGAGATCACCGAGGGCCTGCGCCGCTTAGACCCCGTGGACCCGATCCGGTTCGACTTCGCCCTCGCCCACACGGGGATCTCCGGCGACTGTCCCAAGCACCGGGACTGGGAGGTCTGTGGACGCTGCCGGGTGCGCCCGGACTGCGACCTGTGGCGGGGGCGTCCGGTCCCGCCCGGGCCCAACGGACCCGTCCGGCCTTAGGAGCAGCCGCTGGTGGCCCCGCACTGGGTGCAGGCGTAGCAGGTCCCGGATCGGATCATGATCCCCCCGCAGATGGGGCAGAGGGGAGCATCCTCCGAACGGTCGACCGGCCCCTCGGAACTGAACGCCTCCAGGGGCTTGCCCTTGTAGCTCACGGCCACCGAGGCGGTCGCCGCGGCGGCGGAAGCGTTCGGGGCCTCGTGGGCCTCCTCCGTGGTCTCCAGTCCGATGCTCCGGCGCTCCGCGGGCGTGAGGAACCGGAGCGCGAGCCAGCGGGCCACGTAGTCCGGGATGCTCCGGGCGAACCTCACCTCCGGGTTGTTCGTGGCCCCCGCCGGCTCGAAGCGCATGTGGGCCAGCTTGCGGACCAGGTCCTTCAGCGGGACGCCATGCTGCAAGGCCATGCTCATGGAGATGCCCAGGGCGTCCATGAGGCCGTTCACCGTGGAGCCTTCCTTGGTCACCCGGAAGAAGATCTCCCCGGGCCGTCCGTCCGGGTAGAGCCCCACCGTGACGTACCCGTCGTGGCCGCCGACACTGAAGTGGTGGGTCATGGCCTCCCGGACGTCGGGCAGGCGGTGCCGGGAGACCGGCGCGGCGAGCGTCTCCCGGGAGGAGCGGGCCGTCTCGTACGGCTGGCTCGCCTTGCACCCGTCCCGGTAGATGGAGACGCACTTGCAGCCGAGCTTCCAGGCCTCCTGGTAGATCCGTTCCACGTCCTCGACGGTTGCGCTCTCCGGGAGGTTGATGGTCTTGGAGGCGCTGCCGGAGAGGAACGGCTGGACCGCGGCCAGCATCTTCAGGTGCCCCATCGGAGCGATGGTCCGGCCCTTGGGCACCATGGCGAGCGCGGTG
>JAKAVY010000034.1 GCA_021827405.1 Thermoplasmata archaeon
GGCCGCGGTCCGCATGCCGCCGATGAGGGAGTACTTGTTGTTCGCAGACCAGGCCCCCACAAAGATGAAGAACGGCGCGAAGGAGAAGATCGCCAGCGCCATCAGCAAGGACAGGGGAGCGATCCCCGGGATGAAGCCGGTGGAGATGGGGAGGAACCCCAGGATCATGAGCGAGGTGGTGAGGTAGGCGGCGGGGGCGAGATAGTAGCCCAGCCGGTCCGCCTCTGCGGGGGTGAGCGGCTGCTTGCGGAAGAGCTTCAGCCCATCGGCAAAGTTCTGGAGCAGCCCCGCGAAGCCCACGTGCATGGCCCCCCGCCGGTCCATGAACCGCCCCAGGAGCTTTCGCTCCCACCAGATGAGGACGATGGCGTTGACCATCGAGGTCGCTAGGATGATAACGCCGACGAGGATGATGGCGAGGGCCTCCACGGCCCCGGGAGAGGCCACCCCGGAAAGGGCCGGGGGGAGCACGCTGGCCAGGGCGCCAAGGAGGGCCTGACTGACCGTCTGGGCCACCCCGTAAAGGGTCGCGGTCATGAGGCCTCCCCCCCGCTCATCGGTCGCACTCCCCCACGCAGACGTCCACGGACCCCATGATCGCGGGGATGTCCGAGACCCGGTAGCCGATGAGGTAGTCCTTCACCGCGGATATGTTGATGAGCACGGGGGAACGGAACTTCACCCGATAGGGTTGCTCGGCCCCTTCGTTCACCACGTAGGCGAGCGCCTCCCCGTGCGGTTCCTCGATGGCGGAAAAGCCGACCCCCTTGGGGTAGGCCCGACGCAGGATGTACGATTCGCTCCCGGGAGGAGGGGAAGGGGCCCCGACGAACCGGGGGATGCGTTCGGAGAGGACGCGGCCGGGGGAGCGGTCGAGGTAATCCAGCGTCTGGCGGACGATCCGCAAAGATTGCCGCATCTCCTCCATCCGGACCCGGTAGCGGCCGAAGACATCCGCTCCGTCGTGCAGGGCGATGTCAAAATCGATCTCCTCGTAGACCGAGTATGGGCGGTCCTTGCGGATGTCCCGGGGGACCCCCGCCGATCGCAGCATGGGCCCGGTGACCCCGTCGGCGATGCACTCCCGGGCCTTCAGCACCCCGATGCCGACGGTCCGCTTGAGGAAGATGTCCGACTTGTCGCAGAGGTCCTCGTACTCCCGGAACCGGGCCTCCAGCCAGTCCATCACCTTGCGGCAACGGTCGGTGAAACCCACCGGAATGTCGTTCCTCACCCCTCCGACCCGCATGTACTCATAGGTCATCCGGGCGCCGGTGAAGGACTGCAGGAGGTCCAGGATGAGGTCCCGGTCCCGCATCCCGTAGAGGAACGGGGTCATGAGCCCGAGGTCCTGGACGAACGCCGCATACCACATCAGATGGGAGGCGAGGCGTTGGAGCTCCGAGCACATCACCCGGAGATACTCCGCCCGGGGGGGGACGCTCACCCCGAGGGCCTCTTCGGAGGCCATGAGGTAGACATGCTCCCACGAGAGCCCGGCCACGTAGCAACACCGGTCCATGAGGGTGATGACCTCGTTGTAGCGTCGATACTCGGAGATCTTCTCGATGCCCCGATGCAGGTACCCGAGCTCCGGCTCGCAGTCCACCACCAGCTCCCCGTCGACCTTCACCCGGAGGTTCCACAGACCGTGGGTCATGGGGTGCTGGGGCCCCATGTTGATCCACATCTCACTCATGGCGGGTCTTCACCTCCAGGGGCTCCGGTTCGTGGAGCTCGAAGGTCTTCAGGAGCGGATGGAACTCGTACCCTTCCGGAAGAAAGAGCCGGCGCAGGTCTGGGTGGTGGTCGAAGCGGATCCCGAGAAGGTCCCAGGCCTCCCGTTCGTGCCAGTTGGCGCCCGGCCAGAGCCCGGCCACGGACTCCACGTGGGGGTCCTCTGCCGGCACTCGGAGGCTCAGCTCGAGGTAGCCCTTCCGCTCGTCGGACCACAGATGGTAGACGACCTCCCGGGTCTCCTTCCAGTCCACCCCTCCCACCATGGCACAATGGGCAAAGGTCTGTTCATCCCTGAGATAGCGGCAGACAGGGAGGATCGCCTCTGGACGCAACACCACCCGGCCCAGCAGGCCCGGCCTCCTCGTGGTCTCCAGCACATCCTGGGGGAACCGTTCCCGGAGAACGGCCAGGAGGTCGGGGGTCTCCGCGAGCGTGTTCGGGGGCAGTGCCGTGACCATGGTCTCGCTCCTCGGGGGTTCCTTACTCCCGTCGCTCCTGGATCAAGTGCTCCAAGCGGAGGATCCCGTCCAGCATGGCCTCGGGACGGGGAGGGCAACCGGCGATGTAGACATCCACGGGAACGAGCTTGTCCACGCCGGGGACCACCGAGTAGGCGCTGCGGAACGGCCCGCCCCCCGTGGCGCAATTCCCCATGGCGATGACCCACTTCGGTTCGGGCATCTGCTCGTACAGGGTGATGAGCTTGTGGGCCACCTTCCAGGTGACGGTCCCGTTCACGATCATGAGGTCACATTGGCGAGGGGACGAGCGGGGGACGATCCCGAAGCGCTCGGCGTCCCAGCGGGCGCCGAACGCGGCCGCAAACTCGATGGCGCAGCAGGCAAGCCCCCAGTGCAGGGGGAAAAGGCTGTTGCGTCCCGCCCAGTTGAAGACCGGTTGGATGAGGGAATCGGTCCCTTTCCGTGCCAGGACGTCCCGGAGCGCCTCCTTGGCGGGGGGGATGAACTCCTTCGCCCGGACCGTCTCGATCTCGGAGAAGGGGACGCCCGGGGCGGACGAGCCGTCGGCGGAGCCCTGAACCGCCGGAGGGAGGGGCTTCGTGGGGAGGGTCATACCCATACGGACCGCTCTCCCCTAAGGACGTAGTAGATCCCGGTCAAGGCCAGGAGGGTGAATCCTCCGGCAACAACGAGGAAGGTCATCCAGTCGCCGGCGTAGGCTCGGAAGGAGACCGCCCAGAGGGCGAGGGTGAAGCCCAGGATGTCCACGGCCACGAAGACCAGGGCGTAGACGTAATGGGAGCTAGGGAAATCGATCTGGGCCTCCCCTTCGGGCTCCTGGCCGGACTCGTAGGTGGTGAGCTGCAGGTACGAGCGCCGTCGGCGGGCCCCGAGGAAGCGGTTCAAAGTGAGGGAGCCGACGGTGAAGGCGGCCGCCACGAGCAGGAAGAAGAGGAAGGTGATGGTCTCCGGGTCCATGGTGAGGGTCCCTCCGCTCTCCGAGCGGCCGACCCCGGGGGGATATATAACTCGAGCACGAAACCGAGGTTGCGAGACCCTCGCAAGGGGGCGGAGTGAGGGGGGAACTCAGGGGCCGAAACGAGGGAGGCGCTTTTCCCGGAACGCTCGGATCCCTTCGGGAAGTTCGCTGCCCCGGGTGGCCTCGACCATGGCCCGCCGTTCCAGGGCGAGCTGGGTCTCCAGGGAGTTCCCGAAGGAGGAGACGAGGAGCCGTTTGATCCCCGCATAGGCCCCCACGGGGCCTCGGGCCAGTTGTTCGGCGCGGGCGCGGGCCCGCTCCAACAGTTCCCCCTCGGGAACGACCTCGTGGAGCAGGGAGAGGTCCCGGGCCCGCGAGGCGTCGAGCCGTCCTTCCCCGAAGAGCAGTTCCTGCGCACCCCCGATGCCGAGGTAATGGGGGAGGAAGTAGGTCAATCCACCGTCGGGGATCCCTCCGAGGGCGGTGAAGGCGGTGACCAGGACGGTCTTGGGCGTGCCGATCCGCCAGTCGCAGGCGAGGGCGAGGGAGAAGCCTCCTCCCGCCGCGACGCCGGGGAGGGCGGCGACCACGGGCTTGGGCATCTCCACGATCTCCCGGACGCAGCGCTCCTGCTCCCCCACCAGGTCATGGAACATGCTCTGCAGGTCTCCGCGCTCTAAGCTCTCCGCCATGGCCGCAACATCGCCCCCGGCCGAGAAGGCCGCGCCGGCACCGGTCAGGATGAGCGCCCTGACAGTGGACTCCTGGGCCATCGCCTGGAGCAGCGCACGAAGCCCGCGAAGCTCCTCGGGTCCCAGTGCGTTGCGCCGCTCCGGCCGATCCAAGGTGATGGTGGCGATCCCGGACGAACGCTCTACCCTTACGTGCTGCCGGTCTCCTGTAGGCATACCGTCTCGCGCGGCCTCAGGCAACGACCCCACCTTATAGCTTCCTTGGCTCGTGCGTCGCTTCTCCCGACAGGTGCGGGTGGGTTACCCGAAAGGTCACTCGTTCAGTTGTTCAGGAGGCCTCTCGGCCATCTCGGAGGCCAACGCCAGCTTACCATGGCCGGAACTGGACAGCGCCGCCGGGTCGGATATTGGAAGACATGGCCCTGCCGCCTGGAGCATGCTCGCAGGCCTGGTGCGGTTTAGGGAGCCAGGGACCAGGCGCCCACAGGATGGTTCCAAGCTCGTCGACCGCCGCCCCGTCGGGCGACTTCCCCCCCCTTCTCCCTGCGGCGCTGAGCCACCTAGGGTTTTCCGCGGGCGGACAGATTCGCACGGGCACCCTTCCCCGATTCGTCGGCGTCCCACCGAAGGGTCATCAGAAAGTGATCCCCGAAATACCGCCAAGGCCAGTGAGACCCCAAGTAGAAGTCCAACCGCGACAGCAAATCGAAATGTCTCGAGAACCGCTCCGCGTACTTGGAGAGGTCGGAGGGCGGGAGGAAAATGGGCACCGCCTCCAGCGATTCCACATGGAACCCCGGGGAGAAGAGGTGGACCAGGTCAGCCGGGGTATAGGAGTAAACATCGACGCAGAATCGGGAGGCTCCCACCAGAATGGGTCTGTGCCATCGAGAGAGGACCCGGCTCCGTTGCAAGGACAGTCCGTACCCGACGAGCTCGAACAGACACCAACGGTTGTAGACCCCGGCCAGGAAGGCGCTCCCCGGACGCAGAAGAGAGCGCAGGGCCGTAGGGACCGGTCGCAGGTCAGGCTCACAGTTGAGCGCTCCATAGGTGGAAAAGCCTCCATCGAAGGCCTCTGCTCCTGCCGTTTCCAAGAGCTTCGGCAGTTCCCGGGCTCGCAACTTTGCCGTCCGAAGCCGCTCTTGAAGCCCTTCCACCCGGGCCTTTTCCCGCACTACGTCCAGCATCCGCTGGGAAATGTCAAGGCAGAGCAATTCATGGCCTTCCCTGAGCAAGGGGAGGGTTTCCATTCCCGACCCACATCCGATTTCGAGAAGGCTTCGGGAGCCTCGGAACAGAGGGATCAATCGGGCCAGGGACCGGTCGCGGAGAAGACGATTCATCCGATTGCCCAGGATGTGCTGGTCATACGCCTCGGCGACATTGTCGAACTCCGACTCTAGCCACTGACCGTAGATCCGAGAGGGATCTTCCTGAGGTCCGGCCAGCTCGACCCGGATGATCCGCGCGGGATCGCTGTACCATCTCCGAAAGGCATCCATCCCGTACTTTTGCTGGAACAGCGACAGGATCGGGCCCCATTCGCTCCCCCGGGGGATCAGCTGTACAGATCCCTCCTCCAAGCGCCCCCCGAATCTCAACTGGACCCGGCCCGTCCTCAGCACCGCCACGGGCCAGAAAGCGGTCCTCTCTCGGGCAATGAGGTACACCTTCGCTCCCTCTTGGGCATATCCCAGCGGGATGGAACCGTTCGGACCCAGGAGTTCCAGGGTGGAAGGGGCCACGGACTTGGTCGACATGGATCCCCTCAGCGCACCCCCTCCCTTCGGGCTCTGGCCCTCATCACCGCGGGTTCCGGCCCGATTCCGCCAACCCCCTTTCCAAGGAAAAGGCAAGAATATCCGGCGCCCATTGTAACCCCGGCATCTAACGAGGTTGAATACATATGTTGTATATGCACTTTTATGGCAGAAACGTACAATTTTCTATGACCTGCAGACTGATTACTATTTGGGCATTGTCCATCCTTCGCTGGACAGAGAGCGGCTGACCCTTCTTCTCAGAGTCATCCCCTCCAGACTCCCCGCCACCACCTTCCGCTCCCAGACCAAGGAGGAACGGCTTGAGCCGACGAGAGGAAGCAGGCAGGGGCATCTACGGAGGACTCCCTATCCCTTCCTCTCGGGAGGGTACGGTATGATCTTCTCTCTCGGGGACTGGGAAAGCGAGTTCGGACCCGCCCCGTCCTTTCCGTACGGCCTCTGTTCTTCCGCGAGCGGGCGGACTGAGCGCTTTCGGCCCCACCGTCCTCCTCCTCAGGCTAGAGACATGCGCCGGCGATCCATTTCCCTCCAAGGACCCGGCGAGAAGTACCCTCGCAAGAACTTAACGTAGAAAACGGGAGTGTACGCAATGTGCCGCGGCCGACGGCTGTTCATGTGCATCAGCAAGATGACCATGAAGGAGTACAGCAGTTCCCGTGGGTCCAGTCCTGCTTGAAGTCGAGTTTGGGCCCCTTGCCACTCGGGCCAGTTTGGGGCTTGGCGATAGACCGAGTGGTGCACCATGGCATCGGGCACATATCGGACCCGCAAACGATCCCGTCGCACGGTACGCCTAAAGGCCATCGTCTCCTGCCCCTGAGCGTTGAGGGACATGCCGGCCTTCAGCGCCCAATCACGGCGGACGAGGGTCAGACTCAGCGGAAGGCCGTAAAGGAAGTGATGACCGATGGCCTGCCCGACCACGGCTGCGGTCCTCGGCCGATTCAGAAGGCGAAGCGCAAGGGGGTAGAAATCCGGACGCTGAATGACGACGTCGCTATCGACGAAGAGGACCCGGTCGGTCTTCACCCTCCGGAGGGCCGTCAAGTAAGCTCCCCCGACACCAGAGTCCTCCTGGAAAACCTCCGCGTGATGTGCGCGCGCGATCTCGGCCGAACCATCGTCGCTGAAGCGGTCCACCACGATGAGGCGACGTACCGGGACGAACTGGTGAACCGCACGAAGGACCTGCTCGAGATGATGCGAGGAATTGAAGGTGGCCATGACCACGTCCACCGGCGGGCTCTCCTCAAGCGACATGGCTTCGGGCAACCCTGAGAGACCCCCGGCACATCTATAGTTAAGGGGGTTACCCCGAGAGCGGCCTGGACCGATTGGCGCCTTTCGGGGCGACCGTCCGATCCGGGTCGCCAGATTACGAACTCCCCCGAAGCTTTGCGCCAAACCTGGAGGACCGGTCCAGCCGGCGGGGCCCTTCCGAGTGCCTTCAGATACAAGGGAGGCAAAGGAACCTTGTCTTACTACTCGGACTTCGAGTTCACGGGAGGAAGTCACCCTCCCGGGTTTGCCTGAACCGCATACTGTTAACCACCGGATCGGCTTTCCCTTCTGGAGGGACCCCGGGACGAAGGGGGAGCGCGTCTGATTCCACAAGCGGGCCGAACCTCTCTCTGGCGCAGGGGGACATCCCGAGATGCATCCTCGGCGGCCGGCTCTACCGGGCCCAATCGCGTAGGTAATAGCTCCTGCGAGACCGGGGCCTCGCCTCTCCGAGAGGGACCCGCTCTCCCAACCGGGCGAAGGAGGGGGGCGAAGGGGACACGTCTCAGAACGCCGACAGGATAGTAGGGCTGACGCCCGGGGCCCGATCCTTTACGCCACCGAGCCCCAGATCGCCGCGAGTCGCCTCGCCGCTACTCCACACAGTCGGCGTCCCCGTTGGTGGGTCTCGTTGGAAGCGGTCCTACGCCCTGCCGGAAGTCCGGCTCTCAGGGAGGCCGGGTTCGCGAGACCCTTCCCTTCCTGTCTCCTCAGGCCCTTTTGCCCTCTGCCCCCTCCGTCTCTAAGGCATGGACAATGTCCGGGATCTCGTACCCGAGGTCTTCCACGACCGTGTCCCCCACCGGCCTCCTTTGGAATATCCAACCGCCCCGGTGGACCAGCAATAGGTACGAACGCCGCTTCAGGTCTACTCCAAGGCAAACCCCGTGATCGGAAATGAGGTACTTCAAAGGAAGGCGCTCCGAGTACACCTTCATCGGGCCTTGGACGCGGGTAGGGAAGATAAGGCTCCGGGACGTCCGACCCGGGCCGACCCTCCTCCGGCCAAGGTCCCATGAACCGGTCGTCTCCGAGGACCCCTCCCATCCCGTGAAGCCTCCGAGGGTACGCAGGACCGGGGACACTCCCTGTCACGTCGGATAGGTCCCCCTGTCCCCGCGGACCCATGCCATCCTAGCTTGCCATAAAGTGAAAGCGCTTTCCCCGCCGCTACCGTGTCGAGCGGGGGCTCTCGAATGCACCGTGGGCAAGCCCCTCGCTATGGATCGGAAGCGGACCCCAGCTTCGACTTCTCTGCCCTGGACTTCCAAGCCCTTTGGCGAGGTCGGGAGACTGCGAACCAGGTAGAGCGGGGTTTGCTCCGCGAACTCTTGCCCGCGACCCGTGACGGGAGGGTCTTGGAACTCGGGACGGGAGAGGGGAGGCTGACGGATCTCTTGCAGGCTCCGGGCCAGGAGTATGTGGGACTGGACCTTGAGGCGCTCTTTCTCTCCCGGGTCTCGAAGCGATTCGGTACGGATGCCCGTCGACGGTATGTGCTAGGTAATGTCCTTCATCTCCCATTCCGGGACGGGACATTCTCATCGGTCATTCTCTTTCGGGTCATCAACTTCCTCCCGGCTCCGGAGGACTGCCTGAGCGAGGCCTACCGGGTCTTGGCCCCAGGAGGGACCCTCGTGATGACCCACAACCCCAAACCGAGTTGGGCCACTTTGGCGGACGATCTCCGGGCCGCGCTCGAAGAACCCAAGGATCGGCGGGGCGAACCCCTCACTTTCGGACGGTCCGAGATTGCCCCCGTGCTTCGGAGTAATTTTCCTACGTATGCGATGACCCGTAGAAAGTTCGCGGCGCTGACCCGAAGCGTGGGTTTCCGCTGGACCGCCGAGCGCCCAAGCGGACTGGAAGACTACTGGCCTTGGCGCGGGTTACCCCCTCAACTCTTTCTCTCCCTCTCATCCAGTCTCGCCCAGCTCGGAGGATTTCCCGTCCGTACGGTCTCGCTTTCCAAGCCCGGATCACTCCAACGACCCCTTCCCCCCGTCGAGGAGGTGCTCGCATGCCCTCGATGCCGAGACCCCCTGCCGAGGACCACCTGGGACACCCCCCAGCCCTGCGAAGGTTGTGGGTTCGTCCCTTCTCTCCGGGAGGGACTTCTGGACGTTCGCTGGCCTCTCATTCCCAGGGCCGGCCCCGACAGACCCGGGCCCCAGGGATGACGCTTCTCCGCTCCTCATCTCAGGGCGGCCTCGCCGGGTCCCAGTGAAGCCTTTAACGGGGGATGGCTCCGGATACCCGAGCCATCATGCCGACCGGTCTGGCCCAGATTCCGGGGGACCCGGTGCTGCGTCGGGTGGCCTTGCTCACTCACGTGGCGGCTTCCCGGGGGGACGGCCTTAGCCTCGAAGAAGCGGTCGAGCTCCTTCCGGAAAGCGCACCCGCCACGCCGGAGGAATTCCGCCGTTGGGCCGCGGAGCACGAAGATGACGTCCGAATTCTCGGCGACGTCATCTCCTCTCCCGGTCTAACGGGGGTCCTCTCAGAGAGGCTGGTCCGCGGGAGGCGTTCCGGGGACCTGATGGAGGAGGCGAGGTACCTCCTCGAGGGGCCCCTTGCCCCGGTACGTTCCCTTGCCCTGGTCGTGGCTGTGACAGGATCAGTCGCCTACCGTTCCCCTAGGCCTCAAGATGACCTGGACCTCCTTGTCATCGTGAAGAGAGGAAGCTTGGGCCTCTTTCTCTTCTGGTCTTACCTTGCCCTTCGCCGGGAAGGCCGGAAACGGCGCAACTCGAGGGCCCTCCCGCCTGTCTGCATGAATTTGGTCCTGGACAAGCCGCACGCAGAAAGCCTGTTCGCCACCCCTTCGGGCCTCTTGGTGGCCCGAGAGGCCCTGACCGCAGTCGTGATCCAGGGGGCCGAGGAGTACCGTGGCCTGCTCAGCAAGGCTGCCTGGATGCGGGGTCTCCTTCCCCGTCTCTATCAACGAGTGGTCGACAAGGCAGAGGAAGCGAGGGACCGGCCGAAAGACGTCTCGGCCCCCGTGCTCGTAAGAGCCGCCTCTGCCCTATTGTTCCTGCCACTGGCGGCCTATCTCCAATTCGTTGGTCTCTGGCGGAATCACTCCTTGCGGTCCGAGGTGGGAAAGGAACGCGTTTTCCGTACTCTGGTCGCACCGGGGCGGGTGCAATTCACCTCCATCGCCTTCGACCGGCTCCGGGATGCTTACGAGTTGCGTCCAACGGAAATCTCCTAGGCGTGGCCAGATGACCGGATCCCGCGTCGGGTGCCCCCACTCCCACCATCCCCGGAAGGACGCGACCAACTCCACCCACCCCAGGAGCAGGAGCGCCCCGACGGGCCGACGGATTTCGCTCGGGACTTCCTGGAACCATCGAACGGCTTCGCGAGGGTGCCTAATCAAAAATCTTGGCAAGGTGGTTGGCCGCTGACCGGTCAACTCCCGAATCTGGGTGTGGCCCGCGCGGATCCGCGTCCTTTGTTTGAGGAGACCCCTTACGGACGACGGGACTTGGATGATCACTCTTGCTTGAGTGGCATAATGCAGCCCTCCGCCGTGGAGCCGGAGCGAGGCTCCGAGGTACGCGCCATCGTTGACGACCTCCCCGGGGAGCTCCGTTGGAGGGGGATGAGAAAGGACGAGGAGCTCGTCTGAGAGGTGATTCCCTTCCCCATTTCCCAAAGAGATCTCATGAAGTCGATGATGGAAGTACCACAGCAGTTGGAGGGAGTCCGCCAGGAGGGTCGGCGGAAGCGCGGGAACCACCGGTCGGGCCATGACCGCGAAGGGGGGCAGCAGCGATCCCGAGACGGAGAGCATCTCCCGGAGCGCGCCCGGTGCAGCTTGGGCATCTCCGTTCAGAAGGACCAAGAGCTCCGCGGCGGAGAGGCCCATGATGCTCCGGAGGGCTCGGGCCTTCCCCCTGCGTGCTGGTTCCACCAGGAGCTGGATCCGCGGGTCCCGGGAGGCCAGGTTCCGTACGATGTGTTCTGAACCGTCCGTCGAACCGCTTATTACCACCCAAAACCGACCCCAGACAACCCCCGGAGGGAGGGCCTGGAGCGCCAGGGACTGAATCGAAGAGGCGATCGTTTGAGCGTCGTCGGTAGCAACGATCCCCCCGTCGATTACCAAACGAGGAGTGTTAGGCCCACCAATCCCGGTTGCCGGACGAGAGGGCACAGAAGGCATGGGAGGGGGAAATCACGATCCGGAGGAATTCTTGCCTTTGGAAGGGTCCTGAGTGGAGGGACTGGCCCCCGACGAAGGCACCGCGGGGGTTCGGCGAACCCCGGGCGGAGAAGTCGGGGAAGGAGGCTGTTCGTCGTCGATGGGGTCTCCCATCCCTCCCACCGCGTCCCGCCCGGTGCCGGTGGCCCCGGGGCGGCTTCCGGAGATCATCTGTTCGGTGCTCCCGCTCTCCGCCTTGATCTCGTTCTCGATGGTCTGGATCTCCGTGGTCAGGTCCTCCTGCTTCGGGATCGGACCTAGCACGTCGTTGATCGACCCCATGCGCTTCTCCAGGTCGTCCAGGCTGGACAGCGAACGCTCCGGCACCGTGCGGCCGACGCCCAGGTAATCCGAGGCGCCCTCCATGAGCCGGCTGAACTCGAAGGGGAAGATGATCTTGGTGGCCTGCCCAGAGGACATGTTGGTGGCCGTGTCCAACGACAGCACCGTGAGCGCCTTGGCGTCCAGGGTGGCGGCCCCCATGGACAGGATACGCAGCCGCTGGGACTCCCCTTGCGCTTCCAGGATGGTGGCCATCCGGGCCCCCTCAGCCTCCAGGATCCGGGACTGCCGGAGCCCCTCCGCCTGCAGGATCCGGGCCCGCTTCGCCCCCTCCGCGACCAGGATGGCGGACCGCTTCTCCCCGTCCGACCGCAGCACCGCGGCCCGCCGCTGACGCTCGGCGGCGGTCTGCTCCTCCATGGCCGCCTTGACCGGGCCCACGGGGTCCACGGTCTTGATCTCCACCGCCTCCACCCGGACCCCCCACTTGTCCGTGGCCTCGTCCAGGATGTCCCTCAGCCGGGCATTGATGCTGTCCCGGTTGTAGAGCACCTCGTCCAATTCCATGTCCCCGATGACGCTCCGCAGCGTCGTCTGCGCCAGCGCCAGCGTCGCGACCCGGTAGTTCTGGACCTGGAAGACGGCCAGGGAGCCGTCGACCACCTTGATGTAAATGATGGCGTCCACGTTCGTCGGCGAGTTGTCCTTGGTGATGACCTCCTGCGAGGGCACCTCCAACACCTGGGTCCTCAGGTCCACCCGGATGACCCGGGCCACCGGGTTCACCACGTTGAACCCGGGCCGGAGCCAGCCCTTGTACGAGCCGAGCACCGTCACCAGCGCGATCTCGTACGGTTGGATGGAGTAGGCCGCGTGGAGCAACAGGACGAAGAAGAACAGCCCGAAGAGGATGGCGAAGATCCCGCCAAAGATCCCGGCGACCGTGCCCACGCTGATGAGGTAGGTCCCGGCGGCCACCAGGATGATCCCCAGGACCATGAGCATCGGAAGGAAGAGCCCGGTCCCCGGGTACGCGCCCGTGGTCGTCGCTCCGGAGACCGGCTGTGGCTTCGGCGGCATGGGGATGGCGCCCCGCCCCGGCATGGTGCTCCCGCTCCCCGTCATCTTTCCCCTTCCCGAACGCCCATACGACCAACCCTCATGAACTCAAGGGTCCGGGGGGGAGGTGGCCCTTGGGCTCCCCTCCATCGGCTCCACGGTGAGCACCACCCCGCGTCCCCCCACCACCCGGACCTGCTGCCCCGCCGGGATCGGGACCGATGCGGTGGCGCTCCACGTCTCGCTCCGGACCCGGATCTTCCCATGCATCGTGCCGGGGACGATGTCCGTGGTCACCTCCGCCGGCCAGTTCACTAGCGTCTCCACGGTGGTGGCCACCGGAGGATGGGTCGGAGCGATCCGCTGGTAGAGGGGGATCCCCAGGGCGAAGGCCACGAGCACGACCCCCACGATGAGCAGCGGGGCCCCGGCCAGGGTCAGGATGTTGAACGAACTGAACGCCAGGAGCAGGATGCCCGCCAGGAGCAGCACCGTGCCCGGAAGGATGAGGAACGCCCCGGGATGGATGAAGTCCAGGACGATGACGGCCACCCCCACGATGATGAAGACCACCGCGAGCACCTGGACGTCCGTTACCATGGTGATCGCCCTATCGAGGCGGGAACCGAGAGCGCATTATATAGCCACCTTCCCGGCCTTCGCCCCCCGGATGAACCTCATGAGGCCCCTCGCCCTCCCGCGTCCGTGAGCCGCGTGGAAGAGCTCCTGTTCCCTCGACGCAAGGAACGGACCGACGAACGCCGCAAGGAACGCTCCCACGGCGACGTCCG
This sequence comes from Thermoplasmata archaeon, assembly GCA_021827405.1. GTDB lineage: Archaea > Thermoplasmatota > Thermoplasmata > Lutacidiplasmatales > UBA184 > JAKATE01. Next base: position 13,283 of record JAKAVY010000034.1, read on the forward strand.
GGACGAGGTCTTCGACCGCCTCACGCTTCTGGCGGTCTCCCGGCTGGTCACCCAGGGGCAGTTCCAGGAGGTGGACTACTCCATCTCCACGGGAAAGGAGGCGAACGTCTTTAGGGTCAGCGGACGGTCCGGCTTCGGCGCCCTGAAGATCTACCGCATCTCCAACGCCGTCTTCCGACACTTCCCCCCCTGGGCGCTGGAGGACCTGCGCCGCACCGTGGGCCCCGGAAGCTTCGGACGGTTGGTGTTTGCGTGGGCCCACCGGGAGTTCACGGCCTTGAAGACCTGCGAGGGGGCCGGGGTACCCGTCCCGCGGCCGCGGGTCCAGTGGCGGAACCTCCTGCTCATGGACCTGGTGGGGAGCCCGGAAGGGGTCCCGGCCCCTCCGCTCATCCACGCTCCCCTCCCGGACCCGAAGCGGGTCCTGAACGAGCTGGTCCGGGGGGTTCGCCGGATGGCCGAGAAGGCGAAGCTCGTCCACGGGGACCTCTCGCCCTACAACGTGCTCCTGAACGAGGGGCATCCGGTGCTCATCGATCTGGGACAGACGCTCTCGGTGGAGCACCCCCAGGCCCGCGAGCTGCTGCTCCGGGATGCGCTTAACTTCGCTCGCTTCTTCCGCCACGCGGGCCTGGCGGTGGAGGGGGAAGAGCTCTTCCACCGGATGGGGGGGGACCGTTGGCCATGACCGTGGTTTACGTGCGGATCCCCGAGGAACGCCTCCCGGTCCTCATCGGCACCGGGGGAGCCGTCAAGCGGGCCCTGGAGAGCCGCTCCCAGACCCACATCGAGATCGATCCGGACGACCAGACCATCCGGATCAGCGCTCCCCCCGGGAGTGATCCCATGGGCGTCCTCAAGGCGCGGGACGTGGCGGTCGCCGTGGGCCGGGGGTTCTCCCCCGAGCGCGCCTTCCGCCTCCTCCGGGAGGATACCTACCTCATGGTGGTGAGCATGAAGGAGGCCTCGGGCAAACGGACCAAGGAGGCCATGCGCCGGCTCCGGGCCCGGCTCATCGGGGCGTCGGGAAAGGCCCGGAGCCGGATGGAGGAGCTCTCCGGTTGCTCGCTGTCCATCTATGGCGCCTCGGTGGCCCTCATCGGGACGGCCGAGCAGTTGGAGAGGGGGACCCGGGGGGTGCAGATGCTCCTCCGGGGGAGCGAGCATTCCTCCGTCTTCGGGTACCTCAACCGGGCCCGCCGTCAGGCGCTCATGACCCCCGAGCTGCCCCGGGACGATCCACCGACCCTGGGGGAGGACCTCCCCCCGCCGTGAACCAGGGCCCATGGGGAAGACCGTCCCTCTCACGGGAGCCTCGCTGGAGTTCTGCCGGTCGGCCTTTCGGCGATACTACCAGCAGCACCCCCCGCCCCCCCCTCCCGAACTCCCCCGACGAGAGATCGCCTTCTCCCCCTTCGAGACCCCGGGGATGTTCCGGCACCTCGCCTATGCCGATACCGGGGAGTTTGCCCGCGCGGTCTCGGCCGCGGCTCCCCGGCACGCCTACTACTCCACCGCCTACTACGAACGGCCCGCGCATCCGGTGATGAAGGAGAAGGGTTGGGAGGGGGCCGATGTGATCTTCGACCTGGACGCCGACCACCTCCGGGAGGCCGGGGACCTCAACTATCCCGCGCAGCTGGAACTGGTGAAGGCCCGGTTCCGGTTGCTCCTGGACGAGTACCTCTTCGACGACTTCGGGTTGTCCCCCCCAGACGTACAGCTGGTCTTCTCCGGGGGCCGGGGTTACCACGCGCACATCCGCCAGAGGGCCTTCCGCGACCTGACGAGCGCTGCCCGGAGGGAGCTCGTGGATTACCTCACCGGGGAGGGCTTCGAGCCGCTTCGGGAGGCGTTAGGCCAGGACCTTACCCACTCCCCCACGTGGGACCGTCCCGGGGAGCGGCCGGCCCCCGGGACCCTCCCCCGGCCCCGAAGATCCGCTGCCCGTCTCTCCCGATTGGCGTCGGCGGACGCCCCCGGCTGGCAGGGAAGGTTCACCCGGTCCCTCTTCCGGCTCACCGAGCATTGGGAGCCCATGGATCCGGAGGCCCTCCGGGCCGAGTTGGCCTCCAAGCGCTCACCGGAAGGGGAGGCGTGGTTCACCGACGCCCAGGCCCGGGAGCTCTCCCGGGAGCTTCTCCGCCCGGGCACCCTCGCCAAGATACGGGAACGCCTTACCCTGGATGTCTTCCGCCGCCCGGTGCTCCCCGCTTTCCTCGCCATGGTCTCCCAGGAGGCGGCCCTGGAGTTCCGGGGAGAGGCGGACGCCCCGGTCACCACCGACATCCACCGGCTCATCCGGTTGCCCGGGTCCCTCCACGGAGGGACGGGGTTCCGCGTCCTGCCCCTCACCCGGGACTCCTTGGACGCCTTCTCCCCCTGGCGCGATGCGCCCCTCGGTCCGGACGAGGAGACCTGCTCGGTCCGCCTGGAGGCCGAAGTGGACTACCCCTTCCCCGACCAGGCCGTGCGGGGCCATCCCGGAGAGGTGCTCACCCTCGGGCCCGGGCCCACCCTGTTCCTGGTCCTCCGGGGGGAGGCCACCTGTCCGACCCCGATGGGGTGACCTCCGGACCGCGAGGGGACCCGGGGGGCTCCCTTTCCGGGAGCTACCGGCCCCTCAGGCGGGGGCCGGCGGCGCTGGCGGGGCTTCTGCCCGGACCGGGCTCTTCAGCGTATCGATCCGCTCCAGGGTCCCCTCGATGACGTCTCCCGGCTTGAGGATCCGCTCCGGGCGGCCAAACTCGAAGCCCGGGGCCCCGCCCAGGCTTCCCATACACAGGAGGTCCCCGGCCTCCAGGGTGATCCCCTGGGAGAGATGGGCGATGGCCTCCTCCACCCCGAACACGTAGTCCGCGGTGGTCCCCTCCTGGCGGACCTGCCCGTTCACCTTGAGCGTCATTCGGAGCCCCCGGGGGTCCGGGACCTCATCCCGGGCCACGATCATCGGGCCCACGGCGAGGGTGCCGTCCAGACCCTTGCCCATGACCCAGTCCGCGGCCGTCCCCCGGCCGTCCGGGTATTGGAGGTCCCGATAGCCCAGGTCGTGGACCACGGTGAACCCCGCCACGTAGTCCAAGGCCTTCTCCCGGGGGATCTTCCGACCGGTGGTCCCGATGACCACCCCCAGTTCCAGTTCCACGTCCGGCTCCTTCCCGATGGCGTGCAGCACGAAGGGCTGCTCATGCCCGACCAGGGTGTTGGTGAACCGTGCGAAGGCGTAGGGGCGCTTGGGAGGGTCCTTCCCCTGCTCCTTGGAGTGGGAATGGGAATTGGAGGCCATGCAGAAGATCTTGGCCCCCGGGAGGATGGGGGTGAGGTACTTCACCCCCTCCTCGGCCCGGAAGAGGAACCTCGCCCCGGTGGCCGCCCGGGGGGTCCATCCGGCCTTGCGCCGGCGGTCGATGTACTCCTGGATCGTGTTCGCGAGCCGGACCGAGTCCGCCCCTCCCGCCAGGAAGGTCTTCAGGTCCCGGAAGCGGGAAGGGTCCGCGCCCTTGACCGGGTTTGTGGCGAAGTAGTCCCGGCAAGCGGTGTCCAGGTCCAGGAAGCCATCCGGGATGCGTGCTCCGAAGTGCCGTTCGTTCTCCAGGAGGAAATAGCCCAGACGCATGGTCTCCCGCTCTCTCAGACCCGGTGGCGGTCAGGGACTTAAGGTTGTGGAGCCGGCCCTTTCGTTGGGAGGAAGCCGGTGGGCTCCAAGGCAGGAGGGAGGGGACCCCCGGGAGCCACGTGGAGAGGGGCGCCCCAGAGGAGGCGACCTTCGTCCAGCCTCGCGGACCCTTCGAGCCGGAGGGGAACGGTCCGTTCGGCGTCGGGGGCCGAAGGCGGGGCCAAAAGAGGCGGGGAAGAGCCCTCGCCGATGAGCAGGGGGGCCTGAAAGAGGCTGAATCGGTCCACGCAGCCCTCCCGCAGGAATGCGCTCAGGACCTGAGACCCTCCTTCCACCAGGAGGCTTCGGATCCCCCGGGACCAGAGCCCGCCCAGCACTCGGCGGAGGGGCAGCCGGCCAGTCCCCTCCCGGATCACGGTCACCCCCGGGGGGTAACGGCCAGGGGACGACTGGCTGGTGACCACGAGGGTAGGGATGCTCCCGTCGAGGACCCGGGCGCTCATGGGAAGGCGCCCCCTCGCGTCGAGGATGACCCGGGTGGGCTGGGCCCCCCGCAGCGGGGGCTCCTCCACCACGCGCTCCCAGTGTACCCGGAGCGAGGGGTCGTCGGCCAAGATGGTCCCGGACCCCACGAGGATGGCATCCAGGGACCGGCGGAGGTCCTGGACTCGGCGGAGGTCTTCCGGGCCGGACAGGATCGCGCGACGGCCGTCCGCGTACGCCAGGCGGCCATCCAGGCTGATGGCCGCGTTGAGCCAGACGAAGGGGCGGTCCGGGTTCCCCACCATCGGGCTACGGCCCCTGGAGCCTCTTGAGGTCGGCCCAGAGGTCGGGGGCCGGTTCTCCCAGCTCCTCAAGGGTCTTCAGGTTGATCTCGGCGTTCGCCAAGGCTCCCTTCAGGCCGGCCTGGAGGAGGGCGTGGGCGGTGGTGAGGTCGCTCATCATCACCGGCTTCACCCGGGGGGCGATTCGCTCCAGGGCCGCTTCCCCCGCTCGGCAGGCGCGCGCCGTGGCCAACGGGACCTCGGTGGCCGCGCGAACGGCCTCGAGGTAACCCTGCCGTTCCTCCGCGGTCAAGGGGGCCCCCTTGCTCCGGGGGCGCCGGCTCCGCACCCGGTCGTAGGCCCGGGGGTCCTCATCGATCCCGGAAAGGAGCCCCTGGCGCAACGATTCCAGTGTGCGTTCCTCCTCCGCGCCTTCCGGGGGTAACCCGCCGGGGGAGGTGCTGTACCGCAGGACCATGAGCCCCAGGGAGACGCCGAGGGCGCCGGCCAGGGCGGCAGCGCTGCCCCCCCCCGGCGTGGGGGTCCGGGCCGAGAGCGCGTCCGAGAACGCCCGGAGGCTCCCCTCGGCATGCGTCGGGGGGCCCGGGGCGGTCCCTCCGGGGAGCGCCTCCTCCAGGCGGCGTTCCAGGAGGTTGGAGCGGGAGAAATGGTTCAATTGCAGATGGTGCTCTGCCGCGTCCAAGAGCGCATCCTCCGGGACCAGGCCGACGATCTCGGACTCCTCCACGGTGAGCCCGTACCGCGCGGCCTCCTCCCGGATCAGGGCGAGGACCCGGTGGAGCGGCGTCCGGCGCACATCGGTCATGTTCATGGAGACCTGCGCCCGGTTCCGTTCCTTGATCTCGAAGCCCAGGGCCTTCACCTCCGCCAAGCCGCCGTCCCGCCCCCGGATCGCGTGGGCCACGCGCTTCGCGATGGCCACGTCCGGGGTGCTGAGATAGGCGTTGTAGGCCACCAGGATGGGCCGCGCGCCCACGGCCAGAGCCCCCGCCGTGGGGTGGAGAGCGGGTCCGCCAAGGTCCGGCCGACGATTGGCATCTTTAGTGGAAGCCTCCCGCAACCCCTCGAACTGCCCTTCCCGTACGCGCGCCAGGTCCTCCCGGTCTTGGCGGGTGGCCGCCCGACCGTAGAAGTAGACCGGTATTCCCAGCCCGGACGAGGCCCGCTCCCCGAACCGGCGCGCCAGGGCCACGGCCTCATCCATGGTGGCCGAGCCCAGGGGGACGAAGGGAACCACGTCCATGGCTCCCATCCGGGGGTGCTCGCCGTGGTGCTGGTTCAGGTCGATCAACCGTGCGGCCACTTCCGTGGCCCGGTAGGCCGCCTCGACGAGGGCCTCTCCCGTCCCGGCCAGCGTGAGCACGGAACGATTGTGGTCCGCATTGGACTCCAGGTCGAGGACCCGGGCACCTGGGACGCCCTCTGCCGCCTTCCGGATGGCCCCGATCACCTCCGGGCGCCGTCCTTCCGAGAAGTTCGGCACGCACTCGAACCGGTTCATGGGGACCCTCCACTGAAGGCTTCCAAGGACATCTGGCTTCCCGGGGACGGGGCCTCCGGGGGAATACGCTGGAGGGCCCGAGAGACCCGGGCCGGGTCGAAGCCGTGTTCCTTCACCAGGAACGCCTCCACTTGAGCCAGGTCCGGGCGCCTCCACCGCAGCTCATAGCCGTCCGTGACGGGAGGGGACCGGAAGAGGTCGAAGACCGTCTGGAACGGTTCCGGGTCTAACCCGAGGGAGCGGACAGTGGCCTCCAGGCCCCGGTGCTCCCGGACGAGCTTCAGGGCCTTCTTGGGTCCGATGCCCCGGACCCCTTCGTTGAAGTCCGTCCCCACCAGCAGTCCCAGGAGGATGAGCTCGTCCTGGGAGATCCCGAGCTCCTCCAGGAGTCGCGGCGTCTCCAGGAGCTCCAGCGTGGTCTGGGACCCTCGGCTAGCCCCCAGGCCCCGGACCAGCCTCGGGGTCCCGAAGAGCAGGGTATCGTAATCCTCGCTGGCCGCCGACCAGACCCTCCCTTGCTGGGCCATGTGGACCGCCTGGGCCTCCCCTTCCGAAGGGGCCAGGAGGTGCGGTACCCCCAGCCCGTCCAACAGGAGGCGGGCGTCGGAGACCATCTCGGGGGTCAGCCGGGACGTCCCGGCGGCCTTCCGGCGGGCCTTCTCCAGGTCCCCGGCAGCCAGGGCCTCCTCCCAGGCCCGGGCCGCGCGTTCCTTCGCCAGCGCCCTCTTCCGGAGCGTCCCGGCCTTCAGGTCGGAGGGTTTTCCGTCAAAGACGTAGACCGGCAGGACGCCATTCTCCAGGAGGCTGGCCGTCCGATAGAGCAATCCCACCAGGTGACTGGTCACGCGCCCGGAACCATCCGTGAAGGGTTCTCCATCCGGCTGGCGGATGGAGGCGAGGAACTGGTAGAGCATGTTGTAGGCATCCAACGAGAGCTTGCGGCCCTTCAGTTCGGAAAGGGCCAGCGGGGACGGGTGGACCAAGTCGCGGAGCGGGACGCCCACAGGGAAACCACCGAACGCTGGCTAATGACCCTTGGGGACCGAGGCCGGGGAGGGAGGGGCTAGGGCTTTGAGGCCGGCGGAAATGCTCCCCCGATGTCCGCGGAATTCCCCTCGCCGCCTCTGGACCTGGCCATTCGCGAAGATGCCGTGGTATCCGGCGGGCCCAAGCCCGGGACGCCCCTGGTGGTCTGCTTCCCGAGCGCGGGCCTGGCCAGTACCATCGTCGGACACTACCTGATCCAGAAGCTCAACCTGCCCCGGATCGCGACGGTCCGGTCCCCGCTCATGCTCTCCGTCTCGGTGATCCTGGACGGAAAGCCCAACCCACCGATCCGGATCTACGGCAATGAGCAATTGGCGGTGGCGGTCAGCGAGTTCCCCCCCTCCCCGGTGCTCATGACCTACCTGGCCAGGGTGCTCCTCGACTGGTGTTCGAAGCGGGGTCTTTCCCCGATCTACGCCGTGGAGGGGATCCTTCAGAAGGAGGAGGATGGGGAGGCCCCGGAACCCGAGGGGGTCGTGGTGGGGGTACCCGCCACCGAGGGCTGTGTGAAGGCCCTGGAACAGGCGGAGGTCCCCCGGCTGGACCAGGGCGTGGTGGCCGGACTTTCGGGAGACCTCCTGAACGAGGCGTCGTACGACGGGGCCCCGCTCAGTGTGCTCTTCACCCGGATCGGGGTGGCGGAGCTGCCGGATCACCGGGCCGCGGCACATCTCCTGCAGGTCCTGGACCGGTTGATCCCGGGGCTAGCGGTAGACCCCGCCCCCCTGGTCAAGCAGGCGGAGGTCCTGGAGAAGGCCTTGAAGGCGAGCATGAAGATGCACCCCACGCCGGGCCCGAAGGAGCCGGAACCGTCGGCCCCGGAACCGTCCATCTACGGTTGAGCGGGAGGGCCAGGGCCCGGTTCACTCGTGTTCCTGGTAGGAGACCAGGTAGATGCCTCCCCCCAGGATCCAGGTGACGGTGGCAATGAACCCGAGGGGGTTCGAGTTGAAGACGAGGATATCCGCGGCCAGCAGGACCACGGGGATCCCGATCCCCACCAGCGCCGCGAGGAGCTTCCCGGGGATGGCCATGTACGGGTACCGGAAAATCTCCAACGGGAGGAGGGCTTAACCCTTCCCCCCGTTGGCCGGGTGGGGTGACGAGCCTCCTGTCTATCCTGTCCGCCCCGGCAAGGGGGCCTCGGGGACGGCGACCTCAAGGAGAAGCTCCACCTCGGGGGAGGGGGGGAGGGCCGGCGGAAGGCCCGCGGCCAGTGGCTCCAGGGGGACAGGGATGGCCCCCGGGAGGCCTCCAGGGCCAAAGGATGCCGGGGAGGGGCTGGGAACGGCCACCGGGTCCGGCACCACCTGTTGGACCTGGGAGAGGAGCCGGAACTCCCTGAACGCTCCCTCGGCTGGCTGGACGTAGCGCTCCAGGATGTGCTGGGCGACCATGTGCCCGTACCCCTGGGTGAGAGCGGTGAGCGGGAGCGATCGCAGACGGGGAAGAGCCCGTTCGTTGTCCAGGACGATCAGGGAGGCCTGGCCGTTCTCCACCCGCCGGGAGAAGAGAGGCTGGTGGCGGAGCGCCTGGAGGGTCTGTTCGGCCTCCATGCGCCGGGTCTCCTCACAGGCGAAGGGCTTGACCAGGAAGACGGAGAGGAAGGAAGCGTGCAGCCCGGCGGCCTCCAGGACGGCCGGGAGGACCCCGGCGCCGGTCTCTCCCCCGAGGCTGCCGACCACGGTGACGAAGGTGACCCCTTCGAAGAGGGTCTCCAGGGCCGGAACGAGGGCCAGTCGGGTCCCGGTCAGTTCCCCGGGCAGGGTGGAGGGGCCTTCCCAGGGGGTCCTCAAGCAGACCCGGAGGTCGAAGTCCATGGCTTCCTGGACGCGCTCATCCCCGTTGATGGCCACCGTCTCCTGGTACCGGAGGCCCTGGGCCTGGGCGGAGCGGACGACCCGGACGGCGGCACCGCCCACGGCCACGAGGAGGAAGCGGACCTCCCGGCCCAGGCGGGGGGTGGGCGGGGTTCTCCGGAGGGGATCCGGGGATCTTCCCGTGGCTTGTTCAGGTTCCTGGTTTGCGCTCCTTCCTTCGGCTCCGTTCATCTCCACCACTCCCGTAGGGGACCTGGGCACGTCCTTGGGCGATCCCTGGGCCGGTCATTGTCCCAGGAACCCCTGCCGCTGGAGCTCCTGGGGGCTCTTGGCGGCCTGTTGGGCCTGGGAACGTCGCTCTGCCGAAGCCCGCACCAGGCTTCGGGTGGCCTCCACCTGCTCGGCCACCTTCCCGTCCCGGAGGCCACGGCGCACCAGCTCGGCCAGGGTGGACGAGACCGGGGCGTGGTCCTGCACCAGTTCCGCGTAGGCCTCGACGACCTCGCGTTCCTCCGGTCGGAGGCGCACGACGAGGTCAGGAAGGCTGGCGGGGGTCGGGGGGGGAGGGGTCGGAGGCGCCTCCGGGGCCGCACGGGCGCGGTGGGAGAGGAAGTCCTTCAGCGCCGCCCGGATGAGCTCCGAGCGGGTGGAGAACTCCCCGCTGACCACGAAGGAGTCGAGGAACTGGAGCTCGCGCCTCGAGCACCGGAGCGCGATCCTTTCCTCTTCCCTTGCCGGTTCCATGCCTGCCTCGGGCTTGTCGAACAAGCCCAGGGAGGACTTGTCGAACGTACCCGAGCGGGGCTATTCCCTGACTTAATATTTAATCGTGGCGGCTGGACCGGGGGGCGCGGCAGTCCCCCGGACCCTCCTGTGCCCCGCTGCCCAGGACCCCGTAGGATTCTCCCCTTGTGATTCGCGGGTCCCAAAGAACCCACACGGCCAACGGGAAAGGAACCGAGGGCCACGGCGTCGGGTCCCGAGGGTCGGCCCCAGAGGGAGGAGAGGACACGGACGCACAGTGATGCGCATTAATGCGTGTTCTGTGAGAACCTTAGC
>JAKAVY010000035.1 GCA_021827405.1 Thermoplasmata archaeon
CTCTGGTAGGCCGCGATCTCCGAGTAGGTCAGCCAGAGGTTGATCAGGATGAGGAAGCTCGCCAGGAAGGCGAGGATCTCGGTCCCCACCTGAGCCGTGTCGGTGGGGGCCCGAGCGATGAGGGTGAGGGCGCCAATGGATAGCGCGAGCCCGAAGACCAGGTCGGAGAGCCCCTCGATCCGTACCGGAGGGAGGCTCCTGGCCTCCACGAGGGGGCAGTGGCTCCGAGGAATGAGGCTTTTCCTTGGCGTGGCCAGGCCCTTCCGGTCCGGTCACCCTTAAATGCGGCCTGGAGCCTTCGACACCCCTCATGTCAAGCACGGACTACGAGGCGCTGTTGGACCGGGCCCGGACGGGCCTCCCCGAGAACCCCCACCGGTCGGAGCGGTTCACGGTACCCACCGGAGAGGTGAGCTACGACGGCAAGAACACGGTGGTTCGGAACCTGAAGGAGATCGGGGACCAGCTCCGGCGGGAACCGGCCCAGATCCTGAACTTCATGGCCCGGGAGTTCGGCTGCCCAGGGGTCTTGGACGGCCCCCGAGGGGTGCTCAAGACCAAGGCCTCCGTGGATCAGGTGAACGCCAAGCTGCAGGAGTACACACAGCGTTTCGTGCTCTGCGTGGAGTGCGGGAGCCCCGACACCCATCTGGACCGGGGAGCCCGCTCCGCTCCCATGATCGTCTGCGAGGCCTGTGGGGCCCAGCGGCCGGTCACCGTCCGCCGGGTCATGGCCACTGAGAAGCCGAAGTTCCCGGTGACCCTGGGGGAGACCTATCGCCTCACCGTGGAGGACGTGAACCGCCGCGGGGAGGGGGTCGCCCGGAAGGAGGGCTTCGTGGTCTTCATCCAGGGGGCCCGGATGAAGGGGGCCACGGTCAACGCCCGGATCACCCGGGTCTCGGGGAACGCGGCCAGCGCCACCATGGTCCCCTGAGCCCGAGGGCCCATGCCTCGGATGAGGACCTTCGGCCTCCTGGTCCTCTACGTGGGAAGCCAGCTCACGGCGATCGCCCTGGCCGCCCCTTTCCTCAACCTGGGGCTACAGACCAACGCCAATCCTTCCTCGGTGGGGAACATCCTCCCCTTCCTCGTGGTCATCGTGGCGGCCCCCCTGCTGATCCTGCTCTTCGCCCGACGGGCCCCCAACACCCTCTACCTCCTGCGCTACCTCCTCCTCGGCGCCATCGCCTTTGCCCTGGTCTACACGCTGGACCCGGCGTTCAGCCTCCTGCTCCCCCAGAGCCTGACGCTCTCCATCGGATACGTCCTCGATTGGGCCGTCCCCCTCGCGCTCCTGGTGGCGTCCCTCGCTTTCCTCACCTTGCTGCTGGAACCCCAGTGGTACGCGGTGGACCTGGTGGGCTTCCTCGCCGCCGGGAGCCTCACCGCCATCCTGGGGATCTCCCTGGGCATCCTCCCCGCCCTCCTGCTGCTGGGGGCGCTCATGGTCTACGATGCGGTGGCGGTGTACGGGACGAAGCACATGATCTCGCTCGCCGACGTGGTGGCGGACATGAAGCTCCCCATCCTCATGGTGGTCCCCGAGGAGCGGGGGTTCGATTACACCCGCACCCGTCCGTTGAAGCAGGTCCGGGAGCGGGTGCAGGCCGCTCCCGCGGAGCGGGAGGCCACGTTCATGGGCCTGGGGGACGTCATCATCCCAGGGGTGCTGGTGGTGAGTGCCTACACTTTCCTTCCTGCCCACCCGCTGGTCCTCGGGGTGGGGGCGAACCTGCTCATTGCGCTGCTTACGGTCCTGGGTTCCCTGGGGGGCTACGCGTTGCTGATGCGTCTGGTGGAGCGCGGGAACGCTCAGGCCGGGCTTCCGTTCCTGAACGGCGGAGCGATCCTGGGATTCGTGGTGGCGTATGTGGTCTTCTTTCACTCGTTCGGGCTGGGGATCACCTGGCCACCTTTTTGACGGGAAGCGGGTCATGCCGCCACGGGGCGGTGCACGTCTTCGCATACGCCAGCTTATTGTTAAATGCCCGTGTATGCATTGGTATACTGATCACCTGAGAGGACTGAACATGACCCCCCCTACCACGATCCGGCTCAGCGACGAAGAGGCTCAGTTGCTTAGGGACGCTCGCGACCGCCTCCTCCGTCAAGGGGTCGGCAAGCTCGACAATCTTGAGCTCGTCTGCCCAAAGTGCGGCTCGCGGGTCCCGGAGGCGACCATGAAGAGCCCCGAGTGGACGTGCCCCATGTGCGGGCACCGACAAGCCGGCCTTAAACTAGGCGTCGGAGGCACCCTCGCCCTGGGTTCCGTCGCCGGGGCCGGGATGGTCGCCTTGCTCTGGTGGCTCAATCATCAGGAAGGTTCCACCGCGCCGTAAGGAGGGCTCCCCCGGGAGCCGGTGGCTGGACGCCACCGGGCACCACATCCGTCGTTCCTTCCCTGTGGCCAGGACCGCAAGGGCCCTATACGATAGCCCTTCCTCCCGCGGGGGAGACCCGCCAATGCCGCCGCCGCGAAAGGTCCGTGACCTGGCCCCCGAGGACCTCACCAGTCCCGACCGCCTCCTTCGGGGCTTTGACCAGGCGGGCGGGTTCAGCGCGAAGGGCGTCGCCCAGGCCGCGGATATCTTGGAGGGGCAGTGGCGGGACCGGGAGGCCACGAACTTCCTCTCCTTCCCGGCCGATGTCATGGCCACGGGCACCCGGGGAGTGCTGGTGGAGATCGTCCGGCGCGGGCTGGTCGACGTGGTGATCACCACCGGCGGGACCTTGGACCACGACCTGGCCCGGGCCTGGCGCCCGTACTATGAGGGCGATTGGCTCCTCGACGACCGGGCGCTGGCCCGGAAGCACGTGTACCGGTTGGGGAACGTCGTGATCCCCCAGGCGAACTATGGCGGGATCATCGAGTCCAGGATGCGGCGGCTGCTCCGACGCCTCTGGGCGAAGGGCCAGCGCACGTGGACCACCCCGGAACTGGTCTGGGCCCTCGGGGAGGACCTGGGGCCGGAACGCGGGAGAGGGTCGCTCGCCCGGGCCGCCTTCGAGCGCAAGGTCCCTGTCTTCGTTCCCGGGCCCTTCGACGGGGCCGTGGGAAGCCAGCTCTGGCTGTTCTGGCAGGACCACCGCGACCTCCGGCTGGACCTCTTTGCCGACGAGCAGGGGCTCTCGGACCGGGTCTTCGAGGCGAAGCGCTCCCATGCGCTCATCCTGGGCGGGGGGATCTCGAAGCACCACACCATCTGGTGGAACCAGTTCCGCGGAGGGCTTGACAGCGCGGTCTACGTGACGACGGCGGTGGAGTGGGACGGGTCGCTCTCGGGGGCCCGGCTCCGGGAGGCGGTCAGTTGGGGGAAGCTCAAACCGGAGGCGCGGCAGGTGACGGTGGAGGGGGACATCACCGTGCTCCTGCCCCTCCTGGCGGGGGCCCTCTTCTCCCGGTTGGGGACGTACCGGCGGCGTTGAGCCGCCCCGGGCTCACCCCGCCCCTTCGTACTCGGAAGGGTCCACCAAGTGGAGGGGACGTTCTCCCCGGAAGAACCGGGCGAGGTTCTCCACGGCCCGCTCGTCGGCCCGGTCGGCGGCTCCTTCGGCCAGGCCGGCGACGTGAGGGGTGCCCAAGGCGTACGGGAGCCCCTCGAGGCCCCGGCCCGGCTCGACCTCTCCCATGTGGCCCGGTCGCTCGTCCCACCAGACCTCCAGACCGACCCGGCTCTCCGGGCGTCTCTTCAGGAGATCGGCCATCGCAGGGGCGCTCACCGTGGCCCCCCTTCCCAGGTTGACGAAGATGGCGTCAGGCTTGAGGGCCCCAAGCTCCGCCACCCCGAAGAAGCCCCGCGTCTTCCGGGTCAGGGGCAGGAGGTCGACGACCACATCCGCACGGGCGACCGCCTTGAGGAGCTCGGCCGGGGAGACCATCTCGTCCGCCCCGGGGGAAGCGGTCCCGGTCCGGTTCAGTCCCACCACTCTCATGCCCGCCCCTTTCAACCGGTGTGCGAGAGCCTGCGCGATCTCCCCGTATCCCACCAGGAGGGCCTCCTTTCCTTCCAAGATGAGCCGTCGTTGCGGCCGGGCCCGCTCCCTGGCCAGGATGGTCTCCTGGTCGGTCCGGAGCCCTTTGGCCAGGGCGAGCACCAAGGCAAGGCCATGCTCGGCCACCGGCACGGCGTAGGCCCCCACGTTCCCAGCGAAAAGGCAGCCGGGCGGGAAGCGGTCGAAGGGGAACCGGTCCATCCCGGTGAAGAGCCGTTGAACGAACCGGATCCCCGGGGCCGTCGCAGGGGAGAGCGGGGGCATCTCGCGCTGAGGGCTTCCCACGAGCGCCGCTTCCAGCGTCGGCCAGGGCCCCTCCTCTGCCTTCCCCGGGACCAGGAGGGCGACCCCAGGAAGGTGTCGTTCCAACGTGTCCCGGAGCGTGTCGGTCATCGCGCAGGTCACCAGGAGCCTGGGGGGCGCTGGCATGCCCGTGTGGAGGGTCCAGGGGGGATAAGCTACCGGGAGGGGCCCGGTCCGGTAACGCTCGTGTCCCGGGGCGGCGGCAACCCGCAGCTGGCCTGCTGGGCGGGCGGGGAGAGGGCCCGGGAGGCGCTCCGGCTCCGACGGTCCTACGGAAAGGATCTCGCTACCTCTCGAGAAGATGCTCCCGTACGATTCGTCCTCTGGGAGGGGAGGCCTCCGTCCAGGGATGCCGACGGACCAGTTCCCTCCACAGGGATGGGGTCATGGCCAGACCACGGCCCCGGAACCCCCACCGAAGCCGCGGATAGCTTACGATGGCCCGTCCCCCGGGCCGCAGGACCCGCCAGGCCTCGTCCAGAACGCCGGCCTTGTCCAAGACGCAACAGAGGACCAGGGACAGGATCACCCGATCCTGGCTAAGGTCTGGGACCGAGGGGATCCCCGAGGCGGAGGACTCCAAGAATCGGACCCTGCGATCGTCGCGCAAACGGTTCCGCGCCCGGTGGAGGACCCTCGGGTCCGGGTCGACGAGGAGGGTGAGAGTTCAGCGTTTTGGCCCAGCCCTCGATTCAGCCCATAGACGCGGGTAGAGGCGGTCCCCGAGCGCTTCGCGTCCACATCAACCGCTCCAACACCACATCCCAGAACCGCAGTCCCCGTTTACGGCATGTCCGCCACACCGTCAGGATCCGGTCCATCACCCACGTCCCCCGCTCCGTCTTCCGACCTCCCTGGGTCTTCCGTATCCCCACGGGCACCTTGAGTTCCCGCTCCGCCCCGTTGCTGCTCCACGGGACCCCGGGGAGCCTCACGAACGTGAAGATCGTCTCGAGGCCCTTCCTCATCGTCCCCGCGATCCGCACCACGTCCTCGTCGGTCCAGGGACGGGCCAGGAACCGCCCCATCCGCCTCACGGCCCGGCGGTAGCGGCGCTCCCGACGGCGAAGCGTGGAGGCCGGGTGCCCTTCCACCCACTGGACCTCCTTCCTCCATCTTGCCCTCGCCCCCGCCGCGAACTTCAGGAACTCCCGGGGGGGACGCCCGGCCCGGGTGAACTTCGGTGGCTCCTTCCTCCGGAACCCCCTCACCTCGATCCCGTGAGCGGCCTCGACCTTCTGCAGCTCGCGATTCAGGTGGACCAGACACCACTGGTGGTCGGCGCCCTTCACCGAGGTGTACGAGGCCAGGCCATCGTGGGTGAGCGTGCCCGTGTACCCCTCCCACATCCTCGCGGCCGCGTCTCCGCTCCGGGCCCCTTTCTCCACCTGGCGGTCGTGCTGGGTGAGGTAGACGGTCGTGATCGGGCTCACTCCCACCCACACCTGTTCCGTCTCTCCGTCCACCGGGAAGCTCGTCTCGTCCCCCTCCGCGTTGGGAGTCCTCGTCGCGTCGCGGAGTTCCTCCCCGAGGGCCTGGTACGTCCCGTCCAGGCTCTCCGCCACCCCCTCTTCCATGGCGAGGAGGGTCGCCTCGCTGGGAGCGAGGTGGAGGGTCATCTCTAGGAACTCCCTGATCTTCTCGTGCGAGAGGCCGAGCGCCCGGAGCTCCGCCACCAGCGTCTTCAGCCCGGGTCCGAAGTCCCCGCGGTAGCCCTCGGGGATCGGGGCGTGGACCCGCTCGCCGCAGCCGGAACACTTGTAGCGCTGGAACACCAGGTCAAAGACCACGAGGGCCCAGGCGGGGGCGTCGGTGATGGTGTGGCGCCATTCGCCACACGGCTCCCCCAGCCTCGTGCTGCAATGTGGGCAGGCCCGGAGTGAGAGCACACGCTCGGGGGCGTTCGGGGTGGGGCGAGGTCGGGTGGTCCCCGGGTGCCCGGGTTGTCCCCCGGGCTTTCGCCGCTCCTCCGGAGGCGGTCGCGGCTGTTTGAAGAAGGTCCGACTGGACGGCACTCCTACCGCGGCGGCGGTCTTGCCGTTCGTCCCGAGGACGGCGAGGGAGTTCTGGAGCCCCTCGAGCTTCCCCTGAAGCTGGTCGGCCTTGTCGGATAGCTTGGAGTTCTTCTCCCGGGACTTCTCGAGGGCGGGGCGTAGACGCTCGAGCTCCCGACGTAGGCGGTCGATCTCCTCGTCCTTCTCGCGGAGGAGTTTGTCGAGCTTCTGGCGCGAGACGATGATCTGATCGTCCTCGGGGTCAGGGGACAGGAGGATTCGCGGGTCCCGAGGTGCCATGGTCCTCGGGCATGGCGGGAACACCGCGCCGGCTAAGGTACTTTCGTGACAAGGCTTAGCACGCCCAGTCTATCGGGCGAGGCCAGGAAGCTGAACTCTCACCGAGGAGGAGTCGTCCTCCCTCGCCTAGCTCGGCCAAAATGGCCGGCGCGAAATACCCCACCCCCGTACCCAGATCCAGAACATTCATGCCGGCACGGATCTCCCACCTCTGCACATCGCGGGAGGCCGGGGCGAGCCACCGGCGCAGGGGATTGTCCAGCGTCCTTCCCGGGCATCGACGGTCTCTAGGGGGGTTCCCTCTGCCCCCCTCCGTTCCCTTCGTTGGGTCCATTCCCTTCCTCCAGGCCTCGATACGGTCCCCCAGAATAAGGTTGGACGAGCCTGGCTCGGACCCGACCGGGCCCGGCGGAGGGCGTCCCTCCTCCCCGCCACCAGATCCCCTTGGGAAGACCTTACTTGGAAGGGCTCTCCCTCAGGCTCTGGGGTCCCCGGCCCTCGGAGGTCCGGGACCTGGGGGCTGGACCCCGAGGCAGGCGGCGGCAGCCGGCCGAGGCTGTCCCCGTACGAAATCGTCCCTGGGAGCCCCGGAAAGCCGTAGGGAGGCCCGGACTATACGTGGGGTGGGCGTGTGGGGGGGGCCCATGGGCCTACGTCGCCATCGGACGGAGGGCCTGCCCCTCCCGTCCCCCGGAGGGCCGGGGCGGACCTGACCCTAGCCGTCGAGGTCGGGGCGGACAGTCGGGGGAAAGGTCGGGGTGGGGGGAGCCAAAGCAGGGAAAAGTTCAGTGCCCTGCTGCCCGGACCTCCACGGACCCGGGCCGGACCGTAAGGTCGTAACATCGTCCCTGGTACGGGAGCGAGCGGAGGGACATCTCCTTCCATGCCGAAGGGAGGTGAGGCCTCAGCCCCGCGCTCAGGCCCTTCACCCCCGGGCGCCCATCCGGGCGTAGCCCAAAGAGCCCCTCCACGACCCCTTCCAGGAACACACTGGAGGACCATCCTTGGAAGAATTGTCCGGTCGGTTCGGCATAGTTGGCGTGGTAGGTCTCGGCGAGACGGCCCCGGTCGGGGGCTCCGAAAGCCAGCATGGGAAAGGTCATGAGCTGCTCCAACGCCCTTTCCACCAGCCCCTGGCGGAAGGCGGCCAGGACGAACCAACCCGTCATCAAGGGCCAGATCACTCCGGTGTGATAGCCCCCGTCGAACATGGGGTCCCCGGTGGAGAGCGCGCGGACCCCCCACGGCGTGACCAGGTCGGGACCGGACAACGCATCCACCGAGAGACGGTAGCGTTCCCCTTCCCGGTATAACGCGGGGACGAGTTGAGCCGGGGTCCGGGTCCGGCGGCGCACCTCCCCCTGGACCGAGTCGAAGGGGACGGGGTCGGCCCCTCTCCCCCCATAGAAGGTCTGTTCCATCTGCTCGCGGATCCGGGCGGAGTGGTACCGGTCGACTCCCGTCGCTTCGGCGTAGGCCTCCGCCGCCGCGACCCACCAGGCGTTGGCGTCGATACACTTCCCATCCCGGCGGTCTGCCCACGACTCGGTCCAGCCGATGAGCCGTCGGGAGAAGTCGTTCTCGATGAGCAGGTCCCCCGGCGGGGCGAGCGAACGGGTGAAGTCCATCGCCGCCGTGAGGGCCGCGGTGTCCAAGGGGGTTCGGGTCCAGCGGGCGCGCTCGACGCTGGCCAAGACCCACAGGGGGTTCGTGTCGATGGACATGTAGGAACTGGGGACCTCCACCGCCAGGGTCGGCTTCCCCGGTTCTCCCCCGCCCTCCGCCGGGAGGAGCGGGAGCTCGTGGGGCAAGCGCCCTCCCCGAGCGTGCCGCCAGAGGGTCTTCAGATGGGCCCCGGCAAGGTCGGCCAGCCCCGAACGCACCGCCGCGAGGCTCATCCACTCCCCGTCTCGCCCGAAGAACCAGGAGAAGCAGGGCATGCCGGCAAAGAAGCCCGAGCCCACGTCCGTCTCGGAAAAGAGCTCCAGAAGGTCATGCTTGGCCCAGAGGAAGGTCTTGTCCAACCGGAACTCCGGGGTCTCCAACCGGGGGCCCTCGAGGGCACGGCCATGGTAGGCTCGGGCTCGCTCCAGGTCTCCCGCGCGCCAGCGCTGCCCGTCGCAAGAGAGGTAGACCCTGAGACGGCGGACGGGGTCCGCCCGAAGGGTGAGAACCCCGTCCTCCAGACGGGCGGATACCCGGCCGCTCCCGGTGGTGCTGACCTCCGTCGCGGCGAGGTCGCTCGTCACCCGGTAGCCGTCCTCGAGGGTCCGGACCCGGTACTCTCGCGGCGCCGGTTCCTGGGGCCACATGAGGTCGTGGCCCATATGCAAACGGAGCTCTACCCGTCCGGGGTCCTTCGAGAAGAACCAGAGGGCGACCCCCCCTTTCCGATCCTCCGCGACGTCGACGCGCTCCACCGACCCGAAGGAACGGTAGACGTAGCCGAGGCCCCGCACCACTTTGGTGAGGCGAGGGGCGAGCGGTGCATCGTCCCAGAGGACCGAGAAACCGGTGAGGTGCCGGACCTGTCGGTCCCAGAGCCCGGTGCGGTCCCGTCCGGAGGGAACCGGCTCGAGGTCGCCGTCCTGCCGGAGGAGAAGATGACAGCGCCGCCCCTTGCTGAGCGCGTAGTACAGGTCGGCCGGGGTCCCCCCCCGGGTCTCCCGGACCCACTGCTCCAGGACCCGGTCGTTGTCCTTCTCCCGGAGGCCCCGGCCGGTCTGCAAGATCCTCCGGATGCCCGGTTCCCCGGGGGGTGGGCTCAGGACCCGGGCCGGGGTCATGGGCTCTGGAGCGATAGGATCGGGTTCCCTAACGCCTCCCCGGTCCGCCCCTCGAAGACATGGATCGAGGCGGGCTCCACGGCGAAGCTGACCACCTCCTTCCGAGCTTCGGCCTCCAAAAGGCCTTCGGCGGCGGAGGTGCGGGGGAGGATGGCCACGACCCGGGTGGTCCCCACGCGGAAGTGCACCTCGATCTGCGGTCCCAACAGTTCGGTGTACTCCACGGGGCCCTTCCAGGGGCCGGTCGGGTCCAGACGGATCGAGGAAGGTCGGATCCCCAGCTGCACCTCGGGAGGGAGCGGGTCCCCGTTAGAGGTGAGGACGAGACCGGCCGGGCTTCCCTCGGGGCTCAACCGGTACCGGGGCCGGTCCAGGGCCTCGGTCCGTGCCGGGATCATGTTCATGGGAGGGCTGCCGATGAACTTGGCCACAAAGACGGTCCCCGGCCGGTCGTAGACCTCCTTGGGGGTGCCCTCCTGCTGCTTGCGCCCCCGGTCCATGACCACGATGTGGTCCCCCAGGGCCATGGCCTCGTTCTGATCGTGGGTGACATAGATGATGGTCTTCTGGACAATGCGGTGGAACCGCCTGAGTTCGTCCTTCATCTCCCCGCGGAGCTTCGCGTCCAGGTTGGAGAGCGGCTCGTCCATGAGATAGACCGCCGGGTCCCGCACCATCGCCCGGGCGAGGCCCACACGCTGGGCCTCCCCGCCGGAGAGCTCCCGGGGGGTCCGGTCGAGCAGCGGGGAGATGTGCAGGAGCTCCGCCACCCCGGTCACCTTCCGATCGATCTCGTCCCGGGGAAGATGCCGCATCCTCAGGTTCAGGGCGATGTTGTTGAACGCCGTCATGTGCGGGTAGAGGGCGTAGTTCTGGAAGACCATGGCCACGTTGCGCTCCGAGGGGTACAGGAGCGTGACGTCCCGCCCTCCGATCCAGATGGAGCCGGCTTCCGGTTCGATGAGGCCGGCGATGGAGCGAAGGATGGTGGTCTTCCCGGAGCCGGACGGCCCGAGAATGACCCGGAACTCCCCCTCCGGGATGCTCATGTCGAGCCCTTGGAGCGCGAGGGTGTGCCCGAAGCGGACGGTGAGCCCCCGGATCTCTACGGGAATCGTCCTCACCTCTTGACGGAGAAGAAGGAGATGCCCTGGATGAAGTAACGTTCGGCGAACGCGTAGATGACGAGAGTGGGCACCACCATGATGAGGGTGGCCATCATCATCTGGTCCCAGTAGATCTGCGTCCCGTTCACCCCCTTGAAGAAGTCCAGGGCCACCGGTAGCGTCCAGAACGACGGGTTGGTGGAGACCACGAGGGGCCAGAGGAAATTGTTCCACGTCCCGATGAACGTGAGGATGATGGAGGCGGCGAAGGCCGGCTTTGCCAGCGGGGCGGAGATCCGGAAGAAGATGTTCCAGGGGCGCAGGCCGTCGAGCTTGGCGGCGTTCTCCACGTCGGCCGGGATCGTCAGGAAGTATTGGCGCATGATGAAGACGTTGAGGGCCGAGACCACCTGCGGGACGATCAGACCCTGATAGCTGTTGAGCCAACCGAGCTGGTACATGAAGAAGTAGTTGCTGATGAAGATCACGGGGAAGGGGATCATGAGGGTGGCGAGGACCAGGTAGAAGAGCAGGTCCCGGCCGGGGAACCGCAGCCGGGCAAAGGCGTACCCCGCGAGGGACCCGAACCCGACGCTGAGGACGGTGACGGAGAGCGCCACGAAGAGGCTGTTGGAGAAGGCCTGGGCGAAGATCCCGCTCCCATAGCCCCAGACGGTGTTGAAGTTGTTCACGAAGTTCGACCAACTCGTTCCCGAGAAGGGGTTGAAGTCCGGCGGGTACCCCAGGAAGATGGAGTCCCGGCCCGCCTTCAGGAACATCCAGTAGAAGGGCAGGACGTAGAGCCCCGCCAAAAGCAGCATCACCACGACCCCCACGACCTGTCGCCAGGCGTGGGCCAGGCGCCAGAGGATCCGGCGACGGTGCACGAGCGGGGCAGGGGGGGGATCCGTCATGAGCGCTACCCGGCCCAGCTCAGCTCACGGAGGAACCGGCGCTGCGTCAGCGTGATGGCCATGATGATGATGAACAGGATGACCGAGGCGGCCGCCGCCACGCCCTGTTCCCCCTGGGCGGTGAAGGCCAGGTCGTAGATGTAGAAGAGCGGGACGTAGGTCGAGCCGGCCGGTCCCCCTCCCGTGATCACGAAGATCTGGTCGAAGAGCTGCATGGCCCCCGTGATCCCCAGGATCGCCACAATGATCGTGGTGAACCGGAGCATGGGGAAGTAGATGTAGCGGGTCCGGTGCCAGAGCGAGCGGACCCCGTCCAAGCTGGCAGCCTCTTGGATGGAAGTGGGGATGGCTTGGAGCCCGGCGAGGAAGAGGATCATGAAGTACGGGGCCGTGGAGAACACGTTCATGGCCATGATCGCGGGGAAGGCGTAGGTGGTGCTCTGGAACCAGTTCAACGGGGCGACCCGTAGCGGGGCGAGGACAGCGTTCACCGGGCCTTGGTACGAGAAGATCCAGATGAAGAGCGCCGACATGGCCACGGACGACGTGGCCGCGGGGATGAACACGATGGCTCGGGTCACCCGGGAGACCATCCGACGCGAGTTGAACAGGAGGGCGAGCGCGAAGGCCGCCAAGGTCTGGGCACTGACCACGACCGCCGTGTAGTACAGTACGTTCAGCAGGGCGAAGTCGAACGAGGGATGGGCCGGGGTGGCCGGTCCCGCCAGGACAGTGTAGTAGTTCGATAGTCCCAGGAAGTAGACGTCGTGGAGGAACGGGTCCCAATGGTAGAAGCTGATGTAGAAGGACCGGACGACCGGGTAAAGGGTGAAGATCACCAAGAGCGCGATGATGGGAAGGACGAACAGGTACCCGGTGCGAGCCTCGGCGGCCCTCGCACTGGACCCGGTCCGCCTCCACCAGCGTGCGACCTTCTCCTCTGCGCCGGCCAGGTCCGATCTTGCGGTCACGCCCAACCCTCGCCTCCGCTCCGTCTGGGCTCACTCCCGGGACCTGCGTCCGGGCGTTCCACCCCCGCCGAGTGGGGTCGGCCCCCGGGACGGACCATCAGATCCGTCGCCGGGTCAGCGTCATTCCCCCTTGTGCGGCACCAAGCGTGGTTATCGCGAGCCTCCTGCGGTCCTTCCTTCCTCCGGTTCAGGTCCCGGTACCCGCCAGGTCCTGGTTCGTTACGGTGAGGATCTGCTGGTACGCCGCCTGGGGAGTAAGCTTCCCGGCGAACATGTTCGCGATGACGCTGTGGCAGTCCGCTTCCGTGGCCTGGAAGTTGGTGGTGTTGTAGTTCCAGCCGTAGGCGACCGGGAATTGGGAGCCGGCCAGGTAGTCGATGGGGAACGCGCTCTGGTAGCCGGCGCTGTCCAAGATGGCCGTCCGGGACGGCAGGGCAAGCCCGTTGGAGACCCACTTCTGCTCCCCGGTGGGTCCCGTGAAGTACTCGAGGAACTGCTCGGCGGTCCACAGCTTCACCCCGGACATGCCGCTGGCCAGGGAGAGCCCCACGTTGAACATCATGGTGGCCGCCTGGGTGTCGGAAGGCATGACGGTGTAGCCCACGGAGCTCATCTGGTTCGCGAAGTAAGCGCCGCTGGCGTTCAGCACGGGGATCGCCCAGTTTCCGGTGACGACCATGCCGACCTTACCCGTGGCGAAGTCCCCGCCGTTCCAGCCCGCGCTCATGTTGGAGCTCAACCCGGCGAGCCCGGAGGAATAGAGACCATACCAGAACTGGATGGCGCTCTCGAGCCCGGCCGAGTTGGGGGAAGCCCCGTTTCCTGCGGGGTTGATCCACTGGCCGCCGGCCTCGTGCATGAAGGCGAGGATGCGGGCGAACTGCGGTCCCTCCACCATTGGGTAGTAGCCCGTTCCTCCGCCCGGGAGTAAGGAAGCGTTGGCCTTCAGGTGGGTCAGGGTGGACTGGAAGGTGCTCCAGGTCCAGGAGGTCAAGTTGGTGGGATAGGCCACGTGCTCTTGGTTGAAAATTTGCTTGTTGAACAGAACGAACAAGGCGCTCCAGTCCTTGGGGGCCGCGTACAGGTTCCCGTTGAAGTAGAACGAGTTGATGACCCCGGGTTCGAAACCGTTCAGGTCATAGGTCGTGTTGGCGGACAGCGTCGGACCCAGGTTCATCAGGTATCCCGCGTGGGCGAACTCGGGCAGCACGTCGTTCTCCATGTAGAAGACCGCCGGCTGGTTTCCCGCAACGAACTCGTTCTCGAGGCCCGTGTAGTAATTGCTGGTGGTGATCGGCTCGAACTTGACCGAGACATTAGTGTGCAGGGCGTTGAAGGCACTCACCATCGCTTGATCGAAGTTGTACTCGGCCCCGCTGGAGACCCAGCCGGAGAAAACGATGCTCGGGGTGGAGGTGCTCTTCCCTTTCTCGTAGAAGTAGTAGCCGAGTCCCCCGCCGATCCCGGCGAGGATGATGATCACGACCACCACGATGGGCCACACCCGGCGTCCTCCCCGAGAACGGGAAGGCGGTCGGGGAGGCATCTCCGGCGTTGTCGGCGCAGACGCCGGGGTCGGGTTCCCGGCGGCCATCTCAGTGGACCTCCCCGGGGAGGTGCCGTTCCTCGGTCCCATCCATCGACCGCGTGCTTTCCGAATACATTTCTTCCTCTTGCGCCATCGGCCCAAGGACACGGGACCTCCCTGGAACCCCCAGGGAGACCTCGTCACCTCCTTTGAGTCGGTGGAGCGTGGCATGGTGACCCCTGGCAGGTTCATAAGTGTTTGGAAAGACCTCCATCGCTGGTAGAGACCCATTCCCCCTCGGCGAGCCGTGGTCCACCACCGGCCTGGCCATGGCAAGACGGGAACGGCACCCTAGGGTACCGTTGGGGGAGGACCTTGGGCCCGGGCATCAGCCTTGGTGGTCAAGGCGAGAGGGCCCTCCACGGGTCCTTCCCCGGAGGGAGATGGGGGCATCCGCCTTCCATCCGGCCCATAGCGCTGGGCCCGCACGATCCGGAACCGTACGGTCTCTCCGGGCCCGTGCCGGACCACGCTGCGGAGGATGATCTTCTTCCCTTCCGGAGTGACACAGACCAGGTAGTGGGTCTCCCCGAGGTTCTCGGAAAGCTCCACCATCGCGCTCCGGGGCCCGGCGCTGTCCAGGACCACCCATTCGGGCCGGAAACCGATCTCCTCCCCCACGCCCCCCTCGGGATCCGGCAGATAGTTCATGGGGACGTCCCCCACGAAGTCCCCCACCCACCGGGTCTCCGGTTCATTGTAGAGGACCTCGAAGGTGCTCACTTGTTCCAACCGTCCCTGGTGAAGGACGCCCGTCCGGTCCGAAAGGGCCTCGGCCTCTTTCTGATCGTGCGTCACGTAGAAGAAGGTCTGCCCGAGCTCCTGCTGGATCTTCTTCAGTTCGGCCCGGGCGGTGAAGCGCACCCGTGCGTCCAAGTTGCTGAGGGGCTCATCCAGGAGGAACACCGAGGGGGAACGGACGATGGCCCGGGCCAGGGCCACGCGCTGCTGCTGCCCCCCGCTGATCCGGTTCACCGAGCTCTGGAGGATGTCCGTGATCCCTAGGGTCTTCGCGATCGCCTGGATCTTCGCGGCGATCTCCTCCGGGGGGAAGAACTGCATCTTGAGCGGGAAGGCGATGTTCCGGTACACGTTCATGTTCGGGTAGAGCGCGTAGTTCTGGAAGACCATGGACACGTTGCGCTTGTTCGGCGGCAGGTGGGTGACCTCCCGTCCATCGATGAGGATGCTCCCCGCGTCCGGGGTCTCGATGCCGGCCACCATCCGGAGCAGGGTGGACTTCCCCTCGCCTGAGGGCCCCAGGATCACGAAGAACTCACCGGCCCGCAGGGAGAGACCCACGTCCTGGGCCACCACCCGTTTGCCGTAGCGCTTGGTGATCCCCCGGAGCTCCAGCCGCGGCGTCATCCCTTGAGCCCTCCGGCGAGTTCCTCTCCCTTCAGGTACTTCTGCAGGACCACGGTGAGCAGGATGACCGGGATGGTCATGACGATGGCGAAGGCCGTGGTGGCGAGAAGGTTCCCCCGGGTGATGTTGTCGTAGATGACCACGGGGAGCGTAGGGTGGATGGGCACCAGGATCACGGCGAAGGTGAACTCGTCCCAAGAGAACATCCAGGAGAGCAGGAAGGCGGCGATGATCCCCGCCTTCGCCAGCGGGACCAGCGTCCCAAAGAGGGTCCGGGCGAGCCCGGCGCCGTCCACCCGGGCCTGGTACTCGATCTCCCGGGGGATCGACTGGAAGGCCCCCAGCAGAATGAAGACCGCGAGCGGTAGGACCACCAGTTCCTGGAGCAGGGCCAACCCCACCGCCGTATCGTAGAGCCCGAGGGAGATGAACTCTGCGGCGATGGGGACCACGATGGTCAGGGCCGGTAGGATGTTGGCCACGAAGAGGACCGTGGTGATCCCGTAGGCGAGGCCCGGAGGGAGCCGGCTGAGCCCGTAGGCGGCCGGGATCCCCAGGCCGAGCGCGATGAAGGCCACCAGGAAGGCGACCTGCAGGCTCTGGAAGAGCGGGTCGATGAGATTGTAGCTCTGGAGCGCCGTGGTCAGGTTCTGTAGGGTGAAGGCGTGGGGAAGCTGGGGCGGATAGAGCGCGTCCAGGGTGAAGTGGGCGGGGGAGAACGCCACCAGGAACAGGATGTAGATCGGGTAAAGGATGATCACCGCCAGCAGCGCCACCGCCACGTAGAGGGTGATTCGAGCCGGTCGCAGAGGCTTCACCGTCGGGTCCCTCCCATCACGATGACGATGGCGATGAAGACCGCCACGAACGCCAGGAGGACGCTGGCGGCCGCGGAGGCCTGGTAGATCGCGGGGTACGTCGGCGAGTAGAGGTTGTATACCAGCACCGTGAGCAGCGGGGGATAACTCCCCACCAGGACCAGGGGGAGGGCGAAGATGTTGAACTCGCTGATCCCGCGGATGATGAGGGTGATCGCGATGAAGCGCTTCAGGTTCGGTAGCGTGATGTAGAAGAGACGCCGGACCGGGCCGGCCCCGTCCACGGCGGCCGCCTGGTAGAGGCTCCGAGGAATCGTGGTCATGCCCGCCAAGAGGATGATGGTCACCAGCGGCGTGTTCTTCCAACTGTCCGCGAGCATGATGGTGACGAGCGCCTGGGCGCTGGGGTGGATCCAATCCACGGGAGGGAGGCCGAACCCGACCAAGGCGGAGTTGGCGTACCCCCCCACCGCCGGGAAGATGAGGGAGAACGCGAAGGCTGCCACCACGGTCGCGAACCCGATCGGCAGGATCGCGATGGAGGAGAAGACGCCCTTTCCCCGGAACTCTTTCGTGAGGATGGTGGCGATGGCCATGCCGGCCACCAGTTGGATCGTGAGGGCGCCCACCGTGACCACCACGGTGTTCTCGATGGCGTTCCAGACCCCCAGTTGGACCAAGGTCGCGTAGTTGTACCCGAAGGCGGCGGGATGGGGGGTCTGGAAGCTGAGCCAGACCACGTCGACGGAAGGGTAGAACGCGAAGTAGCCGATGTAGGCTAAGGACGGGAGGATGAAGGCGAGGGGGACCCAGGTCTCCCGGGAAAGGTGGAGGCGGTGACGGAAAGGGTTAGGCGGGCCCCTCCCGCCGGGCACTGGAGCCGGGGAGGAGGAGCCCATGTGGTCGGTTCTACACGATCAACGGGCCATACGCTCCTTGCTCGTAGGCCGTCGCCACCGCCGAGCCATAGTTGGTGCTCAGGTAGGAGTCCAACTGTTGGTTGGCGCTGTTGAGCGTCCCCTGGATGCTCGCGTAGCTGGCGTGGTTGACGATGATGGTGGTCCAGACGTTGTCCATGATGGTCTGCCACTCGCTGATCCAGGCCACCGGAGGCCGGAAGACCGGGTTCTGGATGGCCTGCTCGAGCGGGCCATAGACCTTCAGGGTGCTGGCGTTGAGCCCGTTGTAGGCCGCCGCGTTCACCGCCGGCCAACTGAGGTTCTCGATGAACCCTTGCTGGACCGGAGTGGAGAGCAGATAGTGGGAGAACTGCTCGGCCGCCCAGACGTTCGACTCCCCCTTCGGCATGGCCAGGACATCGCCCCCGATCAGGTGGTCGCTGTTGACCGGTCCGCTGGGCCCCGGGTAGACCCCGATCTCGCTGTTGGTCATTCCCAGGGAGAGCAGGTCGCTGTAGATGTAGGGCCACTGGTAGTCCACCATGGCGTACCCGCCATTGGCCAGTCCCGTGTAGGTGCCCCAGTACCCCTGGGTGTAGCCGGGGTTGAAGTAGGCGCTCAGGTTGTAGAGGTACTGGAACGCCTGGAGGTCCCCGGCGTTGTTGAAGAGCATGGGGTTCCCACCGAACTGGGTGAGCCACTGGAAGAGTTCCGTCGGCGTGCTCGCTCCGCCGTGTCCCTGGAACATGAGCTGACCGATGTTCCCGTGCGCCGCGGCCAAGGTCTGCGCATCGCTGGTGAGCTGGGCGAGCGTGGTGGGGGGCGCCGAGATCCCCGCGGCGCTCAGGGCGCTCGCGTTGTACCAGAAGAGGGGGACGTTGGCGCGCAAGGGAACGAAGTAGGTGCCCCCAAACGCCTTCAGCTCGTAGTTCGCGATGCCGGCCATGGACGGGATCATCGTGGTGGGCTCGAAGGTGGAGGCGATGGAGCTCATGTTCATGAGGTAGCCCCCGTAGACAAGCTCCCCGATCACCAGGTTGTCCTCCGCGATGACGGTCGTGCCCACGTCATGTCCATTCACCAGCGCTTCCACCTCAGTGACGATGTTGCTCGCCGCCAGATTGGAATAGACCACGGTGATGTTCGGGTACTGGGCTTCGAAGGCGGGCAGGACAGTGGCGGTCATGTACGATGACTCGCTGGGGGCAAGATCGTCGAAATACGTCAGCGAAACGTTCTTGCTGGAGGAGCTCGTGCTCGCCGGATGTAGTTCGTAGCCGATGGTCCCGGCGGCGATCGCCACCACCACGATGAGGACCGCTGCGATGGTCTTCACCCGGGCGAGGCGCCGCCCGAAGTCCTGGCCGGGGGTCGTGCCGGTGCTGGGTGAGGAAGTAGGTTGGGTCATGGATTACCCCTGCGTGGCCGGGCACGGCCAGGGACCATATATTCCTACCGACGAACCGTCGGATCCCGAGAGAACGAGGCACCCCCCCCTGCGGGGAAGGAACAGACCGGAACATCCGTATCTCCGGGGTCCGGGAAGCTGGCGGGGACCACATGGAGGGAGTGCCCGGGAGTCCCCGTCCGGCCCCTCCGAGGTCCCGTTCCCTCTGCCGGAGGCGAGCGACGATCTGGGGAAAGTTCGGTCGCTCCCCTGATCGAGGGGGGCCTCCTCCAAGGGGCATTCCCCCTGCGCGCCAAGAAGGGCCGTGTCGAGCATCCTCTAACGGGATGCCCCCCTGGCTGAGGATTCGGTGCGGGAACTTCCGGTCTCGGTCAACGTCCTCGTGGACGACCAACGGATCTTGTCGTTCGCTCCCTTCGGGAGCGAACCGACACCCCGCCGGACGCCAAGGCGTTTGATCGCGGCGGAGGCTCCCGAGTCACGGGGGCTGGTGAATACCCACTGGGTCGCATGGGGCTTTGGCCTACCGACAAGCCTGCTGGAGGCGTAAGGCACGAGGAGGACCTTCGGCTTCCGTCCAGGTACGAGAGGAGCCTATTTCCGGCCCCCGCGCCCTCGGGCGCGTCTGTCGGGCATCCCGGGAACCTATAGCCTGGGGCCGGTCCGGAGCCCATCGATCGGAGCCGGGAACCTCTCGGGCCCCGGAAGGAGGGCCCCCTCCCCCCCCAAACGGCATCCCCCCCCGCCTCTTCGCCCTCCCCCATGGCGGACCCCGAACCCGTTCCGAGGATCCTCGTTGCCGGACTCGGCTCCTCGGGTGGGAAGACCACCTTTGCCGCGGGCATCCTCGCCGCTTGCCGGGACCGGGGGCTCCGGGTCCAGGGCTTCAAGTGCGGTCCCGATTTCCTCGATCCCCAGGTCCTTTCCGCCGCCTCGCGAGCCCCGTGCTCCAACCTGGACCCCTTCCTCCTCCCCGGACCCCTCCTGACGGAGAGCTTCCTTAGGCGGGCTCCCCGGGGGAGCCGTGCGCTCTCCCTGGTGGAGGGGGTCATGGGCGTCCTCGACACCTCCACCTGGGGGACCTCCAGCTGGGATGTGGCGCAGGCCCTCCGCCTCCCCACCGTGCTCGTACTGGATGCCTCCGCCTCCTCGGAGTCCCTGGCCATCTGCGCGGCGGGAGCCCGCCATCTCCTGGTCCGCAAGGGTCTCCAGGGATTCCTCTTGGACCGGGTCGGGGGAGCGTGGCATGAATCCACCGTCCGTCGGGAGGTGGAGAGGGTCTCGGGCCTGCCGGTGTTCGGCTCGTTACCCTGGGACCCCTCCCTCGCGATGCCGGAACGCCATCTAGGCCTCCAGACCCCCGCCACGGACCCGGGGAGGGGCCTCCAGGGGACCCTCCTCCGTTTGGGAAGGGTCGTGGAGGCCCGGGTGGACCTGGACGCGCTCCTTCGGGTGGCCCGCTCGGCCCCGCCGTTGCCCGGCGGCACAGCTCCTCCCGCTCCCTCGAAGGGGCTGCGCCGCCGCGCCACGGCCTTTGCCCAGGACGAGGCGTTCTGTTTCGTCTACCCGGAGAACGCGGAGCTGCTACGTCGGCACGGCGCCCGTCTGGTACCGTTCTCTCCCGTTCACGGGGACCCGTTGCCCCCTTCCGTGGATGCCGTGGTCCTCCCGGGAGGATACCCGGAGCTCCACGCCCGGGCCCTGGAACAGAACGAGGGCCTCCGCCGGGAGCTCCGCTCGTGGGTCCGGCAGGGCCGGCCGATCTATGCCGAGTGCGGAGGGATGATGTTCCTCCTCGACAGCCTCACAGACCTCGAGGGCCGGCGCTTCCGGATGGTGGGCGCCTTCCCCGGACGCACCCGGCTCTCTCCTCGGTTGGGAGGGTTCGGTTATGCCACCGGACGGTTGCTTCGCTCCGGCCTTTTGGGGCCCCGGGGCACAGCGCTCCGCGGTCACCTCTACCACCACTCCCTCCGCACGAGCCCACCGGGATACCCTTGGGGGATGCGGGTGCGTCCCCGGAACGGGGCCGCGCCCCACGGGGACGGCTACGGAACCGGGTCCCAGTTCGCTTCCTACCTTCACCTGCGGTGGGACACCGTTAAGGGGTTCGCCCAACGGCTCCTTGGCGGAGAGCCCCCTCGTTCGCGATCAGAGGACTGAGCTTCCGGTACGCGTCCGTCGGGCCCGCCCAAGGCACCGCCCCCGGATGCAGCAGGTGTCCGAGCAGCTCCACCCCGTCCACCAGCCGTGGGCCGGGGCAGGCAAAGTAGCTCCGCGCGTCCACCGCGTAGACCTCCCCGTTGCGCACCGCGGGCAGGGTGTCGGCCCCTTCCCTGCCCAGAAGCCCGCTCGCCTGGCGGACCACTTCCGGGACCGGGACGCTGCAGGGCCCCAGAAGGAGCACTTCCGGCCGGGCCTTCACCACGTCCTCCCAGGGGATCCGGATCGAGGGGATGCCCCGGCGTCCGAGCGGGTCCTGCCCCCCGGCGAGGTCCACCATGTCCGGGACCCAATGGCCGGTCGCGTAGACGGGGTCGAGCCACTCCAGAAAGACCCCCCGGCGGACCGGCAGCCCCTTCACCTGCTCCTGGACCCGGTCCAGACGGGCCCGGGCGGCCTGAACCAGCTTCTCGGCGAGCGCTTCTCTCCCGGTGAGCCGCCCCAGTTCCCCGAGGGCGTCCAGGACCTCCGAGAGCCGATGCGGGTTCTGGGCCACCACCCGAGGTCGCGGGCTCAGGGAACGCAAGGCCGGGAGCAGGTCCTCACTCGAGGCCGCGCAGACGTCGCAGAGGTCCTGGGTGAGGATGAGGTCCGGCCGGAGCTCCGCGAGGGCCGGTCCGTCCAGGTCGTAGAGCGAACCCCCCTGCTCCAGCTGCGAGGAGACCCACCGATCCACCTCCCCGGGGTCCATGCCCCGGGTCTCCAACCGCGGCCGGACCACCACCGGCTTGTTCCGCACCGACGGGGGAAAGTCGCAGGCGTGGCTCACGCCCACCAAACGGTCCTCCAGTCCCAGGGAGGCCACCATCTCGGTGGCCCCCGGGAGGAGCGATACGATCCGATGGGGGAAACCCTCCGTCGTTCCTCCGTCCATGGGCAAGGGTCGGGACACACAAATCGCGTATAGGTTTGCCGTCTTCCCCGAGCGTGGTCGCGGTCGGCGTCGCCCCGTCTCCCACCCCGGAGCAGCGGACCCGGGCCCTGGAACTGCGTTCCCGGGTGACCGCCGCCGTGCCGACACCCTCCCCTCCCGGCCTGTTGCTCTCCGGTGGGCTCGATACTTCCGTGGTGGCCGAGGTGGCCCACCGCCGCGGCCTTCGGGAGGCCGTGACCGTCATCACCTCCGACGAGGCGCCGGACCGTCCGTTCGCCCGGGACGTGGCGCATCGGCTTGGCCTCTCCCACCACGAGGTCCTGACCGATCTGCCCGGGCTGTTGGCCGACCTCCCGAACGTCGTCCGGGTCCTGGCCACCTTCGATCCCATGGAGCTCCGCAATAGCGTGGTCGTGGCCCGGGGCCTTCGGGAGGCGCGTCGTCTGGGGCTCGGGGAGGTCCTCACCGGTGACGGGGCCGATGAACTGTTCGCCGGATACAGCTTCCTCTGGTCCCTCTCGCCCCAAGAGCTCCGCGACCGGCTCGACCGCATGGCAACCGGAATGCGCTTCTCCTCGTTCCCGCTGGGAGAGGCCTTCGGGGTGAAGGTCCAGGCGCCCTTCCTGGACCCCCAGGTGGTGGCCTTCGCCGCGACCCTGGGGCGCGAGGACCTGGTGGGATCCCACGAGGGGGCGACCACGGGGAAGCTTCTCCTTAGGCTCGCCTTCCCAGAGGTCCCTGCGGTCTGGCGGAGGAAGGACCCCATCGAGGTCGGGTCCGGGAGCACGCGGCTTCCCAAGTACTTCCAGGAACGGACATCCGCCCCGGCGTTCGCCGAGGCTAAGCGGCAGGTCCGGCGGGAGGATGGGGTGGCCATCCGCGACCCGGAGCATCTCGCGTACTACCGGGTGTTCCAGGAGGTCTTCTCGGGCCACCCGCCGCTCCGCCGAGGGGGGCCGGACCCCTGCCCTCACTGCGGTTTCGAGCTGCCGAGCCCTTCCTCGGACTTCTGCATCACCTGCGGGGCCTGGCCGGCCCGGACCCCGCCCTCCGCCGAGCCCCCCCCTTGAGGTCGCTCGACCGTTGACCGGGCCCCCGGCTGGGGAAGTGGGCTCCGGCCCTCGGAGGCAGCCCCGTCCCGCCAAGGGGTCCAGCTCCCCGCAGCGGGGTCCGGGTCTGGCGGGGAAGCGTTGCCGGATCGCCTTTCTCCTAAGGTTATGGGCGGGGAGTGGCGTGAGGGAGCGATGGCGATCCCCGGGGGTCATGGCCTGCCTCTTGCCTTGGAGGCCCAGCTCCGGAGCGCGAACCCTTACTGGAGGGACCAACCCCTCCGGCAGATCCCCCCTTACCACCGCTGGCCCTTCGAACTCCTCCGAAAGCGCCTCTCCGATCCCCTGGCCC
>JAKAVY010000036.1 GCA_021827405.1 Thermoplasmata archaeon
GGTTCG
The DNA here is from genome assembly GCA_021827405.1 of Thermoplasmata archaeon. Taxonomy (GTDB): domain Archaea; phylum Thermoplasmatota; class Thermoplasmata; order Lutacidiplasmatales; family UBA184; genus JAKATE01. The sequence continues at coordinate 7 of JAKAVY010000036.1, forward strand.
GGGGGCTCGGGTAGGTGTGCACGATGGGGGCGGCCCCGCCGCCCGCCGCGTTGGAGCCCACGAAGACCGTGAACGTGTAGTTGCTCCACGCGTTCTCCGTCACCCCGTTGGAGACCAACGTAGTGGGGACCACGAAGGTCACCGGGTAGCCGCCGATCGCGGCGCTGGAAGAGGCCGTCACGGTGACCGTCAGGGGGCTGCCTGGAGAGCCGCCCGTCCCCGAGGCTGTCCCCAGGGTCAGCGGAGCGGTGCTGTTGACCACGTAGTACGTCGTCCCCACCGTGGTGGTGGGGTTGGTGGGCGGCGAGCTCACCCACGCCCCGAGGGTGACCGCCCCGCCGGGGCGGATCACCGCGCTGGCGCTGGAGGTGGCCGTAGAGTTCGCCACCACCTGTCCCGCGGTCTGGACCAGGTTCCCCAGGGTATCCGCGGCGAAGGAACCGGTGACCGTGACCGGGGCGAGCGCCCCGAGGTTATCGTGGACCGCGCCGCTGGCGTCCGTGACCACCGCGTAGACGTAGTACGTCCCGGGGGTGGTGTAGGCGTAGCTCACGGTGGAGGTGGCGGTGGTCTCGGAGACCCCGTTACCGAAGAAGTAGGTGTAGGAAGAGCCGATGAGGCCAGTGGGAAGGCCAACACTGATGGGAACCAGTTGTCCCTCTTGCACCGCGGCATAGGCGACGGAGACGACCGCGTTGTGGGTGGCTACGCTGGGGCCCACCACACATTTGGGGCTGTTCAGCGGCTCACAGGTGGTGACGGTGTTCTTCGTGGTGTTCGATCCGCTGGATCCCGCCGGGAGGGCGAGGTAGGTACCCAGCCCTCCAGCGACCAGGATGACGACGATGATCACCACCGCCAGGACCGTAGCCATGCCTCCCCGGGAGGACCGGGGAGGTGGCGACGAGCCAGCGTTGGGCTCGGTCTCGTTGGTCGTACTTGCTCCGCTCGACATGTTTCCGTTTGTCCGATATCCTCGGACGGGCCGGCTACCCTCATGGTGGTATAAATAGCTAAATACCCCCATCTTCCGTTGGCCGGGCCCAGGTCGTGGGGCCCGCGATCCGCCCACTAGGAACGGGAAGGAGGGGGAGAGCCAGCCCCGTCATGGGAAGAGGGGTTCCTGAATTGAAGGATAGGATCAATGACTAAATACCCCCCGCCCGCGGGGCTGGTGTCGTGGCCACGACTTTCCCCGCGCCGGTGGTGGGGATAGGGGCCTCCCCCCTGAGGAGGGGGGGGTGTCCAGGCGCAAGGGTGATTGCACCAAGCGTACCTCAAAGGACCAAGACAGTGGGCACCCAGCTCCCGTCTGCCGACCTGGGGAGCCGGAACGTGGGAGGGTCTGGTCCCCTTCCGGCAACCTTGAGCCCAAGACCCCGGAGGAGTCCGCTTCACGGCCGTAACTGTCGGGCTCGAAGTGGTCGTGCTGGACGGGTCGGTGAGCGGTCCTAGAACTGGACTGTTCTACCCGCACCGACCCTTGGCGGGACCTGCGCACGCCCCCGGGGATGGATGGGGCCGCCATCGGCCTGACCTCCCTATTCTGCTGCCGGGCCGGCCCGGGCCCGGGCTGAAGGTGGCTGCCCTTTCCCCACTCACACTCTTGGACCCCACTTTCCTTGGGGATTCCGGAAAGCGATCAGACGGACCTTCAGGGGACGACCGAGGCATCCCCCGGTCCCATCGGTCTACGCACTCGGGGGACCGGAACCCGAGGGCCCCCGGGGACAACGGTACCTTCCTTCGTTGAAGGACCAGGGGGGTCCCGCCTCGAGGCCGAGGAACCTCCCGCCAGAAGGCCAGTTCGCCGACCGCCGGGCCGCCCTCGGGAAGGGTCGAGGATGAAATGTCCGGTCCCACACCTCCGGGTAGGACCCTGGGTGCAGCGGCACCTGCCCTACCCCCCTCCGCCGGGACGAGGTCTGCCAGGGGGGTGTTCTCGGTGTGCGGAGAGGGGTCCAAGGAGGAGGGCGAACTCCCTCCGGAGAGCGTCTCACCGCCCAACGCGCACCGGACCTGGAGCCCCGAAGGATTGGCCATCGGTTCCCCCGTTCACCCTTATTTGTGGCCTCGACTCGACTGGTCGTGGCCGCTTCCGCCCGCTTCGTATTGGCTCCCTCGCTCCTCAGCGCCGATTTCGCCGACCTCGCGGGGGCCATCCGGGCGGTGGAGGACGGGGGGGCCGAAGCCCTCCACCTGGACGTGATGGATGGCCACTTCGTCCCCAACATCACGTTCGGACCTGCCCTGGTCAAAGCGGTTCGCGCCCGGACCCGGCTGCCGCTCGATGTCCATCTGATGCTCACCGACCCCCTCCAGTACATCCCGGACTTTGCCCGGGCTGGCGGGGATACCCTTACCTTCCACATAGAGAGCTCCAGCGCCCCTCCCCGCGTCCTGGAACGGATCCGCGCGGAGGGAAAGCACCCCGGGATCGCCCTCCGCCCGAAGACCCCTCTCTCCGCCGTGGAGCCGTTCCTCCCTGCCGTGGAGGAGGTCCTGGTCATGACCGTTGAACCCGGGTTCTCCGGTCAGCTCTTCCACCCCGAGGTCGTTCCGAAGATCGCCCAGGCGCGGAAAGGCCTGGACCGGCTCGGGAGCGCGGCCACGCTGGCCGTGGACGGAGGGGTCACGGCGGAGACCATCGGACCGGCGGCCCAGGCGGGGGCCACCTTCTTCGTCTGCGGGAACTCTGTCTTCTCCCCTGACCACAGTCCTCAGGAGGGTCTGGCCCGACTGCGCGAAGGGTTCCGGAAGGCGATGGACGGTGCGGTTCGCTGAGCTGGTCTCCCTCTTCGGGGAGCTGGAGGGGACCTCCAAGCGCTTGGAGATCCGCCAAGCGCTCTCGGACTTCCTGGCCAAGGTGGAACCGGCCGAGCTCCCCGCGGTGATCTACCTGCTTCAGGGACAGCTCCGGCCCGAGTACGAGGGGGTGGAGCTCGGGGTCGCGGACTCTCTCGCCCGGAAGGCCTTAGCCTTGGCCACCGGTCTGCCGGAAGGGACCGTCCGGCAACATGGGTCGCGCTCCGGCGACTTGGGGGATACCGCCGAGTCGCTCTGGGGGGAAGGGAAGAAGCTTGCCTCTCCTCCCCTCGAGGTCAAGGAGGTCTACGACCGCCTTACCCGCGTGGCCGAGGCGAAGGGGGAGGGGTCCCAAGAGGTGAAGGTGGACCTCCTCCGGGACCTGCTGACCTCGGCCCGGGCGACCGAGGCAAAATACCTGGTCCGGCTCGTGCTGGGTCGCCTCCGGCTCGGGGTGAAGGAGATGTCCCTCGTGGACGCTCTGGCCGCAGCCTTCGCGCCCGAGGAAGGGTTCAAGGAGGCCCGGGCGGCCGTTGAGGCGGCCTTCAATGTCACCTCCGACCTGGGAGAGGTCGCTTCCCGGTTGGCCACGCAGGGACTCCCGGGCCTTGCCGGGGTCCAGGCGCAGGTGGGGAAACCGGTCCGGGCCATGCTCGCCGAACGCGAGGCCACGCTGAAGGACGCGCTGGACCGAATGGGAGGGACCGCGGCCCTGGAGTACAAGTACGATGGGCTCAGGCTCCAGGCGCACTTCTCGGGGGCCCAGGGAGGACCGGTCAAGCTCTTCTCACGACGGCTGGAGGACGTCTCCGCCCAGTTCCCCGAGATCCTAGAAGCGATCCCCTCCTCGTTGCAGAAGGGTCCGGCCATCGTGGAAGGGGAGTGCGTACCGGTGGACCCCGTCACGGGAGAGCTCCGTCCCTTCCAGGAGATCTCCCGGCGACGCGGGCGCAAGTACGAGCTCACCCGGTTCCAGGAGGAGGTCCCCGTCCGGCTGGTCCTCTTCGATGTGCTGCTGGCCCCGGAGGGTCCCACCATGGACCGGCCGTACCCGGACCGGCGGGCCCGGCTGGAGGACCTGGTGGGGGTGACAGAACGGATCGACCTGGCCGCGCGGGAGGTGGTCCGGGACCTGGGGAGCGCGGAGGCGTTCTTCCTTCGCGCGCTCTCCGACGGGTGCGAGGGGGTCATGGTGAAGTCCCTCGCCACCGGCTCCACGTATCGCGCCGGGGCCCGGGGGTTCTGGTGGATTAAGTACAAGCGGGAGTACACCCACGAATTGGCCGACACGGTGGACACGGTCGTCGTGGGGGCGTTCCGGGGCCGGGGGCGCCGGGCCGGGCGTTACGGCGCGCTCCTCGTGGCGGCGTACGATGCGGAGCGCGAGGTCTTCCCCACGCTCTGCAAGGTGGGCACGGGGTTCGACGACCGGGCCCTCAAGGACCTCACCCGGCGGCTCTCCCCGCACGAGCTCAAGGAGCCCCCGAGGGACGTGGTCAGCACGCTCGTCCCGGACGTCTGGCTCGAACCCTCCCTGGTCCTGGAACTGCGAGGGGCCGAGCTCACGCTTTCCCCTGTGCACCGGGCCGGGGACGGCCTGCTCCGGGCCGGCTACGGCTTTGCCCTGCGGTTTCCCCGGTTCACCGGCCGGATCCGGGAGGACAAGTCCCCCGAGGAGGCCACCGAGGTGAAGGAACTCCTCCGGCTTTACCAGACCCAAGTGCGGCATGCGGAAGCGGAGACCGGGGAGGGTCTGCCGGAGGGGGGGAAGGCCCCCCGGAACGAGAAGGGCACCCCGCCGGATGGAACGGAAAGTCCTTAAACATCCTCGGGGTCCTCCCGGGGCGAGGACAACTCATGCTGGTCGAAATGACCCAGCTCGTGGACCGGGACGTATACACCCAGGAAGGCCGCCTTCTCGGCCGGGTCACCAACGTGGTGCTGGACGTGGAGGGCGCCCGGATCGATGGGCTCTACATTGCCGAGCCCAACGCCCTCCTGGTGGAGGAGAGCCGGAGCATCAACGTCCCGTTCCGGTGGGTGTCCGCCGTTTCCGACGTGATCCTGCTGAAGTACTTCCCGCGCCGGATCACCGTGAAGAAGGCTTCGGCGGCCGCCGCCAAGGCCAGTGACACCCCGGCCGCCGGGGGGCATGCGGCCCAGCGAGCGGCGTGAAGAGGGCGCCCGCGCGGGGATAGCCAAGCCCGGAAACGGCGCGGGACTTAAACGACCGGAGGAGATGCTCCTCTCTGAGAGATCCCGTCGCGAAGGCGTTCGCCGGTTCGAATCCGGCTCCCCGCAGGACCTTTCCCCGTGCCGCCGCCCCGCCCCAAGGGGACCCCGGGAGGCTCGTCCCCTTCCAAATGCTTATAGACCGAAGGGCTCTCGAAACCCTCCCCACCCAGCCGAAGCCCGACCCTCCGCTCCTCCCTGTTCCAAAGCGGGGCGGAAGGTCCGGAGCACTTCGGCCAGAGGGGGGCTGAGAACGCATGAACGCGCAAGAGTTGCCAAAGCTGGTCGTTCCCGGGGACCTTCTGGGGACGGCGGAAGAGTACGTACCCGGCCGGGGGACCTACGAGTACAATGGCCAGGTGTACGCCGCCCTCCTGGGGCACCCCCGGGTCGATGAACAGGCCCGGCTCGTCACCGTCGACGCCCTGCACGCCATCCCCCACCTGGCCGAGGGGGAGGCGGTCTACGCCCGGGTCGACGAGATCAAGAGCGCCATGCTGGTGGTGACGGTCCTCCGAAGCGCGGCCACCGAACGGATCGTCCCGGGGTTCCCGGAGGGGACTATCCACATCTCCAAGGCCAAGGACAGTTACGTGGAGGACTTAAGCCGGGAGTTCGCCGTGGGCGACCTGGTGAAGGCCGAGGTCATCCAAGGCTATCCTGTGGTCAAGTTGAGCACCCAAGGCCCCTCCTTCGGGGTGGTGGCGGCCCGTTGCTCTGACTGTCACAGCCCCATGACCAGCCGGGAGGGCGGGCTCGTCTGCCCGCGCTGCGGCCGGAAGGAGCACCGCAAGGTCTCCGAGGACTTCGGTTCCCTGGTCCTGGCCCCCCCGGGGGAACCGGCCCTGGATCCGGCCCCTCCGACGGCCTGACCGCGGCGAACGGCGGCCCCGGGAGAGGGTAGGGATGGGGGAAAGGCCCGTCCGCGAACCCCCCGGGGAGGAGCGAGACCTTCGGCGCTTGGTGCTGCAGCACGAGCGTTGGCGTGGGAGGGAGACGATCAATCTCCTCCCCTCCGAGAACTTCGCCTCTCCGCAGGTCTTGCGTTACCTCGGCACGGACCTGGCGCGGCGCTACACGCTCCCGCTGGACCAGACCCTCCATGGGGAGAAGGTGGACAATGGCTACGCCGGTACCCGGTACGCCGATGCCATCGAGGAGCTTGCCTCCCGGCTCGCCGCGCGGCTCTTGAAGGGGACGCACGCCTCGGTCCGACCGCTGTCGGGCCACGTGGCGGCCATGAGCGTCCTGGCCCCCCTCCTGCCCCGGGGGGCCCGCTACCTTGCCGTGCAGCCCGAGAACGGCGGGTACGACGGCTACGCCCCCGGGTTCCTCCCGGCGGTCCTGGGACACCACGTCCTCCCGTTGCCCCTGAACGGCCCGACCCACCGGGCCGACCCGGAGGAGATCGCGGCGCTCCTGCGCCGGGAACGACCGGACGCACTGGTCCTCGGCCAGAGCTTCGTGCTCTTCCCGTACCCGCTGCGGGCTCTCGTGGAAGTGGCGCACGAGGTCGGGGCCTTGGTCCTCTATGACGCCTCCCACGTGCTGGGCCTGGTCATGGGAGGGGTCTTCCAGGCCCCGCTCGAGGACGGGGTGGACGTGGTCTTTGGTTCCACCCACAAGAGCTTCTTCGGGCCACAAGGAGGCCTCCTGGCCACCCGCCGGGAAGACCTCTTCCGTCAGATCGACGACGCCCTCATCTGGCGCGTCCTGGACAACACCCACCTGAACCGGATCGCGGCGCTCGCCCAGGCGCTACTCGAGATGGAGCGCTGGGGCGCTGAGTATGCCCCCCAGGTCGTCCGGAACACCCAGGCGCTCGCCCGGGCCCTCGACGAAGGAGGGCTCCCGATGCTGGGAGCCTCGGAGGGCTACACCGCCTCTCATCAAGCGTTCTTCGACGGGGAGGGGCTCCGGACCCGGATCGGGACAGGGCCCGCCGGCTTGGCCCGACGACTGGAGAATGATGGCCTCATCATCGACCTGGTAGGTCGGGTGGGGGCTGCCGAGGCCACCCGCTTGGGAATGCGCGAAGCGGAGATGGCCACCGTGGGAGAATTGGTCCACCGCTCCGTAAGAGGGGAACCGGTGGCGCGGGAGGTCCGGGCGATGCGTCAACGGTTCCGGGTCCCGCAGTACTGCTGACCCAGGGCAAGCGCGATGGCCAAGGCCACCGCACCCAGAACTCCTTGAGAAAAGGGAAGGAAGGGGTTTCCCCCCGGCCCGGGGGGGCCGGGGGAGAGCGCTCGTTAGCCCGTTTACGAGGACGGGTGGGCGGTCTTCGCGTGCTCCTCCAGGGAGGCCTGGTCAGGGAACTTCGCTCCGCAGGCCGGGCAGGAAAAGTCTCCTGTGGTCGTGCCCTGGGTCGACGTCCCTTGCCAGGCCTGGGGGGCGGCCGCTTCCGGCTTCGGGCGGGTCAACATGGCCACCGCCAGTCCGACGATGATCCCGATGATGATCCCCACCACGATAAGGATGGTCCCCAGGGTCCTGGGGTTCAATCCGCCCACCGATAGAGTGGCGTTGTTGTAGTTGTTGATCGTGGTGGTCGTGTTCCGATAGACGGTCCCTCCCGAGACCCCGGCCGTGACCCGGAACCAGGCGGTCCCGTTGAGATAGGTCCCCAGGGCGGCAGAGAAGGTGGTCACCGTGGCGTGATAGGTCCCCGGGGCCAACTGGATCGTCACCGCACCGGAGCCGTAGCCCGTCGGAGAGATGATCGACTCGTTCAGCAGCAGGTTGTTCCCCGTGATGTTGAGCTCGTACAGGCCCAGCACGGCCGAGGTGAGCAATGGCCGGACATAGCTGTACGCCAAGGAGACGTTCCCCGGGGCGATGCTCAGCCCCGCATCCGGCGTGATCACCGGGGTCTGGCTGTGGACCACCGTGATCGAGGCCGAGGTGATCAGGTTGCACGGGAGGCCAGTGGTGGGGATGCAGCTCGTGTCGTTCCACACCCAGATCGTCAGGGTATAGACCCCGAAGGGGAGCTGGGAGCTCTGCGCGGGCAGCGCCAGGTCGGACGCGGCCGTGAAGAACGTGCTCTCGGTGGCCGTCGGCGGGTTGTAGTAGAGGTTGGGGGTGTTGATCCCGGAGGTGTTGTAGTAGAGCGTGGCCCCGCTCGCCGTGGTGGTGGAGAACGAGATGGTCTCCGTCAACAGGGCCAGGTCCGAGGGGCTCGTCACCGAGGTGGTCCAGGTCAACGGCATGTCGATGACCCCGGAGAACTCGTAGTAGCCCGAAGCGGGGGTGACCAGGTTCAATACCGTGTTGTGCAGCGTCACCGTGCTCGTGGCCTTCGCGGAGTTCCCGTAGGCGTCCGTCACCGTGACGTTCACGTTGGCGAGCCCACCGGCGCTGGGCACGCAGGTGAGGACGGGGGCGTTCACCGTGGCGCAGCCTGCGGGCAGCGATGTGTAGTCGTAGGTGTAAGGCGCGGTACCACCGGTGACGTTGGCGTAGATGGTCAGCGGGAACCCGTTCATCTTCGGGGTACCCGTGTAACCGACCGTCACCGTCGGGAGTGCCGCTACCATGAGCGGCGACGCGCTCGAGGCAGGCGAGGTGGCAGTTCCCGAGGTGGCCGTGTAGCTCACCGTAAAGGCCCCCGTCACCGTGGGCTTACAGTTGATCACCGCGGTCGTCCCCGAACAGCCTCCCGGCAGCCCGGTCCAAGTGTAGGTCACCGTACTGGAGGGGGCGCCCACCGCGTACGCGCTGAAGCTCGTGCTCATCCCCACGTCGATGGCGTTGTTCACGATGGTCGCCGGGGCCACCGCGAAGCTCTGGGTGACAATGGCGTAGATCGTGCCCGGCCCGCTTGGCGTGAAGGTGATGGTGTTCGTGGCGGTCGTGTAGCCTGTGAAGGCCCCGTTGTCCGAAACGTTCCATCCCTCAAAGGTGGACCCCGCTCCCACGGTAGCGCTGATCGTGTAACTGGTCCCGGACGAAAGCCAGACGTTGTCCCCGGATGGGATCGCTGCCCCACCGTTCAGGCTGAATGTGGTGGTCGCCGGGTCGCTCGCGATAAGGGTGACCTCCACCGGGCTGCTCGGAACGGGCGCCGCTGCGAACGTGGCGGTGACCGTCCCCGCGCCGGAGATGACCGCTTCGGTGGATGCGCCCCCCGTCACGAGAGCGATCCCTCCCGTAGTGGCCCAACCAACGAAGGTGTAGCCGGGGTTCGCCACCGCCGTCAGTGGGTAGGTTCCCGCGGGAGCCCAGATGTAGCTGTCCGGCCCAGTGGGACTCGTGGCATAGACCCCAAACATCACCGTCCCCGAACCCGCCGGTCCGGACGTGATGACCTGTTGCTGGAACCCCGGCGACACGGCCGTCATGTTCAGCCAGAGCGTTGTCGTGACGCCCGACGCGCTCAGCAGGAGGGAGGTATACGAGGAAGACTCGGACGCTACCGTGGCTCCCGGTCCCCCAGTGATCCCCCAGCTTGAGAAGGTCATGTTCTGGTCTGCGGTCGGCGCTTGGGGTCCCAGGGACGGGAACCCCGCGATAATCCAACTGTTGTTGCCGAGGATGTCGTAGAAGGCCATGGATTGGCCGCTCGCGACGAAGGCACCGAAGGTCACGGTGGACGGGTAACTGGGGTAGCCCAGGACCGCGTACGGGTTCGGAGCATTCACGAAGATGTCCGTGTGACCGATGGTGTAGGCATACATCGCGTCAACCACGAACGTTCCAGCCCCAGCATCGGGATTCACCGCCAGGGTGACGTTCGTGACCGCGAACGGTTCGATCAAGATCGCCGCCGCCCCCTGTTCCAACGTCAATTGGATGGTCGCCTGGGTCGCCGGGATACCGGTGCCCAAGTAGAGGCCATTCTGGTTCGTGACCACGATGCTGCCCAGGTAGTACGCCCACGAGTAGAGGGCGTATCCCGGGTTCGCCGTGTAGGTCATGTTGTAACTGCCGACCGGCAGGTTCATCGGCCCGGAGGAGGGGTAGAAGTCCGCCCAAGGCGTCCCCGGGATCCCCGTGACGTTCACCATCCCAGAACCTGGAAGGGTGAAGAGCACCGTCAGGCTCGTCATCGTGCTGACCCCCTTGTAGCTGGCGTTCACGAAGGCGCTGCCGCCGTTCGTCCCGACCACCAGAAGGGAGACCGGGAAGACGGTCTGGGTCAGGTAGGTCCCGGAGTTGTGGGTGGTCGCGTTCCACTTCTGGAAGAGGGCGGTGGCCCCCGGCATTCCCTGGACCGTATAGACCCCTGGGGTGAGGGCCATGCTGTGGCCAGTGGCGATGGGCACGCTCTGGGCTCCGAGGCCCTCCCCAAGCGACAGCGTCGTCCAGCTGTAGACCGAGGGGGACATGGTCCCGAAGGTGACCGTGGTGGCGGTAGCGCTCGCCTGGGCCTCAAATGTGCCTGCGAGGGTCCCCGCTGCGGTCCCGACCGTCATGGACGTCACCGGGCTGTTGGCGTTCGCCACGGTGACACCGCCAGTGGGCACCCAACCGGCAAAGCTCGTCCCGGTCACGTTGTTGGCCACCAGGCTGTACACCCCCGGCTGGAGGTGCAAGGTCGCGATCCCTGCGGGGGTCGAGACCGTGGTACCGGCCACAATGATGGATCCGCCCAACGTGGCTGTCGTGGTGGCCGTGACCACCACGGACTGCTCGTTCGCTCCCGGGATCGGGAAGAAGTTCGGATAATAGTACCCGAGACCGGTCGCCGGAGTGTAGACCACACTCTGGAACTCGCCGTACGCCTGTCCGAAGTCGTTGGTCACGCCGGCGTAGTTCGTGGCCCCGAACTCGAAGACCCCCTTCGAGCCGTACCAGCTGTACCAGGGGTACGTGCACCACGCGGAACCGTAGACGCAGGTCCCCAGGCTCGTCTGGGCGATCAGGTTGTTCCCGCCCTCGGGCTGGGTGAACGCCACCTCGGTGGCCGTCTGGTAGGTCATGTGGCCAGAGAGGTTGGCGAAGAACGTGGGCGGCTGCCAGGTCCACGACTGGAGCGTGTCGTTCGACCAGCTGCCCGGGTCGTAGCTCGGGCAGGGGGTGGAGGGGATCACGTTCGGCTGGCCCGCGCTGCACCCGCCGTACTGGTTCGTTTCCGGGACGGTGGGGTTTGCCGCGTGACCCGTCTCGAAGGCGAACGCGATGGGGAGCTCGCCGCCCGGTGTCCATTGCATGGCCCCTGGAACGTCGTTGGCCAAGTAGGCGGGGTTGAGCGGGGCCCCCTGGTTCGCGCCACCCTGGTTGTACGTCAAGTTCAACTGGGTGGAGATGCCCTGCGTGTTGTCGGTGACGTTGATGTTCTCACCGAAGGGGCTCCCGATCCAACCGGACATCGTCACGGTGATGCTGTCCCCCTGGGTCATGTTGAAGAATGAACTCGTGGAGCCGTGCATGTACAGGGGCTCGTAGAAGCACGGGTCCTCGAAGCCGTTGGCCAGATCGATCTGCCAGGCCACGGCAGCACCGACCCACTGACCCGCCACCGTCCCCACGGGGACGTTGAAGGAGGAGTCAGGGTAGAACTGGAGCTCCAGGAAACACTGGTTCATCCAGCCCTGGGGGTCGGAGAGGGTCATGCCGAACCAGATGGCCCCGTAGAGATTGGACTGGTTCTGCGTGGCCGACCGGTCCACCGGGAGGGTCACGTTCCATGTGACATTCCCTCCACTGCCGGGAAGGTTGGAGTAAGGGTTGAGCCCGGGCTCATCGTGCCCGTAGCATCCTCCCTGATAAAGGCCCTGGGCACCACTGGGCGCGGTGTTGGAGGGCCACAGCCCGTCACACCAGTTGGAGAGCAACGAGTTCGCCTGCTGCCAGTTGTCATTCTTGGCGGCGCTGTTCACGGCGTTCTGAAGCACCGTAGGAACGGGGGCACCGGGGGGAGCCTTGGCGCCACCCCAGGACTGGGGGAGAACGGATTGAAGATTGTCAGGGGCCTTGATCTTGATGTTGCCCAAGTTGGGAGCGGACGACACACTGGCCGCCGGGGTGGACGGGGCCTTCAGCGCCGGTTGCACCGTTTGCGCGGGGGCCGTAGGGGAGGTCGCCGCCGGCGAACCACTACCCGAGGCCGAGGCCGCCGAGGCGGGCGTGAACCCCCCCACCGCCGTGACCACCGCCAGACTGCTCAGCACCATGATGGCCACCACCAGCAGGGAGAGTCCCAGCGTGGTCCAGGAGGTCCGATTGGTCGGAGCAGCGACGTTCATTTCAGCCATGACATTTGCACTTCGCATCGTCGTTCACCCTTTGGCCCTCCCGAGCGGGAAGGCCGCGCCCCCATCAGGGGGTGTCCTATAAATACCTAAGCGAGGGCCTCGTCGTTTCTGTGGACCCCTTTCCCTGGACCCCGGCGCCGCGGGCCAAAGGCCGTGGCCCCTTTCCATGACCCGGGTCGTCGCGCTCACCGGGACCCCCGGGGTGGGGAAGACCACGGTCGCCGCTCTCCTTTCGGGTTCCCCCCCTTCTGAGCCCTTCCGGGCGGTGGAGGTCCAAGACCTCTCCCAGCCCGTCCATCGCCATTGCCCCCACGGACGGAGGACGCCCGTGACCCCCGCGCTGGTGGACCTACCCGCGCTCTCCCGGGAGGTGGACCGCCTCCGAAGGGATGGGAGACCCGGGACCCTGGTGATCGTCGGACATCTTTCCCACCTCCTTCCCGTCCAGGAGGTCTTCCTCCTGCGCGCCTCTCCCGCGGCGATCCAACGACGGCTGGCCGGCCGGGGGGGGACGGAGCGCTCCCGCCGGGAGAACGTGGAATCCGAACGGATCGATCTCATCCTCCAAGAGGCCCTCGACCTCGGGCGGACCATCTACGAGCTCGACACCACGGGCCGGCCCCCCCGCGCCGTGGCGAACTGGCTCAAGCGCGCCCTGAAGGGCGAGGTCCCCCCCCGGCATGGGCAAGTGGACTGGCTCGCCACCCACCCCCCCCGACCGGGTCTCCCGCCGCGAAAGCGCCCGGGGCCCTCCCCCCTCCAAACCCCCAAGACCTGATGGTGGTTGACCCGCGGACGGAGGGGGGAACGTGCTGGAGGAGTACCGAGAGTGGGCCCGGCCGCATCTGGACCGGCTCTCCAGACCCTTCCTCCGGTTCGCCCCCCGCACCCTGAGCTGGACCTCCTTCCTCCTCAGTGTCGTCGGAGCTGTGGCCTTCGGTCTCCTGGGCTTAGCCGGGCCGCGGGTCACCCCCGTGGCCCCGGCCCTCTTCCTCCTCGCCGGGGTGGCCATCTTCCTCGGGGGGGTCTTCGACGCCCTCGACGGCCACGTGGCCCGGCGCCGACACCTGGAGTCCCCCTCGGGCGATCTCCTCGACCACGTGCTGGACCGGTACGCCGACCTCGCCCTCCTCCTGGGCATCGCGGTGAGCGGGTGGGCGGACCCCTTCCTCGCCCTCCTCGCCCTGGTGAGCCTGCTGCTGGTGAGCTACATGGGGACCCAGGCCCAGGCCGTCCTGGGCCGGCGCCAGTACCGGGGCCTTCTGGGCCGGGCCGACCGGATCCTCCTGCTCTCCCTGGTGAGCTGGCTGATGGGCTTCTGGGTCCTGGGGAACCTGCTCTTCCCCGGTCCCTGGAGCCTCCCCTACCGGTTCCTCATCGCCGGGATCACCCTCACTCCGGTGGACCTGGTACTGGTCTACTTCGTGGTGGCCGGCCAGGTCACGGCGGTGTACCGGGCCCGGCGGACCTGGCGGGAGCTCCTCCCGCCTCCTTCCCCGCCGCCGGCGACGCCTCCCGACCCTCGCGCCGGCGACGCCGGTAATAGTTCAAAGGGTGCTTGAGCAGCGCGGGGTCCGCGCAGAGCCTCCCCCGGGAGTTGTCCTTCTCCCGGCGGCAGAGCCCCGCGGTGATCATCGTGGCGCACTCCGGAGGGGTATACCCTTCCCCTCCATCGTGCCGACGGATCTGCTCCACCTGGTAGCGCGTCACCTCCTCCTTGAAGTCCGGGGCCCCCCGGAAGGCGTCGACGATCCCGTCGGGTCCCATCCCCACCTTGTGGAGGAAGCTCGCCAGCGCGAACCGACCGAGGTGCCCCACGTGCTCCCCCCGGGCCAGGCCCTCCTGAAGGGCGCTCATGCAAGGCGGGAACCGGCCTGCGTCCACGGGGCCGCCTGCCGGGCCCTCCCGGGCGGGGGCCCGAGCGCGGGCCTCCTGGAGGAACGCGTCCTCCCGGGAAAGGAGCGCCTCCTTGAGCTCCCCGTCCAAGGCCAGCGGAAGCCGGTCCGTCAAGGTCTCCGTGAGGCGCTCCCCGAGGAGCCGGGCGAACCGGTCCCGGGGGAGCGCCATCGACCCCCGGTGCAAAGGCTGGTGGACCAGCCGGTACGACCGGTCCTTCACCTGGGGAGCGAGGGCAAGGTAGCGCACCAAGGGGACCGGCCAGACCTCCTCTCCCCGGGGACCCCGCTCCGGGGATGCCTCCTCTCCCAGGCCGGCGGCCACCCAGGCCACCTCCTCGGCACCGGTGGACGGGTCGTTGAGCGTGGCCTCCAGCGAGAGCGCCTCGGACCGGGCCCAGCGCCGCGCCGGCACGCTCCCCGGAAGGAGCGAGACCAATAGCGCGGCGTACTGGAACGAGAGGACCCGGGAGACCTCGTCGGCTGCGGGAGCCTCCTCGGGGGGGGGCGCGGCTCCCGGAGGACGGAGCGCCCAGAGCACCCGCTCCCGGCCCAGGGAGCGGGCCAGGGCGTGGACCGGGCTTGAAACCAGTTCCTGGGAGGTGGGGGACAACCCTCCCAAGGCGAGCTCCGCCCCCGGGAGGAAGGGATAGCGGGCGTAGAGCGCCCGTCGCGTTACAGGTACGGGCCCAGGAACTCCCATAGGATGAGCAGGAGCACCGTGAAGGAGATGAGCACGCTGAGACCTCCCACCAGGGCATCCAGTTGCCCCTGGGCCATCTTCGGGCGGGCCTTCCGGACCGCTCCCCCCACGATGTCCCTGAACAGGAAGCTCCCGTCCAGGGGGACGGCCGGAAGGGCGTTGAAGATCCCGAGGAGGAAGTTGATCCAGACGAGCCAGTAGAGGGTGTTCACCACCACGAAGATTCCCGGCGCCCCCACCACCGCCAGGGGACCGCTCACGCTGTAGAACTGCCCCACCGTCCCGTCGAGCGGGAGCATCTGGGTCCCCGGCAGCGCCAGGAAGAGCAGGCTACCCGTCAGGCCCGAGGGGAGGCCCCCCCGAAGCGAGATCCCCTCCAGGTTGCTGGTGAACGGGTTCCCCAGCACCCCGGACAGGACCTGGGGAGGGAGGGGGTACTCGCTGATCCCCAGGAAGGCCTGCTGCTGCGCCGAGCGGTTCCCCCGCTCCGAGGAGAGGTAGGCGCTCGCCGCTCCCAGGGTCACCGGGGCGCTGGTCAGCCCCTGGGTGGCCTGACTGTACCACCCCACCGTCACGGTCTGCCCGGGACGGGCGTGCGAAAGGCCGGAGACCAGGTCGGAGGCGTTCGGGGTCGCCGTCCCGTTGAAGGAGACGACGATGTCCCCCGGGGCGAGGGTGGCGTTCGCCGCCCCCGATCCCGGGAAGACCGCGGCGATGCCCACCCCCGACGCCTTCGGGTGGACCGAGGTGGTCATCACCGCGGAGAGGACGAGGAAGAAGATCATCGCCAGGACGAAGTTGGACATCACCCCGGCCGCCGCCACCCGGTCGCGGCGCCGGCGCGTGGCCGCGTTCATGTCCTCCTCGTCCTGCTCCACGAAGGCCCCGAGGGGGACCACCAGGAAGAGCACCCCCAGGCTCTTCACCCGGATCCCGTTCGCCCGGGCCAGGACCCCGTGGGAGAGCTCATGGAGCACGACCCCCACCACCAGGGCCAGGAGCCCATAGCCGAGGGGGAGCAGCGGGTTCAGCCCCGGGATGCTCAGGGCAGAGGCGGGGGAGGGGGCCTGGGAGGCCGGGATGCTGGAGGCCCGGACCGCCCCGTAGACCAGCAGGGCGAACATGGAGATCATGCCCGCGAAGGCGAGCACGATCCCCACATCCCCGAAGAGGTTCCAGCCCCGGCGGAAGCGGGCCACCCTTTCGATGAGCGCCCGACCCCGCAGGGTCTTCACCATGAGGAGGGGGCCCAGCAGGCTCAGCGGCTTGTCCCGTCCCACCCTCCCCGACCGCCAGAGGGCGTAGACGATGAGCCCGTAGAGGAAGAGGGCCACCGCGAGCCAGAAGTAACCGTTGTTCCAGAAGGGCACGGGGGTCAACCTTCGACCCCGGCCGCGAGAACGGTCCGGCTCATGAAGATGCGCGGCAACCGCTCCCTCATCCCTTGATGACGGCCCGGGGAAGGAGACGGACCACCGGCGCCGCGAGCCCCGCCCCGGCGGTGGCCCGGACCACCTCCTCCACGTCCTTGTAGGCGCCCGGGGCCTCCTCGGTCACGCCCTCCCGGCTGGAGGCCTCCACCACGATCCCCTTCCCGGCGAGCGACCGGGTGACCTCGGCGTACTGGAACCTCCTAGACGCGGCGGTCCGGGAGAGCACCCGGCCGGCCCCGTGGCAGGCGGACCCGAAGCTCCGTTCCAGGCTCCCCGGGGCCCCCAAGAGGACGTAGCTCGCCGTGCCCATGTCCCCCGGGATGAGCACCGGCTGGCCCACGGCCTGGTAGCGAGCAGGGATGCCCGCCCGTCCGGCCGGGAAGGCCCGGGTGGCCCCCTTCCGGTGGACCAGCACGCGCCCCCGCCCGCCTTCGGGGAGGGCATGCTCCTCCACCTTCGCCATGTTGTGGGAAAGGTCGTAGACGAGCCGGATCCCCATCTCCTCGGGGGAACGGGAGAGGACCTGGGCAAAGGCCTGGCGGATGCCGTGGGTGATGATCTGTCGGTTCGCCCAGGCGAAGTTGGCGGCGGCGGCCATCCCCTCCAGGTAGGCCCGCGCCTCCGGGCCGTCGACCCGGGCGCAGGAGAGCTGCCGGTCGATGAGCTCCGGGCCCCGGGCGGCGCGGAGCTCATCGAACTGCTGGATGTAGTCGGTGGCCACCTGGTGCCCGAGCCCCCGGGAACCGGTGTGGAGCATGACCACCACCTGGTGGGGGGTGAGGCCGAAGGCCTGGGCCGCCTCCGGATGGAAGACCTCCTCCACCTCCTGCACCTCCAGGAAGTGGTTCCCGCTCCCCAGGGTCCCCAGTTGCCGGGAGCCCCGTTCGTGGGCCCGTTCGCTCACCCGGGCGGCCACCGCGCCGGGGAGGTTCCCGCCCTCCTCTTGGAGGAGGAGGTCCTCCTCGGACCCATAGCCGGCGGAGACCGCCCAGCGGGCCCCGCCCTCCAGGACGGGGTCGAGCTCTCGCCCGGAGAGCCGAAGCCCCCCCTTGCTCCCGACCCCGCTGGGGACGGCCTGGAAGAGGGCCCGCGCGAGGGCCTTCAGGTGGGGCCGGACCTCCTCCCCCGTAAGGTCGGTCCTGAGGAGCCGGACCCCGCAGTTGATGTCATAGCCGATGCCTCCCGGGGAGACCACCCCTTCCGTGAGGTCGAAGGCGGCGACCCCGCCGACGGGGAAACCGTAGCCGAAGTGGATGTCCGGCATGGCGTACGAGGCGCCGAGGATGCCCGGCAGGGTGGCCACGTTCGCCAGCTGCTCCAAGCACCCGTCGGTCCGGGAGACCTCTGAGAGCCGGGGGGTGCTGAAGAGCATCCCCTCCACCCGCATCCCGGGGACCGTGCCCCGGGGGATGCGGTAACGCCAGTCGTCGAGGCGCTCCACGGGGATGACCCGAGAGGGGTGCGGCATGGGAAGCGCCCGACCGCCCCTGGACCTTAAGACGTTCCATAAGGGCCCGGGCGGAGCCGGACAGGGTGGGCCCAAGACACAAGGTCGGCGGGACCCCTCGGGAAAGGGCCCGCGGATCGATCAGGCCGGGGCGACCCGGAGCAGGACCTCCCGGGCCTTCACCATCTGCCCCGGGGAGACCGCCAAGCCCTGGACCCGGCCCGCCTGGGGGCTCAGCACCTCGTTCCGCATCTTCATCGCCTCGAGGACCAGGAGCGTCTGGCCCGCCGCCACGGCGGCTCCCTCCGTCACCCGGACCTCGAGCACCTTCCCGGGCATCGGAGGGACGATGGCCACCCCGGGCCCCCCTTCGGCCCGCGACGGAGCCCCCACCGGCTTTGGGCTGGGGGGTGCCGGGCCGGGGTCCGACACCGAAGGGCCTCCCTTCCCGCGCTCCTTCAGTCCCACCCGGTAGCGCTCCCGGTTGATGGTGAGCTCGCTCGGGTCCTCATCGGGGCCTTCCGGGAGGAGGCCCTCGACCGTGTAGGGTTCCCCGTCCAGGAGGAGCTCCAAGCGGCGGTCCTTCCGGGCCACCACGCGGAAGGGGACCGGCCGCTCCCCGAGGCGGGCCTCGCCCCGGGCGAGGTCCACCTCGAGGGTGCGCTCCTCACCGTCGACGACGAGCCTGATACGCATCCTGCCACCGATGGCCGTCCATCCGTCGGATCCTTCCCGCCAGCGCCCAGTCGGAGCCGACCCCCGCGACCCCCGGGGAGAGGATGGGGGCGGGCGGGAGGGTCGGGGACGGCTCGGCGAGCGCGCTCGCCACCCCGGCCGCCACCGCGGTCAGGTCGTCCACGCTGAGCCCCTTCTTCTGCCAGGCGAGATACTCCTGGAAGACCTCCGGGAAGATGGCGTAGGAGAGCACCTCCTCCTCCCGGGCCCCCGGCAAGAGCGCCTTCACCTGGGAGGTGACCTTCTCCATTTCCGGAGGGAGCAGGTCCGCGGGACGGCCCTTCAAGGGCTCCGTGCCCTTCAAGACCCGGGCCCGAAGGTCCGCCGAGACCGGCCCCGGTGCCCGGCCATAGAGCCCCCGGACGTAGTCCTCCACCTCCCGGGTGACCTGGGCATAGCGTTGCCCCAGCAGCACGTTCAGCACCGCCTGGGCCCCCACGATCTGGCTCGTGGGCGTCACCAGGGGGGGGAACCCTAAGTCCTCCCGGACCCGGGGGACCTCGTGGAGGACCTCCGTGAGCCGCCCGAGGGCCTCCTGCTCCCGGAGCTGGGAAAAGAGATTGGAGAGCATCCCTCCTGGCACCTGGTGAAGGAGGACCTGGGGGTCCACCTGCAGGCTCCTCATCTCGAGCATGGGGCGATAGTGCTCGAGGACGCCCTGGAAATAGCCGGCCAGGTCGGCCAGGGGTTCCAGGGGAAGCCCGGTCGCCCAGGGGGTCTCCTTGAGCCCTCCGACCACGGACTCCGTCGGGGGCTGTGAGGTCCCTCCCCCGAAGGGGCTCATGGCCGTGTCGATGCTCTTGGCCCCCGCCCCGGCAGCGGCGAAGACGGTCATGAGGGCCATCCCGCTGGAGGAGTGGGTGTGGACGGCGATGGGGAGCCCCACCTGCTTCCCCAGGGCCTGGACCAGGGTGGCGGCGGCGTGGGGGGGCATGAACCCGCCCATGTCCTTGATACAGAGCTCGTCGGAGCCCAGTTCCGCCAGGGTCCGACCGAGGGAGACGAAGGACTCCAAGGTATGGACCGGGCTCTCGGTATAGCAGATGGTCCCCTGGACCCGGGCCCCGGCCTTCTTCACGGACCGGATCGCCACCTCCATGTTCCGGGGGTCGTTGAGGGCGTCGAAGATCCGGAAGATGTCCACTCCCTCCTCCGCCGCGCGGAAGCAGAAGCGTTCCACCACATCGTCCGGATAGTGCCGGTATCCCACCAGGTTCTGGCCGCGCAGCAGCATCTGCAGCGGGGTCTTGCGGACCTTCGCCTTGATGGCCCTCAGACGTTCCCACGGGCTCTCCCGGAGGTAGCGGTAGGCCACGTCGAAGGTGGCGCCCCCCCAGACCTCCAGGGAGCGGTAGCCGACCTGGTCCAGTCGCTCCAGGGCCGGGAGCATGTGCTTGGTCCGCATCCGCGTGGCGATGAGGGACTGGTGCCCGTCCCTCAGCACCGTCTCCGTGATCTCGACCATCGTCGCCTCCTAGAGAGGGATGTTCCCGTGCTTCCTTGCCGGCCGGTCCGTGCGCTTGTCCAAAAGGGTGGTGAGGGCCATTCCCAGCTGGTCTCGGGTGTTCGCCGGGTCGATCACCGCGTCCAGGTAACCGCGCTCGGCCGCCAGGTAGGGGTGCAGGTACTCCGTACGGTACTCCTCCGCGAGCCGGCGCCGGAGCGCCTCCTGGTCCGCCGGTGCGGCCTCGGCGATCTCCCGGCGGAAGAGGATGTTGACCGCCCCCTCCGCCCCCATGACCGCGATCTCCGCCTGGGGCCAGGCGAGGTTCACATCGGCGCCGATGTGCTTCGAGCACATCACCACGTAGGCGCCGCCGTAGGCCTTCCTCAGGATCACCGTGAGCTTGGGGACCGTGGCCTCCGAGTAGGCGTAGAGGAGCTTCGCCCCGTGGCGGATGATGCCCCCGTGCTCCTGTTGGGTCCCCGGGAGGAACCCGGGGACGTCCACGAAGGTGAGGAGGGGGACGTTGAAGGCGTCCAGGGTCCGCACGAACCGAGCCCCCTTCTCCGAGGCGGAGATGTCCAGGCAGCCGGCGAGGTAGGAGGCCTGGTTGGCCACCACGCCCACCGGGATCCCGCCGAGGCGGCCCAGGGAGGTGACCAGGTTGGGCGCCCACCGGGGGAAGACCTCCAAGAGGCTTCCCGGGTCCAGCACCCGTTCGATCACCTGGTGCACGTCGTACGGCCGGTCCGGGTCCACCGGGACGAGCCCGGCGAGCTCGCCAGCCGCCCCCGCTGGAGGGTCGACGGGCGGAGAGCCCGTGGGCTCCTCCAGGTTGTTCGAGGGCAGGTAGGAGAGCAGCCGCCGCACCAGCGCCAGCGAGGACGGTTCGTCCTCCGCCACCAGGTGCGCCACGCCGCTCAACGTGGCATGGGGCTCGCTCCCCCCGAGGGTGTCCATGGACACCTCCTCCCCCGTCACGGCCCGGATGACCTCCGGTCCGGTGATGAACATGTGGCTTGCCTCCTGGGTCATGATGATGAAATCGGTCATGGCAGGGGAGTAGACCGCCCCCCCGGCGCAGGGGCCGAGGATGAGGGAGATCTGCGGGACCACCCCGGAGAGCAGGACATTCCGGTGAAAGACCTCCCCGTACCCGCCCAGGGAGAGCACGCCCTCCTGGATGCGCGCTCCCCCCGAGTCGTTGATCCCGACCACGGGGGCACCGATGCGGGCGGCCAGCTCCATGCCCTTCACGATCTTCTGGGCGTGGGCCTCGCCCAGCGAGCCCCCGAAGGCCGCCGCGTCCTGGGCGAAGGCGACGACGGTCCGGCCGTCCACCCGCCCGAAACCGGTCACCACCCCGTCCCCCAGGGGGCGCTTGCCCGCCATCCCGAACGCACTGGAGCGGTGGGTGACCAACGCGTCCAGCTCGACGAAGGTCCCTGGATCGAAGAGGGCGAGGAGGCGGCCCCGGGCCGTGAGCCCGCCGCGGCCCCGGCGCTTGCCGTTGGGGGCCGGGTTCTCCTGCTCCCGGAGCTGCCGCTGCCGGTCCTCGAACTGTTCCTGGGGAGAGCGTGCCGAAGGAGGGGCGGGACCCCCGGTGGGGTCTCTCGACCCGCTCAAGGGACCTCCCAAGTGAGGGACCCCGGGAGGACCGACCGCGTTTCCCCCTTCGCGAGTTGGATCCGGGCCGCCCCGGAGGCGTCCACCCCCAGGAACGTGCCCGGACCTTCGGGTGCATCGATCCGGCACCCCACACCCCAGAGGGCACCGGCGAGCCGGTCGGGGATGTTGTCGAGGGTCCCCGGGTCCTGCAGGCCTTCGCACGCCGCTCGCAGCGCCGAGAGCACCTTCGGGATGAGTTCGCGCGGCTCCATGGCTGCTCCGTTCCCTTCCGCCAGGAACGCCATGCGCTCTTGAAGGCCCGGGGGGGGCCGGCCCACAGGTCGCCGGACGTTCAGGCCGACGCCGACCACGGCCCGGGAGGGCCCGGAGGGTATGGAGAGGACGTCGACTAAGATCCCCGCAAGCTTCCGGGGCCCCGGGGAACGGGGGGTGGGAGCGACCACCAGGTCGTTGGGCCACTTGACCCAGAGGGAGGTTGCGCCCTCGGAGAGGAGAAGGTCTCGGAGGGCGAGCCCGGTCGAGAGGGAGAGCCACCGGAGCCCGGCCTCCGCGGCGGGGAGGACCGCCGAGAGGTACAGTCCCCCATAGGGAGAGTGCCAGGCCCGTCCCGCCTGTCCCCGCCCGGCGGTCTGTTCCCCGGCGGCGACGTAGCTGCCGACCCCGGCTCCTTCCCGGGCCCACGAGAGCGCGAGCTCCTGGGTGGAGGGGAGCCGGTCCCGGTAGACCTGCCGGACCTCGTCCGTCATGGGAGCGGAGGGGAGGGCCCGGCAGGTAAGGGGCTTTGCGTAGCGCGCTCCGGGAAAGAGGGCGGCCCGGAGCCGTGGGGCTCGCTCCGGGGGCTGGCCGACACCCTTTTGGTCGGGAAGGAAGTGGCGGAGGGATACCATGTCGGCCTCCACGCTCTTCCTGCCCCGACCGGTGCCCCTTCCTCGGCCCCGACCCACCCCGGCCCAGGGGCCCG
>JAKAVY010000066.1 GCA_021827405.1 Thermoplasmata archaeon
AGCCGGGCCAGCCCCTCCGGTGGCCGGGGGCCGTAGAAGCGATCCACGATGTACTGACGCATCCGGTCCGGCAGGGGAAGCAAAGGGGCTCCGGGCATCAGCGGGGATGGAGGCCCAGACGTCCTTGAGGTTGTCTGAGGAGGCTCCTCCCCGGGACAATCATCAAGGGGACGAGGGGAAGCCTCCACCGCAGGGAGGCCCCCCCTCTACCAGGGCTTGGCGCAGGCCACGGCACGCCTCTCTCCAACCCTGGGCCGCGATCGGCCGGGTCTGGACCCCTCCAGCTCCCGCGGGGACCGCCGGGGGGGGAGTGGGACACTCTGGGGGGCCCTTACTTCCCGGTCCCAACGCCGGAATGGGTGACGGTCCCTGCCCTGCCCCCGGCAGGAGCCCGCCCAGGGGGGGCGGGAACCACTGCCGCTCCGAGAAGGTCACGGGAAGGGCTCGAAGGGAAGCGATGGGTCGCTGTTCTCGGGAAACGAGGGATTCCTCCCAGTCACCGTAGGTGCGGATCGGTCTTCGGGAACGGACCGGCAGTTGGAGCCGGGGGTAGCGTTTCGGGATCCCCGGAAGAGCGAGACCCCCCACGGGTCAGCCGCCTCCGGACCTCGCCGAGGGGGTCCGAAGGCAGGGGGGACGGGGGAGTCTTTGGGAAGGAAGCCTTATCCCGAGCCCTTCGTAGCGCCCACCTTACCGCCCATGCTACCGCGCTCCTCCGACGTCATCGAGGTGACCCGGCTCACCCGTAGCTTCTCCTCCCGCAAGGGGTTCCTGTTCCAGGAGAAGGTGGCCACCGATGCCCTCCGGGGGGTCGACCTCACCGTCCATTCCGGAGAGCTCTTCGGGCTCTTGGGGCCGAACGGGGCCGGGAAGACCACCCTGACCAAGATCCTCTCTACCCTGCTGCTTCCCACGTCCGGCACCGCCCGGGTCCTCGGGCACGACGTGAGCCGGGAGGGGTCCGCCATCCGCCCTCTGATCGGGCTCGTCCTCGGGGGGGAGCGGGGCCTCTACAACCGGGTGAGCGGGCGGGAGAACCTGCGGTACTTCGCCGACCTCTATGGCCTCCCTTCCCGGGACGTGGCCCCGCGGATCCGGGAGGTCTTGGACCTGGTGGGGCTCACCGAGGCGGCCGACCGGCGGGTGGAGGAGTATTCCCGGGGGATGAAGCAGAAGCTCCACCTCGCCCGGGGGCTCCTGCACCGACCCCCGCTTCTCTTCCTGGACGAGCCGACCATCGGTCTCGACCCGCGGAGCGCCCGGGAGCTCCGCAAGCTGGTCCGGACCCTCTCCTCCGAGGGGGTCACCATCTTCCTGACCACCCACTACATGTTCGAGGCCGAGGAGCTCTGCCACCGCATCGGGATCCTGGCCCGGGGGCAGATGGTGGCGTGCGACACGCCCAGCGGACTTCAACAGCTAGTGGGCGGGGAGGGGACGGTGGAGATCGAGTCCCGCGAGTTCGAGGATTCCGAGCTCTCCCGGCTCCGGTCCCTCCCGGGAGTTTCCCGGCTCCTCCAGGAGCCCCTGGGAACCCACCTCAGGGTCACCCTGCGGGTCCGTCCGGGAGACTGGGAGCCGAGCTCGCTGTCGGGCGCCCTCGCGGCCCACCCGGACCTCTTCGTGCGGGAGCGCCGTACCACGCTGGAGGACGCCTACCTGGACCTGGTGGAGCAGGAGACGGCGTCATGACCTCCCCTCCCCATCCCGGGCTCCGCGGGATCCGCGCCTCGCTCCGGCTCTCCCTCCTGAGCTTCGTGGCCGACCCGCAATGGCTCATCCCCAGCTCCATTGCCCCGGTGATCTTTGCCCTGGCCTCGTTCGAGATGTTCCGGGGGAGCGGCCCCACCCTCGTGCTTTACGCGGTCCTCGGGGCGAGCACCATGAGCATGTGGGGCCAGACGCTCTACGGTTCGGGCTGGGCGACCGGCCAGGACCGGTTCCTGGGGACCCTCGAGCCGACCCTGGTCGCCCCGACCCCGTACATCTACGTCGTGGCCGGCCGGGTGATCTGGAACGTGGTCACGGGCCTGGTGGGGGGGGTCTTGGTCCTAGGCGTCGTCTTGTGGGCGTATGGTCAACCGCTCCCGCTGACCAACGGGCTCGTCTTCCTCGCCCTGTTCCTGGTGCTCATGGGCTCGCTGGCCGCGGTGGGCCTGCTCTTCACCGCCCTGTTCGTGTACACCCGGTTCTCCGGGTTCATCCAGAACGTCGGGGAGTTCTCCTTCTACATCATCAGCGGGGCCATGTTCCCGGTCATCCTGCTCCCGTTCTGGGTCAGCCCCTTCTCCTTGGCGTTCCCCGCCACGTGGGCCGTGGACGCGCTGCGCTACGTGGGGATCCCGGGCTACCAGGGCCTCCCCTTCGGCCTCATGGGGGACCTCCTGGGGACCCTGGGCACGAGCCTCGCCTATCTGGCGGTGGCCCTGGGGGTCTTCCGCTGGGTGGAGCACCACTTGCTCGAGGCCGGTACGGCCTCGGACTATTGAGGGGGAGGGATGGAGCGAAACCGGCCGGGGTTCCTGCGGACCCTCTGGGGGAACGCCCTCTTCTCCCCGAAGACCACCCTGGGCTTCATGCGGGTGGACTTTGTCGTCGGAGAGGTCTTCATCCTCTCGCTCACCCAGATGGTCTTCTTCGCCTTCGTGGCCACGTTGGCCGGGGGAGGTCCGGCCTCGGTGACCTACGTGGTGGTGGGGAACGCCGTCTCCTCGGTGACCTACTCCTCGATCTTCTCCGTCTGCCAGACCACGGACAGCGAGAAGCAGCAGGGGACCTTGGAGCCCTTGCTCGCCTCCCCGGCGGGCCGGCTGCCGCTCTATCTGGGCCGGGGGCTCATCCCCATCCTCCTCTCCCTGGCCACCGTGGCCGTGGGATTGGGCTACGCGGTGGGGCTCTACCACGTACCCGTCGCCGGGGGAGCGCTGGGCCCCCTCGCCTTCTCGGTGGTCCTGACCGCGTTTGCCATGGTCGGGTTCGGGCTGTTCTTGGGGGCCATTGCCCTCTTTTTGAGGACCTCCATCATCCTGGGGAACATCTTCCTCTTCCTCGGGCTGGTCGTCTCCGGCGTGAACTTCCCCTTGAGCTACCTTCCCCTACCGGTCCAGTGGGTCGGCTACGCCTTTCCGTTGACCTGGGGGGTGGCCTCGGTGCGCGCAACGCTCGCGGGAGCGCCCCTGTCCCAGGTCCTTCCCCTCTGGGGCTACCTGGGCCTCTCGGGAGTGGCCTCCTATGCCCTCGCCATGGTCTGCCTGGGCCTCTTCGAACGTCTGGCGTACCGTACGGGCAGCCTGGTGAAGTTCTGAGGGGGGCCCGGGGCCGGACCGGGAACCCCCCCCGTCCCGCCGGCTTCCCAAAGGCTTTAAGAAGGGGCCCCGGGTCGGCTCGCCCGGAGGAACCACCATGCCCACCTGGGCGGTGCGTGGCTCCTATCTCGCCCGCCGGGACTACTGGCAGCGGTTCACCAAGGTCCGGGAGGCACCCGATGCCGAGGCGGCCAAGGAATTGGCCCTCTCGGAGGTCGGGAGCACCCACCACGTGGCCCGTCGGTGGATCCGGCTGGAGCAGGTGGAGCCCGCCAAGGAAGCCCCATGAGCTCGCCGGGAGGCCGGAGAGCCGGCCCGAAGAGCGAGGCTGAGGTCCAGAACGACCTGCTCCGCCTGGAGATGTACCGCGGGCAGCTGACCACCCTGAGCCGGCAGCAGGAGCTCATCCAGGTCTCCTTGGAAGCCCATGCGCGCGCCCGGGAGGCCGTGGAGGCCATGGAGCGTTTCCCGGAGGGCCAGGAGATGCTGGTCTCCATTGGCGCGGACACGTACGCCCGGGCCACCCCGTTGAGCCGGGACCGGGTGCTCATCGGGCTCGGCCGGGGTCTTCTCGCCGAGGTTC
>JAKAVY010000037.1 GCA_021827405.1 Thermoplasmata archaeon
ACTACCCTAATAAGGAAATGCCTCGATTCCACTCTCGGTAACAGTCTCCAGTCGAATTAGGCAATCGGTGATACTACATATCCCTCGTCAGTGGAAGGGGGTGTTGTCCAAACTCGGGTCGGACCCGGCGAAGCGCCCCGCCTCCCCTCCCTTCTCGGGGTGACCATCCGTCGATCCTTCGTGGTGGGCCGGCTCTCCCTCATCATCGGTTGCGCCATGGTGATGTTCTACTCTGCGGCGTTCGGCGTGACCGGCACGCTGTTCGTCACCCTGGGCGCCCTCATCCTTCCCATCTTTGCCGTCACCGGGGGGGTCGGAGGGGCGCTCGTCTTCGCCAACGACCGGATGAAGGGGGTGCTGGAGTACCTGGTGGCCTACGGGATCTCCCCGCGACAGATCCTGCGGAACACCCTCATCGCGGGCCTGGTCCAGGTCTCCCTGGTCGTGCTCCTCGGGGTGTCCGCGGGGACCGCCACCTACCTCGCCAGCGGGCACGCCCTCACCCTGGCGCTCCCCGAGGCCCTCCTCGCCTACACCCTCCCCATGAGCTACCTCACCGTGACCCTGATGACGGTCCTGGGAGTCTTCTGGACCTCCCTGGCCTCCCCCCGCTCGGGGATGAACAGCCCCCTTGGCGTCCTCCCCCTCATCGGGGTGGTCCCCCCTACCATCGTGCTGGTCCTGGTGGAGGCGCTCCGCGCCTATGCGGTCCCGGTCCTCTTGGGAAGCGAACTGGTCCTGGCCCTCCTCGTCCTCGGCCTCCTGTTCCGGACGGACCGTCTGATGCCCCCCGTCCGCCTGCTTTCCTCGGCTTGAGGGCCCAAAGATGGGAGACACGCTCGAGGAGAGGCCCCTGGCGCCGCCGGACCCACCCTCCGGGCACGCGGTCCGTCTCACCTGCCAGTCCTTGTCCTCCGGGTACGGGACGAAGCCGGTCCTCCACGACCTCTCCTTCACGGTGGACCAGCCCTCCGTCTATGTGGTCCTGGGGCCGAACGGCGCCGGCAAGACCACCTTGTTCCGCACCATCGCCGGGATCCTCCGCCCCACCGCCGGGACCGTCCTCATCAACGGGGTACCCGTGCACGAGCAGGCG
Organism: Thermoplasmata archaeon; assembly: GCA_021827405.1. Classification (GTDB taxonomy): domain Archaea; phylum Thermoplasmatota; class Thermoplasmata; order Lutacidiplasmatales; family UBA184; genus JAKATE01. The sequence continues at coordinate 1,097 of JAKAVY010000037.1, forward strand.
GCCCGGGACACCCTCCACTATCTGTCGCACGTGGATGGGATGCCCGACGGGCTCACCGTGCGCGAGGGGATCGACTTCTACGCAAGGGTGGAAGGGGCCTCCTCCGCCGATGTGGAGCGGGTCCTCGACCAGCTCCAGATCCGGGAGTTCTCCAAGGCGTACATCTCCAAGCTGAGCGCGGGGCAGCGCAAACGGGTCTCCATCGCCCGGGTCTTCCTGCGGGAGCGGGCGATCTACCTTTTGGACGAACCGACGGCCAACCTGGACCCGAAGGTCGCCCGGGAGATCCGGAGCCTCATCCTCCAGCTGAGCCGGGACCGGATCGTGCTCTACTCCTCCCACAACCTGTTCGAGGCGCGCGAGATCGGGCGCTACGTGATCACGTTGAAGGGAGGCACCCTCACCCTCTTCGACCGGATGGAGAACGTCCGGTCGGCTCGTTTCATCATCGGGGTCCGGACCCTGGAGCCCACCGGGGCGCTGGAGGGTTGGGAGAGGAGCGGGGACTACTACCGCCGGGAGCTGGCCGGACCGGAGCAGGTCCCGGCCCTGATCCGGGAGCTCGAGTCCCAGGGGGTCAAGCTCCGCGAGGTCCGGGAGATGGAGAACCCCCTGGAGGACCTCTTCACCTGAACCGCCCCCCCTTCCCACTGGGGGGCTCGCTTCGTCGCGGGCCACGCACCCTCCCGGAAGCGGCCCGGGGCGGGCTCGGACACCCTCTGCTGGGAACGGCGCCGGTCCGGTCCCCTTACGGGCGTGGCTCCCCCCCAACTGACAAGTGTTCCCCGCGCTCGCCCCCTCCATGGCCGAGTTCGACCGGGAGGCTTCCATCTACGACGAGACCCGGGCCCCTCCAGCCCCAGAGGAACTGCGGGCGGTGCTCCATGCGCTGGAAGGCTGCCCGAAGGTCCTGGAAGGAGGGGTGGGGACCGGCCGGTTCTCCGTACCCCTCTCGGAGCAGGGCCACCAGATGACCGGGGTCGACATCTCCCGAGAGATGATGCGCCGGGCCCGCCAGAAGGGCCTCGAGGCTCTCGTGCTCGGCAGCCTCTACCGCCTTCCGTTCCGGGAGGCGTCCTTCGATGCCTCCCTCCTGGTCCATGTCCTCCAACTGCTTCCGGACCCCTTCTCTCCGCTTCGGGAGCTGGCCCGGGTCTCCCGTCAGCGGGTGGTGGCGGTCTTCCCGGACCGGGGCGGGCGCGAGGGCATGGGCCGGTTCCGGGAACGCTACCGCCAGTACGCCGAGGAGCTCGGCTACCCCCTTCCGCCCCGGCCGAGGTACTGGGAGAACGGCCAGAAGCTCTTGGCCACCGTTCCGCCGGCCGGGCTGGACCGGGTCGAACTCCCCCGGGACCCCGGGTCCCTCCAGTCCCGGCTCGAGCGGAGGCAGGCCTTCGGGTTCTCCGGGGTCCCGCCGGAGGTCCACGCGAAGATCCTCGACCGACTTCAGCGGGAGCGGGGAGGGGAGAGGACCGATCGCCCTCCCCGCCGGACCATCCACGTCGCCTGGTGGGAGGCGAGGACGCTCTTAGGACCTCTCCCCACCGCCTAGCGGCCCCGCCGGCGAAGGGTCGTTCCCCTCCGGCAGGGTTATCGGGCCCCGGAGGATGCGGGGTCTCTCATGGCCCGCCGGTGGAGCCAGCAGCGGCGGCAGGACCCGTTCTACCGGGCCGCCCAGCGGGAGGGGCTCCGCTCCCGGGCCGCCTTCAAGCTCCTGGAACTGAACGAACGTTACCACTTCCTCCGGCCGGGAGACCGGGTCCTCGATCTGGGGGCCTCCCCGGGGGGTTGGAGCCTGATCGCCTTGGACGCCGTGGGCCCCCGGGGGGAGGTGGTCTCCGTGGACGTGCGGGCCTTCGAGCCTCTGGAGGGGGGACGGTTCGTTCGGGGCCGGGTGGGCGACCCGGCCCTCCGGGCCCGGCTCGGGGACGTCTTGTTCCATGTGGTCCTCTCGGACATGTCCCCCACCATCAGCGGCGCGTACTCCACCGACCATGCCCGGAGCGTGGAACTGGTACGCCAGGCCTTCCTCCTCGCCCGGGAGGTGCTGCGGAAGGACGGGACCTTCGTGGCCAAGGTCTTCCAGGGGGACCTCCTGGAGGAGCTCCGGCAGGAGCTGGCCCCGGAGTTCCGGCAGCTCGTCGTCACCAAGCCCAAGGCCTCCCGGGAGTCCTCGTCCGAGATGTACTTCCTCGGGCGGGGCCTGAAGTCGGGGTCCGACCTCGCTCCGGAAGCGTCCCGTGCCGGGCCCCTGGAGGCGCGAACGCCCGGGGCCCCTTCCTCCCCCCGCGCCGAGGGAGGCGGTCCGTGACCTCGGGCTCTTCGGGGCCTTCGGCCGAAGAGCCGATCCCTCCCGCCCGACGGGAATGGGTCCGGAACCTCGGCCCGCTCCCTCCCGATCTCGCCTCCGCCATGGAGCGGGTCCCCCGGGAACGGTTCGTCCCTCCCCGCCTGAGGTCCCGGGCCTACGAGGACACCCCGCTCCCCATCGGGCCGGAGGCCACGATCTCCGCCCCGGATATGGTGGCCGCGCAGCTGGAGAGCGCCCAGGTCTTCCCGGGAGCCCGGGTGCTGGAGCTCGGGAGCGGCTCCGGGTACGTCCTCGCTCTCCTCGCCCACCTGGTCGGTCCGAAGGGCACCGTGGTGGGGGTGGAGATCGAACCGGCCCTCGTGGAGCGCTCCCGCGAGGCCCTCGCGTCCCTCCCTCTCCCCACCCTTCCGCGGGTGCTGGAAGGTCACGGGGACGAGCCGGACCTCGGGCCCGGACGCTTCGACCGTCTTCTCCTCTCCTATGCCCAGCGCTGGCCCTTCCCCCCGGCGTGGAGCGTCGCGGTCGTCCCGGGGGGACGGTTGGTGCTGCCGCTCACCGGGGACGGCGGCACCTTCCTGACCACGTTCACCCGTACGGCCTCGGGGTGGGGGGACCGTCGCCGGGGGCTTCCATGCCTCTTCGTGGCACGGAAGCCCCCCCCTCCGCGACGTATATAGATGGTGGCGGCTTCGCCCTCGCCCGCACCCGGTGGTCCCGGGGGTCGCTTCTAATGATTCGGTTCGGCCCGGCGGGCATCCCCCTCTCCTGCAAGGGGAGGACCCTCCGGGACGGGATCTCCGACATCCACAACGTGGGGCTCTCGGCCATGGAGCTTCAGTTCATCAAGGTGAATCCCCTCGTCCGCGAGCCCCTGGAAGAGGAGCTCGGGCGCCGGCCCCGGGAGATCCCGGGGAGCCTCATCGTGGAGGTCGGCCCCCCTCCCAGGGGTTCGGAGCTCAGCGACCCGAGGATGCTCAGCGAGCCGTTGACCCGGCGCTCCCGGGTCACCTTGCTCACCTGGTTCCTCGCCAAGGAGCACAGCGACCTCACCCAGGGTCGCCTCCTCGCCCAGTCCCTGGACGTACGCCTCACCCTCCATGCCCCCTACTACGTGGACCTGGTCTCCTCTCCGGCGGCCCGGGAGCGGACGCTCCACCAGTACCAGTGGGCCTCCACGCTGGCGGCGGGGTTGGGGAGCCGGGCCGTGGTCGGACACCTGGGCTTCTACGGCCCCGGGAACCGGGAGGAGGCCTACCAGCGCCTCGCGGGGGACGTACGGCTCCTCCGGCGGTGGATGGAGGGGCTGGGGCGCGCGGACCTCCTCTTCGCGGTGGAGCCGAGCGGACATCCGGAGATCTTCGGGACCCGGGAGGAGATCCTCCGCCTTTCGCGGGAGATCAAGGGGGTCCGTCCGGTCCTCCACCTGGCCCACCTGGCCGCCCGGGAGCGCAAGCGCTTCGAGGACCGGGCCGAGCTCCAGGCGCTCTTCGAGGAGTTCGTGGAGGCGAGCCATGGCGAGCTTTACCTGAACTTCTCGGGCGTGGAGTTCCACAACCCCGGGGACTTCCGGCTCACCCCGATCAAGCGGGGGATGGTCCATTTCGACGCCGTGGCAGAACTGTTGGCGGACCGGGACTACGATGCCACGGTGATCAGCTCGTCGCCGCTCCTGGAGCACGACGCGATGTACATGAAGCTCCTCTACGAACGGGCCCTGGCCAAGCGCTTCGCCAAGCGCCACCCGGCCCCGCCGCCCTCGGGCACCCCCCGGCCGGCGGGACCGGAGGCAGGCGCTCCCCCCAAGCCCAAGCCCGCTCCCCCCAAGCGGGCCGCCCCTCGCCGGCCGGTGAAGCCGCCCGCTCCCCGGGCCCGGCCCCCCCCGGCCCGCAAGGGATCGGCGAGGCCCCCCCGCCCCGCCGCCCCCCAGCGGCCCAGACCGAAGGCGAAGAGCCATGGCCGATCACACTGAGGGGCCCGAACCGTCCCCCTTCCTGAGCGCCGTGGGGTACATCGGCGACCGGGTCACCCGGGCGTTGGGCACCCTTGACCCGACGACGGTCTCCCGGGTCGTGGCCCTCCTGGACTCCGCCCCGAAGATCTTCACCTACGGGGCCGGGCGCTCCGGGATCATCGCCCGGGCCTTCGCCATGCGGCTGGTCCAGACGGGGCTCACGGCGTTCGTCATCGGCGAGTCGGTCACCCCCATCGTCCACCGCGGGGACGTGGTGGTGATCTTCTCCAACCGCGGGGAGAGCCAGAGCTCGGTCCAGACCGCGAACATCGTCCGCCGGGAGGGGGCCGAGCTGGTGGTGATCACCGCCCGGGGGAACAGCAAGCTGGCCCACGCCGCCAGCCTGCTGGTCCACCTGCCCCTGCCGGACGAACCGGAGCGGCTCCGATGGGCGCCGCTGGGCACGCTCTTCGAGTCCGCGAGCCTGCGGCTCTCCGACGGCCTGGTGGCGGCCCTCATGGCCCGGCGGGGGGAGACGGAGGAGTCCCTGCGCCGCCGGCACGCCATCATGGTCTGACCGGGTCCCTTTCTGCCCCTTGCGCCGGGAACGCTTTTAAGCCAGGGCGAGGGTGGCCCCCCGTGGCCCGGTCGGTGCACAAGGGAGAGGAGCCGCTCGTCCCCATCCCCACGCGGTTCTTCGTCACCAGCGGACGGGCGATCAACAAGACCAGCGAGCTCAACGCCTTCGACCTGGCCCTGCTCAAGGCCGGCATCGGGGAGCAGAACCTGGTCTCCGTCTCCTCGGTCCTGCCCGATGGGATCCGCCAGGTGGACCGGCGCCCGCTGCCCATGGGGGCCATCACCCACTGCGTGTTGGCCCGGCACCAGGGAGGGGAAGGAGAGGTCATCAGCGCGGGCATCGCCTACGGGTTCCGGACGGACGGACACGGGGGGTACGTGGCCGAAGGGCACATCCACGGCACCCAGAAGGCGCTCAAGGAGTTCCTGCGCTGGCGGATGGAGGAGATCGCCCACTTCCGGGGCGTGGAGCTCCGGAAGATCAACTACCGGACGGAGGAGCTCTCCATCCCCATGGACCATTACGGGGTCTGCGTCGCGGCGTGCGTCTTCCTGCGCTGACGGGGCCCCGGCTCAGAAGAGCTTGCGCAGCAGCAGCTTGTCCTCGAAGGAGGCGTCGATCCTCAACCGCCCGCTGTAGAGCGCCTTGATGGGCCCGATCTCCCGGCTCAAGAGCGCCTGGAAGGTCTTCTCGTCGACCTGCACCTTCACGTCCGCCGGGCCGCCGTTCCCCGGGCGGGGCGCGGAGAGATGCCCTTCCTTCAGCTCCAGGGTGAAGGACTCCCCCTCCGCAAAGGTGAGGTGGATCACCCGGTCCTTCCCCTGAAGGTCCTCCTGGACCCCGGGGTTCTCCTTCACCCGGCGGTTGAAGCGGTCCACTAGCGAGACCAGCGTCCCTTCCATCATTGGAAGCTCTCCAGGGTCGACACCCGAGGACCCTTCTTAATCCTGTCGAGGGTGGCCCACGAACCCCGGACCCACGGGGGAAGGGGCCCGCCCCGGCCCAGGCAGCCGCTCAGGTAGGCCCGGGTGACCGGGTCGGACGGGTACCCGCTGCCCAAAGGCTCCGGGGCGCGGCGTTGGAGCTCCGCTAGGGCCCGGTCCCGGGTGACCTTCGCCACGATGGAAGCGGCGCCTACCACGGGGAACCGGTCGTCCGCCCCATGGGCCGAGATCACCCGGCCCTTCCAACCGGAGGACCCGGCGAGGTCCTTGAGCCGTTGGCCAAAGCGGCGGGCATCCACGTCGCAGGCGTCCACCAGGACCACCTTAGGCTTAAGCTCGAGGATGAGACGGGCCATGAGGGAGATCTCCAGCCGGTTCAGTCCTCTCTGCTCCACGTGCCGGTCCACGAGAGCGGGATCCGCCCGGGCACTGGCGCACGGACCCACGGCGGGAAGCGAGGCGAAGACCTCCTCCCGACGCCCGGGGGCGAGCCGCTTGGAGTCCCGGACCCCCAGGCTTCGGAGCCGCTCCTCCCCCGCCCTTACGGGGCCCGGGAGGAGGAACGCGCCGACCACCAGCGGACCCAGCACGCTCCCCCGGCCCGCCTCGTCCAGTCCGAGGGTCCCGGAGAGGGAGGGGAAAGGCGGCGGTTCGGACACCTCCGTCTCCCCTCCCGGCGCCCCGCACCCACGCGAGGCGTGAAATACATTCCGTCGATGGGCCCCCCGTGACGCTGGAGGGCCTGGTCGTCCCGGCGTTGACCCTCTTCGACGCTCAGGGCGCCCTCGACCTGCCGAAGAACTCGCGGTTCGGGCGGAGGCTCCTGGACGAAGGGGTCCGTCACCTCTTCACCCTCTCCCCGGCCGGGGAGACCTCCGGGTTGGACCCGGCCGAGCGCCTGGCGCTCGCCGAGAAGATGGCGGAGAGCAGCAATTTCTATAGTGACCTCTGGGCCGGGGTCCCGCCCGGGCCCCCCGAGGAGGCTGGCGCCTTCGCCGATGCGGTGGAGTCCGCCGGGGCGTCGGTCCTGGTGATCTACCCGCCCAAGGCCTCCCGGGCCCCCGCCCCGGCGGCGTTGGAGCAGTACCTCCTCCCCTTCCGGGAGCGCACCCGCTTCCCGTTGGTGTTGCTGAACGACCCCGCGGTCAACGGGTACTCCCTCGCCCCTGCCGGGGTGGCCGACCTGGCCTCCCGGGGGGTCCTCAACGGCCTTCTGCACGCGGACCCGGCCCCCGAGAGCCTCGCCGCCATCCTTTCCCAGGCCCCGGAGGGCCTCTCGGTGCTCACCGGGCGGGACCGGCAGGCGTTCGCCGACCTCAAGGCCGGGGCCCGGGGGGCGGCCCTGGTCACCGCAAACCTCCTCCCCAAGCTGGCCTTGGCCCTCGTGGAGGCCGCCCGCAAGGGCGAGGACGATCGGGGGCGGGCGCTGCAGGCGGAGGTGGACATCCTCTGCGAGCTGTCCGACCGGGCGCCGGGGCCGGCCGGCCTCAAGTTCCTCGCCCGGGCCCTGAGGGAGACCGACGAGGGGTACCGGGAGCCGAACGGCCCGCTCTCCCCCGAGGCCCGCCAGGCGCTGGAGTCCGCGCTCGCTCCCCACCGGGACGCGCTCTCCAAGCACCTGTAGGCCCGGGGCCGTCCCCCGGAGGAGGTAAATACCCCTCTTTGGTCCCGCCCCGTCCACGCGGGGACCATGGGGATCTGGCAGGGCCGTTCGCGGCGCAAGCGCACCGGGGGAAGGCTTCGGCCCGTCCGCAAGAAGCGCCGCTTCGAGATCTCGCGGGAGCTGCAGTTCCCCACCCTCGGCGAGCCCAAGGTGAAGCTGTACCGGGTCCGCGGCGGGAACCGGAAGGTCCGGGTGCTCGTGGCCGACAAGATCCAGGTCTTCGACCCGGCGACCGGGAAGCACCAGGTGGCCAAGGCGCTCACCGTCCGGCAGAACGAGAGCAACCCGAACTACGTGCAGCGGAACATCCTGAACAAGGGCGCCGTGGTGGAGACCGACCTCGGCCGGGTGCGCATCCGCTCCCGGCCCGGGCAGGACGGGGTCCTCAACGGGGTCCTCCTCCCCGCCTCCGGTCCGGCCTGACGGGCCGATGCCGGCGCACTTCTACGTCTACCCCACCTACCTGAAGAAGGGCCACTCCCGGGCCGAGGGCCGACGGGTCTCCCGGGAGCAGGGGGTACCGGGGGAACTGACCGCCGAGGACCTGGCCACCGCGTGCCGGACGCTCGGGGTAGAGGCCGAGGTGGAGACCCGCCAGTACCCCCGGGAGCCTTGGCGACAGGAGGGCCGGGTGAAGGTGACCAAGAAGGACGGGATCCGGAAGGAGGCCTTCCTGGCGGACCTTTCCCGGGAGCTTCTCCTCCACCCCCCCGGGAACCGGGGCCGGAAGGACTGACCGATGGACCCGGTGGCGATCTACTTCACCGGTACCGCCGGCGTGGGGAAGACCACGCTCACCCGGTCGTTCTACCGCTGGCTCAACGAGGCCGGTTATGACGCGGTGACGGTGAACCTGGACCCCGGGATGGAGAACCCCTCCTACGACCCGGACGTGGACATCCGCGACTGGGTGAAGCTCTCCGAGGTGCAGTCGGAGCTCGGTCTCGGGCCGAACGGGGCCCAGGTGGCCGCCAGCGACCTCATGGCGGTGAAGATCTTCGAGGTACGGAGCGCCCTGGAGAAGCAGGGGGGGGATTACCTCCTGGTGGACACGCCCGGGCAGGTGGAGCTCTTCGCCTTCCGGGAGTCCTCCCGGCACATCGTGGAGGCGCTCACCGGCGAGCGGAGCCTGCTGGCCTTCCTCTTCGACCCGCTGCTCTCCCGCCGTCCCGGCGGCTACCTGTCCCTCCTGATGCTCTCCGCCACGGTGCAGTTCCGCTTCGGCCTCCCCCTGGTGAACGTGCTGGCCAAGGAGGACCTCCTCTCCCCGGAGGAGCGCGAGCGCCTCGCCCAATGGGGGGAGGAGCCCTTCACCCTCTACGAGGCCGCGCGCGACGAACCCGGGGAGGGCGGGACCGCCCTCTCCCTGGAGCTCTTCCGGGCCTTGGAGGGAGTCAGCCCCCTGTGGTCCCCGGTCTTCTCCAGCTCCGAGACCGGCAGCGGGCTGGAGGACCTCTACGCGGCCTGCCAGCGCTCCTTCCAGGGGGGCGAGGACGTGGAGCGCAGCGGCGGCCCCACCAGCGGGGCCGACGAGCCTCCGCCCCCGTGACGACGCGCGCTCAGGGCTCGTCGGAGAACATGAGGCCCATGCCCTGGGCCGACATCTCCTCCTCTTCCTTGAACCGGGCGTGGAGGCCCTCCGCGAGGGCGCCCTCCGCTTTCGTCCCGAGCGGGGGGATCGCCCCGTCCGCATGGGTCATGGCCGTCTCCGACCCTTCCATGTACAGATAGGTCTCCCCGGCGGCTCCGCCCAGGGGGACCGCGTCCCGGAGGATCCGGGTCTGTCGCCAGAGCAGGTCGTCCCGGGTGAGGAGCTCTTCCACCGCCGACCGCTTCTCGGCGGGGATCACGTAGATGCGCCAGGCCATGGGCCGCCCACCAGGAAGGGGTATTTCGGGCTTTCCTCTCCTCCCCGGAGGAGACAGGGCGCCGGGTCCTTGCCCCCCTCCGGCCAAGGGCCGCGCCCGGCGCGGCGGTTCCCCCCCGCCTCTCGCCCGGCAGATGGGAGGGGCCTCTTCCGAAGGCTCCGCCTCCTTTGGGAGGGCCACCGGCCCGGGCAACGCTCTTGAGCCGCGGGCTCGCTCCCGGAGCATGGCGGTCTCCACCAGCTGGACGTTCTCCTCGCCGGGAGGCAGCCCGCCTCCCGGGGCGGTCCTCCTGGTCGGGGTCGCCCACGTGCTCGACGTGAAGGCGGGGCTGAACCGGGTCTTGAGCTCCTTCTCCCCCACCGCGGTGGCCGTGGAGCTCGACCCCGAACGCGCCGCGCTCCTGAGGGAACGCGCCCGGGAGCGGTCCCTTCCGCCCGAAGAGCGCCGGCCGCCCCGTTCCGGCGGACCCCTGCTCTTCCGCCTCTGGGGCCATCTCCAGGAGCGCCTGGCCCGGGACATGGGCGTCCTCGCCGGGGGAGAGATGCTGGAGGTGGCCGATTTCGCCTCCCGCGCGGGACTTCCCACCTACCTGGTGGACGACCCGCTGCGGGAGACCGCGCCCCGGCTGCTCGCCTCCCTCTCCGGGCGGGAGCGGGTGCGTCTGCTCTTCTCCACCCTGGCCGCCTTCGTGATCCCCACGGGTCTCATGAAGGGCAGCCTGGAGGACTACGCCGAGGGGCGCGACGACCTCCTCGCCGCCCTGCGCAAGAGCTACCCGGGGGTCACCCGGGTGCTGGTCGACGAGCGGAACGAGCACATGGCCGGGCGTCTCGCCACCCTCGCCCGGCAGACCCCGAGGGTGGCCGCCGCCCTCGGGGACGCTCACCTCCCGGGGGTCTCGGAGCTCCTCCGGCGCGCGGGGCTCACGGTCTCGGTGGTGCACTTGGAGGAGTTGGCCGCTCCTCCGGCGCCGCCGGGCGGAGCACCGTCAGGGTCCGGGACCGCGCCTCGGTGAGGCTCCCCAGGAGCCGGTCCGTCACCGCCGTGAGCTCGGAGGAGCGGTAGGTGTCGATCCGGCCGAGGTCGGCCATCTCCGACATCTTCGGGTCCACCGGGAGCTCCCCCAGGAAGGGCGTGTCGTACTCCTCCGCCAGCGCCGGCCCGCGGCTCGGCCCGTAGAGCCGGAAGGTCTCCCCGCAGTGAGGGCAGCGGGCGGTCCCCATGTTCTCCACCAGCCCCAAGAGCGGGATGCGGAGCTCCCGGGCCATGTTCATCGCCTTCTTCACGATGAGACCGGAAAGCTCCTGGGGCGTGGTCACGAAGACCATCCCATCGAGCGGGACCGTCTGGAAGACGGTGAGCGGGACGTCCGAGGTCCCCGGGGGCATGTCCAACAGGAGGTAGTCCAGGGTCCCCCAGTTCACCCCCCCGAAGAACTGCATGATCAACCGGGTCACCAGGGGGCCGCGCCAGATCACCGGGGTGGTGCTCTCCTCCACCAGGAACTGGCTGGAGACCACCTTCATCCCCCCCTCGGTACGGGCCGGTTCGATGCCCTCGCCGTGGTCGGAGAGCGGCCCGTGGAGCCCCAGGAGCTTCGGCAGGGAAGGCCCCGTGATGTCCGCGTCCAGCAGTCCCACAGAGTTCCCCCGGCGCGCGAGCTCGCTCGCCAGGAGCGCGGTGACCGTGGATTTCCCCACCCCTCCCTTCCCGCTCCCCACGGCGATCACGGTGGAGACGTTCCCCTTGGGAAGCCGCTGGAGCGCGCCTCCCGGCATCCCGGGACGCCGGGGAGGGGGGGGAGCCGCCATGTCAATGGGGACGAACGGTCGGTATATATCGCGAGGCTTCCCGGCCGGCGTCCAGGGAACGAGGATGCCAGGGACCTACCGGGAGCTCTTTGCACCCCGCTCGGTGGCGGTGGTCGGCGCGTCGCGCCGCCCGGAGAGCGTCGGGGCCACCCTGTTCGCCAACATCCTCAAGGAGGACTTCACCGGGGTGGTCTACCCGGTCAACCCCTCCTGGCCGAGCGTGGGCGGGGTCCGCTGCTACCCGAAGGTCACGGACCTTCCCGAGCCCGCCGAGCTGGCGGTCATCATCGTCCCGGCCCCCGGGGTGGCCGAGACCCTGGAGGCGCTGGGTCGCCAGGGCACGCGCCAGGCGGTGATCATCTCCTCGGGGTTCAAGGAGGTGGGGGGGGCGGGGATCGAGCGGGAGACCGCGCTCAAGGCCATCGCCGCGAGATACCACATGAACCTGGTCGGTCCGAACTGCTTCGGGGTCTTCAACACCGACCCCGCGGTCCGGCTCAACGCCACCTTCTCGAACGCCCTCCCCACCCGGGGGGCCGTGGCGTTCGTCTCCCAGAGCGGGGCCCTAGGGGCCGGGATCTTGAACTATGCCCGGGCCCAGGGCATCGGGTTCACCCAGTTCGTCTCGGTGGGGAACCGGGCGGGCCTGGACGAGAACGATCTCCTCCCCGCGCTGGCCGAGGACCCGGCCACCCGGGTCATCCTGCTCTACGTGGAGGCTCTCGCGCAGGGCCGGCGGTTCCTGACGGTGGCCCGGGAGGTCTCCCGCCGCGTGCCGGTGCTCGTGATCAAGTCCGGGCGCACCCCCCAGGGGGCCCAGGCCGCGCTCAGCCACACCGGTTCGTTGGCCCAGGCGCAGTCGGACCGGCTGTTCGACGGGCTCTTCGAACAGGCCGGGGTGTTGCGGGCCCAGAGCCTGGCGGAGCTCTTCCAAATGGCCAAGGTCTTCTCCCAGGGCTCCCGACGCTCCGGCATGCGCCTGGCCGTGCTCACCAACTCCGGGGGGCCGGGCATCGTGGCGGCCGATGCCGCCGTGCGCTCCGGGCTCACCCTTCCCGCCCTCCCGGAGGGGACCCAGAAGCGTCTGCGCTCCTTCCTCTCCGTCAACGGCGCCTTCCGCAATCCCGTGGACATGACGGCCGACGTCTCCCCCCGTGGTTACGAGCGGGCCCTCCGCCTGCTCCTCTCCTCCGGCCAGGTGGACAACGTGCTGGTCATCGCCACCCCGACCGGGAACACCGGGGGCGCGGAGGTGGTGGAGGCCATCCTGAAGGCCCGGGGCCGCAACCCGAAGCCCGTGGTCTCCTGCCTCTTCGGGGTGGCCGACCTGACCCGGGAGGTGGAGCGCCTGGAGTCCGCGGGGGTGCCGAACTTCGTGTTCCCCGAGGAAGCGGTCCTGGCGCTCAGCACCCTCGGACGATGGGCGGAGGGGCGTTCCGGGACGGAGAAGCGTGCTCCCCACTTCGCGGTGGACCGGCGGGCGGCCCGGCGGCGGCTCCGCCACGCCCGGTCACTGGGCCGCCGGTCCCTGGCGGAGTTCGAGGCCCGGGAAGTGCTGGAGGACTACGGCATCGCCTTCCCCGCCTTCCGCCGGGCAGAGAAGGAGGCGGAAGTGCTCGCCGCCGCCGAGGAGATCGGTTACCCCGTGGTCCTCAAGGTGATCTCCCCCCAGGTCCTCCACAAGACCGAGGTCGGGGGCGTCGCGGCCAACCTCAGGGAGCCCGGGGCGCTGAGGGACGCCCTCACCGCCATGCGGGCGAGCCTCAAGGCCCGGGCCCCGGAGGCGGTCGTCGAAGGGTTCGAGGTGGAGAAGTTCGTGGAAGGAGGGCGGGAGGTCATCCTGGGGATCCACCGCGACGCCCAGTTCGGGCCCGTCTTGATCTTCGGGCTGGGGGGCATCCACGTGGAGGCCACCCAGGACGTGACCTTCCGGCTGGCCCCGCTCCATCCTCCCGAGGCGGAGAAGATGGTCAGGTCGATCCAGGGGTTCCCGCTGCTCGGCGCCTTCCGGGGGGAACCCGCCGGGGACCTGCCCGCGCTCCACGAGGCCCTCTACCGGATCTCGCAACTGGCCTTGGAGCTCCCCGAGGTCGAGGAGCTCGACGTGAACCCGCTGCTCGTCCTTCCCGAGGGGAAGGGGGTGCTCGCCGTGGACGCCCGGATCGGGCTTTCCCCACCTCCCTCTTCCAGATCGGCAAGGCCGCCTTGAGGCCCTCCACCAGATAGGCGAGCCCTTCCCGGGCTGGCCGCCGGTGGGCGGCGGAGACCGCCAGCGCCACGGCGTCCTCTCCGGCGGGCACCCGGCCGAGGCGGTGGGCCCCGGCCACCGCCAGGAGGCCGAAGCGGCGCCGGGCCTCCCTCTCCAGCCGGGCCATCTCCGGCCGGAGCAGACGGGGATAGGCCTCGTAGGAGAGCGCCCTCACGGTCCCCTGCGCACTCCGGTCCGGTCGGACCGCTCCGACGAAGAGCTCCAGGCCTCCCGCCCCACGACGCCGCACCTGGGCGAGAAGTAGCTCGGGACGGAGGCGGGACCGGGTCAATCGTAGGGGCATGGCACCTCTCACCCCCCGGAGTAGGGGGGAAGGATGGCGATCTCGTCCGAGGCGGACAGCGCACGTCGGGCCGGGGGCCCCTCGAGATACGTCCCGTTGACGGCGATCCGGCATCGGGGAAGGAGGCTCTTGAGCGCCGGGAACTCCTCCTGGAGCTCCCGCAAGAGCCCCCCCAGGCTCGGGTCCGGGACGGGCACCTCCCGGCGAAGGACCGACCGGCCACCGGCGGCCTCCCGGGCCTGGGCGAAGAGGAGCACCCTCATCGCCGGGTCCTCCGCGCCGGCCGGGAAGGGGGCAGACCGGCCGGGCCCGGACGGGCGGCCTCGGCCTCCCCCAGGGCGGCCGTGAGCTCGGCCAGCCCGGATCGGAGCTCGGCCAGCACCGGCGGCGGGATCCGGCGCTCCACCTGACGGAGGGAGCGACGGAACGTGGCCTTGGCCTCCTGTCGGGACCGCTCCCCTCGGGGGCTGAGCCGCACCACGGTGGAACGGGCATCCTTCGGGTTCCGCTCCCGGGTGAGCAGGGCCCGGCGTCGGAGCCGCCCGGTGAGGTCCGTGATGGCCGCCGGGGTCAGTCCCAGCGCCCGACCCAGCTCGCCCAGGGTCTGAGGCCCCCGAGCGAGGAGGGAGAGCGCCTGGTACTCCGAGGGGAGGAGACGGAAGGGTCGGAGCCTCCCGGCGAGCGTGCGACGCAGGTCCCCGTGGATTCGGGCAAAGAGGTCCCAAACATCCTCCCCGGGCTCCGGCGGGCGGCCTTTCCCAGGATGCGTCCCCGAGGGGCTCCGGGCCATGCGCCACCATAAACGCCCTTCCTTATCCCTCTGAGGGCGCCTCCCGCCCCCGCCCGGGCCACGACCGGGAGGGTCCTTCCCTCGCCGCCGCCTCCCCCCCCGGTCCGGGGGTCCGGGTTCGTGCCATGCCGTATCGTGGCGGTTCCCTTAATACGCGCGCGACGCTCGGTCCCCTTTCGGGCAAGGACCACCGATGCAGGAGCTCGCTCTGAGGGTCGGGGGGGCCGCAGGGGATGGGATCGCCACGGTGGGCGAGACCTTCTGTCGGCTGTTCACCCGTCAAGGATTCTACGCGTTCGGCCATACCGGCTACCAGTCCGTGATCCGCGGCGGTCACGTCTGGTTCCAGGCTCGGGGAAGCCCCGAGCGGATCTGGTCCCAGGGGGACGGGTGCGACGTGCTCTACGCCCTCGACCGCCAGACGGTGGAGGTCCACGCCCCGACGCTCCGCCCCGGGGGCGTGCTCGTCTTCGACCCGGAGAAGTTCTCCGTGGCCCCCGAGCAGGTCCCCGCCGGGGTGAAGCTCTTCCCGGTGCCGACCTTGCAAATGTCCCGGAAGTTCGCCTCCGAGCCCATCTTGCAGAACGGGGTGGGCATGGGGGTCGTCTCGGCCCTGGCCGGCCAGCCGCTTTCCGTGCTCCACGGGATCCTCACGGACAGCCTGGGACGCAAGGGGACGGTGCTCTCGCAGAACCTCTCCGCCAGCGAGGCCGGCTTCCACTACGCGACGGAGCACATCGGCGCCTTGGACCGGGCGCTCCCGGAGAAGGGCGGGACCCCGAAGCTCCTCATGAGCGGCAACCAGGCCATCGCCCTGGGGGCCGTGGCCGCGGGCATGAAGTTCCTCTCCCAGTACCCCATGACCCCGGCGAGCTCCATCATGCACTGGCTCGCCGCCCACGCGGAGAAGTTCCACGTGGTGGTCAAACAGGCCGAGGACGAGCTCGCCGCCATCAACATGGCCATCGGGGCCTCCCACGCCGGGGTCAGGGCCATGACCGCCACCAGCGGGGGCGGCTTCTCGTTGATGGTGGAGGCCTTCGGTATGGCGGGGATGACGGAGACCCCTCTGGTGGTGGTGGAGTCCCAGCGCTCGGGCCCCTCCACGGGGTTACCCACCAAGACGGAGCAGGGGGACCTACAGATGATCCTCGGCGCCTCCCAGGGCGAGTTCCCCCGGGTGGTGCTCGGTCCCGGGAGCGTGGCGGAGGCCTACCGGGAGACGGCCCGCGCCTTCCAGCTCGCCGAGGACTGGCAGACCCCGGTGGTCGTGGCCAGCGACCTCTACCTCTCCGAGGATGTCCAGGGGCTGGACCGGGAGGACCTTCCCGCGCTCCCCCCGCCCGCGTCGCTGTTCACGGTGCCGGAACCGATGGAGGGAGGCAACGGGTACCTCCGCTACAAGGACACGCCGAGCGGGGTCTCCCCCCGGGCGATCCCGGGACAGCGGGGGCTCATGTTCGACGCCGGTTCGGACGAGCACGACGAGGCCGGCCGGCTGGTCTCGGACGTCCTGTCCGGCATCCCGGCCTACGTGGAGGTGCGCCGCAAGATGATGGAGAAGCGCATGCGCAAGCTCTCCGGGATCCGGGCGGCCACGCCGCCGCCCACCCTGGAGGGCCCCGGGGACGCGGAGCTCACCCTCGTGGGATGGGGTTCCACCGCGCTCCCCGTCCGGGACGCCCTCCCCCTGTTGAAGGGGCAGGGGATCGCCGTGAACTATCTGCATGTGGCCCAGCCCTGGCCGCTCCACGGCGAGGCCATCGCCCGGGTCCTCCGCTCGGCGAAGCGGACGCTGCTCATCGAACAGAACTTCTCCGGCCAGCTGGGCCGCGTCATCACCGCCGAGACCGGGATCCGCTTCCCGGACACCCTTTTGAAGTACGATGGGGAACCCTTCTATCCCTGGGAGATCGTCACCAAGGTCATGGAGGTGACCGGCCGTGTCCATCGCTGAGAGCCCGGTCCGCCCGCAAGGGCCTCCGCTCAAGGTGGTCTACAAGTCCCAGACGAAGGCGACCTGGTGCCCCGGGTGCGGGGACTACGGGGTGATGGCGGCCCTCGAGATGGCCTTCAAGGCCCTGAAGATCCCGCCCCACGAGCTCGTGCTGGTCAGCGGGATCGGCTGCTCGTCGAACCTCCCGCATTTCTTCAAGACCTACGGGTTCCACGGGCTGCACGGCCGGGCGGTCCCGGTGGCCACCGGCATCAAGCTCGCGAACCCGTCGTTGACCGTGGTCGTGGCCGGCGGGGATGGGGACGGCTACGGGATCGGCCTCGGGCACAGCCTCCACGCCATGCGGAGGAACCTGGACATGACCTACGTGGTCATGGACAACGAGATCTACGGGCTCACCACCGGCCAGGCCTCGCCCACCTCCACCCTCGGGGCGAAGACCAAGAGCACCCCCTTGGTCGGGGTCATCGAGGCGCCGGTGAACCCGCTCGCCCTGGCCTTGGGCGCCGGGGCCACCTTCGTGGCCCGGGCGTTCTCCGGCGACCCGAAGCAGATGGCGGACCTCCTCGCCCAGGGCATCCGGCACAAGGGCTTCGCCCTGGTGGACGTCTTCTCCCCCTGCGTCACCTACAACCACCTCAACACGTTCGACTTCTTCCGGTCCCGGGTCTACAAGCTGGAGTCCGTGGGACATGATCCCAGCGACCCGGTGGAGGCCTTCCGACGGACGCTGGAGTGGGGGGAGCGGATCCCCACGGGGCTCTTCTACCGGGCGGAGCGACCCACCTACGAGGAGCTGGAGCCGGCGCTCAAGGACGGTCCGCTCACCACCCAGCGCGCCGGGTTGCCCCCCGACGTGGACCCCCTGAAGGAATTCTACTGAGCCTTCGGCCCCGGGGTGGCCGGGGCCTCCGGCGTCGCTTCCGGCTCCGGATGGCGGAGGTGGTCCGCCAAGAGGAGCACGACCCCGGCAGCCAGGAGGAAGAACAGGTAGGTGGCCAGGGTGTTCGCCGGCCCGGTCTCCCCGCCCGCGTCCAAGACCGCCGCCACCACCAGGAGGACGAGGGCCGCGGCGATGGGATAGCGGGAGTCCAAGCCGACCCACTGCGAATAGACCATGTAGGCGAGAAGCAGGAGGAGGAACGGGTAGAGCGGGTCCAGCATCGGGGGATCCGCCCGGGCCATCGGCCGCTCCCTCATTCCCTTTGCGGCGGGACGGTGCCGGCCGCGTCCGGGGGCGTCCGTTCCTCCCCCTCGCGGGGGAAGGGGTCGGGCGCCCTCTTATCTGGCGCTCCCCCCAAAGGGCATCCGGAGGGGGCCGTCCCCCGAACCCATGCTGGCCCTGGCCGACGTCGCGGTGGTGGTGCGCGATGCGAACGCCTCGGCCGAATGGTGGCGCCAGAAACTGGGGTTCTCCATCCACCGGATCGGGGACCACGCCCTCCTGGTGGCTCCCCCCGGTGAGCGTTTTGTCCTCCATCTGTGCGAGGGGTTCGCCCCGTTGGAGCCCGGGAACACCGACATCGCCTTCCTCACGGGCGACCTCCCCGGGCTGGCCTCCCGGCTCGCGTCCTCCGGGGTGGAGTTCCCCGAGCCGTACCGGGAAGGGCGCGAAGGGATGGGCACAAAGTTCTCCGATCCCGATGGCAACATCTTCTGGCCGATCGGCGTCCCCGCACCGTTCGTGAAGCGGACCCTGGCCCTCCGGGCGCCCGGGGGGCCACGACCCCGGTCCAGGAACAAGCCTGCCGATCGAGGACCGGGGCGCCGCCGAGCGCCACGGGGACGGGCCAAGGGCCGGGCCCGGCGCTGAGGCCCCTGGCCGGGAGCGTGGCCACCGTGCCCGGGGGATCCCAAGGGCCGGTGAGGCCAACTCCCCGGGGGTGAGGGCTCCCACCGCGCGGTTCGGATAACATAGAAATACGCGAGAACCTGTTGAGGCACTTGGGGTCCTCAACGTTGGAGGCCATCGTATGAATTCCCTATTGCACCGGGAGCGAAGCGGCCCCACGCCTCCCCCCTCCTTTCCGCGGGGGCCCGGCCGGTGAGCGACCTAGGCAAGAGCCCGTGGGTCCACCGGGGCATCCCGGCGGGCCTGGGTCTGGGGATGGCCGCCCTCGTGGTCTTTGCCGTGCTGGTCTCCGCCAGCGCCCCACCCACGGCCATCCCCTCCCCGGCGCAGTACGTCACCCCGCCTCCCCCGCCCATCTACCAGAACGGGTTCTTCTGGCTGGCGCTCGCCTTGGTGGCGCTCGCCATCCTCCTGCTGCTCGTGCTGGTCTACCGTCGCCGTAAGAAGGAGCCCGCGCCGGAGGCCTGGAGCCCGGGTCCCGGTCCCACCCCGGAGGGGGCGGGGGTCAGCGCTGCGGCCGGTACCGACCTGCTTCCCCCGGAGGAGCCGACGGTCAGTGAGGACACTCTGGCCACGCCCATCGCTCCCCGCCCGCATCCCACCCCTTCCTCCAGCCCGGAGACGCCGCCCTCCGCCCCGGAGCCGGAGCCGGCACCGGCGAAGCCGGGGGAGCCCAGCATCGACGACGTGATGAAGGAGCTGGACCAGTTGGAGAGCAAGATGTCTGGGCCGGGTGCCAAGGCCGCCGCCAAGAAGCCCAAGACTTGAGCTCCGGGGCGGACGGGGCCTCCTTCAGGAAAGGTTTACCTTCCCGCCGGCGCTGGCAAAGTCATGGCCGGGCCGGAAGCCGCCAAGGATCCCCTCCTGGAGGAGCTCCGGCAAGCGCTCCGGTCCGCGCCCGGGCCGGTGGAGTACATCGAGGTGGGGACGGCGCTGTCCATCCGGTTGGGCCGCCTGCGCCCCGCGGTGAGCTGCGGGGGCTGCTCCGACCCGCTCACGTTCGAGGGGGTCCCCGCGCGGACCGTCCCGGGGCTCCAGGGCCCCCGTCCCTTCCGTCTGGTGCTCGCCAAGCCGGCCTGAGGAAGAAGGACGGTCGACCTCCCCGTGTTCACGCTGGTAGGCTCCCTCATCTCCGGCCTGCTCTGGGTCCTCAACACCCTGGGCCTCCCGGGCCTCTTCGCCCTGATGCTGGTGGAGAGCTTTGGCATCCCGCCTCTCCCCAGCGAGGTCATCCTGCCCTTCGCCGG
>JAKAVY010000067.1 GCA_021827405.1 Thermoplasmata archaeon
TCTGGGAGGTGGTCCTCATCCCCATGTTCTTCCTCATCGGCCGGTGGGGAGGGGCGCGGCGGCACTACGCCGCGATCAAGTTCTTCGTCTATACCCACGTGGCGAGCGTGGTCATGTTCGTGGCGCTCCTGGCCATGGTCTTCCTCGGAGGCTGGGGGACGTTCGACTTCGTGAACCTCTACGGGATCCAGAGCCTCAACCAGAGCGCGCTTTCCTCCGTGACCCAGGTCCTCCTCTTCGGGGCGTTGCTCTTCGGCTTCGGGGTCAAGCTTCCCATGGTCCCCTTCCATACCTGGCTTCCCGACGCGCACGTGGAGGCGCCCACGGGAGGGAGCGTCCTCTTGGCCGCGGTGCTGCTGAAGATGGGGGCCTACGGGCTCATCCGGTTCGCCATGCCCCTCCTTCCCTTGGGACGGGAGGTCCTCACCCCCCTCATCTTCTTCCTCGCCTTCCTCTCCATCGTCTGGGGGGCCTTCCTCTCCCTGGCCCAGCGGGACCTGAAACGGCTGGTGGCCTACTCGTCCATCAACCACATGGGGATCGTGCTCCTGGCCATCGGCCTCTGGACCGAGGTGGGGGTCCTCGCGGCCGTGCTGCTCATGTTCGCCCACGGGCTGGTCAGCGCCGTCCTGTTCATGGTCTCCGGGTCCATGCATCACTCCTACGGGACCCGGGACATCCCGTCCGTGGGCGGGATGACCGCCTTCACCCCACGGCTGTCCACCATGCTGATGGTGGGCTCGCTCGCTTCCCTGGGCCTCCCGGCCCTGGTGAGCTTCCCGGCCGAGTTCTCGGCCTTCTTCGCCACCTGGCAGGGACTGGGGTTCCTGGTCCTCATCCCCCTCACCGCCCTGGTGGTGACCGCGGCCTTCTACCTGTGGATGATGCAGCGTTTGAGCTTCGGGCCACCGAGAGGGTCCCACCCCCGGACCCACGACCTGCCGACCCCGGAGCTCGTGGCCTTGAGCCTCATGGTGGCGCTGGTGGTGTTGTACGGGATATTGCCATTCCTGGTGGCCCAGTACATCCCGGCGTCCCCCCTCTTCCACATCCCGTGTTTCTCCGGCGGAGGCGGAGTCTGCCCGTAGGGGCAGGGGCTTACCGGTCCGATGACAGGCATCCCGCCGATCGCCTACCTCCCCGAAGGGCTCGTGCTCGCCTCGACGCTCCTGGTGTTCCTGGCCGATGCGCTCGGGGCGAAGCGCCGCGCGCTCTTCGGGGGGATCAGCACCCTGCTCCTCCTGGCGGCGTTCCTCGCGGTGCTCGCGGACCTACGGGTCTACCCGTTGTCCTCCCTCGCCAGCGTTCCAGCTTCCTTGATCGGGGGACCGGCGAACGGTCCGATCGTCTTCACGAGCCTGGGGCTCATCTTCCAGGCGCTCTTCCTGGGGGTGGCGCTCCTGGTGGGCCTGGGCTCGCTCTCGGAGGCCGAGCTCGACCCCGGCGCCGCGATCTTCTACGGGCTCCTGGGGCTCGCCACCCTCGGGATGATGCTGGTGGCGATCTCCGCCGACCTCATCTTCCTGCTCCTCTCCATCGAGGTGAGCACGCTCTCCACCTACGTGCTGGTCGGCTACTCCCGGCGGGACAGCCGGGCCCTGGAGGCGTCGATGAAGTTCTACATCATCGGCGCCCTCTCCACCGCCATCAGTTTCTTCGGCGCCAGCCTGCTCTACGGGGCGTACGGGACCACCTCGCTCGCGGCCTTTGCCTTCCCGCCGGCCGGGGGGCTCGGGAACCTCGCCCTCGTGGGCTTCGGGCTGCTCATGGTGGGGCTGGGGTTCAAGCTCACCCTGGTGCCCTTCCACATGTGGGCCGTGGATGTGTACGATGGCGCACCGGCCCCGGTCTCCGCCTTGCTCTCGGCGGGATCGAAGAAGATGGGGCTCTTCGCCTTCTTCGCGGTGTTCATCGCCGTGGTCCACGTCTTCGGCTCCGCGGAGGGGTACGCCCTGTTCGTGGCCCTGGGGGGCCTGGCCGTGGTCACCATGACCGTGGGCAACCTCCAGGCCCTCCAGCAGCACAACATGAAGCGCCTGCTCGCCTATTCCTCGATCTCCCAGGCCGGTTACCTGCTCCTGGGGATCGCGGTGGCCACCCCGGCGGCCTTGTCCGGGGCCACCCTCCTGGCGGTGGCTCACGTGCTGATGAAGGGCGGAGCCTTCCTGGTAGTGGGAGCCGCGGCGGCGGCGGGGGTCGGGGTCACCATCGAGGAGTACCGGGGGCTCGGACGCCGGCTCCCCGTCACGGCCGTAAGCTTCTCCATCCTCCTGCTCTCCCTGGCCGGCATCCCTCTCACGCTGGGGTTTGTGGGCAAGTTCTACGTCTTCGGGGCCGCGGTGGAGGCCGGGGGCTGGTTCATCTTCCTGGCCGTCGCGGGCCTGTTGAACAGCGCCCTGTCCGTGTTCTACTACGGCCGGATCCTGCGGATCATGTACATGTCCGACGACCCGGGCGAGGGCCCGGAGCCCTCCCGGGAGGCCTCCCCGGCCTTGCGGATCTCCTCCACCCGGGGGGTCGGCAACGCCCCGGCGTCGAGGGGGGGAGTCCTCCGGGAGGAGATCCGGACCATTGGGCTCTCCCGCTGGGGGGTCATCCTGGGATGCGCGGTCCTCACCCTCGTTTTCGGCATCTACCCCACCCCCCTCATCCACGCGTTCAACGGGGCGGCGGAACAGTTCCTACGCTTGGGCTATTAGCCCCGGGGTCTCCTCCTTAAGGGAGGCCGGACCATGAGAAGTTTCGACGTGGTGGTGGTAGGGGCCGGGCCGGCCGGCAGTTCCGCGGCGCTCTTTGCGGCCCGGGGAGGCGCGAAGACGCTCCTGGTGGACCGCCGGGAGGAGATCGGCCAGCCGGTCCAGTGTGGAGAGTTCCTGCCGACCCTTCCGGAGCTCGAGACCCTTTTCCCGAACCACGAGGGGTTCGAAGAGGTCTACCAGATCCCTCCGGAGGCGGTCCTCCGGGAGACCCGGGAGATGCTCTGTGTGGACCCCCGGGGACGGGGGTATCCCTTCTCGGTAGAGGGTGTCTCCGTCTCCCGCCGCTCCTTCGACAAGGTCCTGGCGCTAAGGGCAGAGGGGGAAGGGGCCGAGCTCCAGCACCCCGTCTCCGTCACCCGGATCGTGGGCGATGAGGTCCACCTGGCCTCCGGGGAGTCCGTCCGGGCCCGGACGGTCGTGGCGGCCGACGGTCCCCTCTCCCTGGTCGGACGGGCCGTGGGTTTCCCCCCCCCGAGCCAGATGTACCGGATGGTGACCGGGACCTCGGCCGGAGCCTTCCCCTCGCGCGTGGAGCTCTTCTTCGGCAGCCTCGCTCCGGGCGGGTACGCGTGGGTGATCCCCAAGGAGGGGGAAGCGAACGTGGGGCTGGGAGCGACGGAGCTGCCCCCGGGGAAGACCCTCTCCACCCTCTTGAGGGACTTCCTTTCCCGTCGGGGCCTTCCCATGGCCACGGACCTGACCCGCTGGTGGGTCCCGCTCGGCCCCCCACCGGATTCCGCGATCCGGGGAAGGGCCCTCTTCTGCGGGGACGCCGCCCATCTGGTCATGGCCACCAACGGGGGCGGGATCCCCACGGCCATGATCTCGGGCATGGACGCGGGAAAGGTGGCCGCCCGCCACACCCGGGAAGGCGTCC